>CAWCVU010000007.1:0-34716 GCA_963798975.1 uncultured Gammaproteobacteria bacterium
TGACAATGTTGATGAGGCAGATATTATTCTTCTCAATACTTGTTCGATTCGGGAAAAAGCTCAAGAAAAAGTCTTCTCTGATTTAGGTCGTTTGAAACCTAAAAGACAAAAACCCCGAGCTCATCATAGGTGTGGGCGGCTGTGTTGCGAGCCAAGAAGGCGAAACCATTTTAAAACGTGCGCCTTATGTGGATGTGGTTTTTGGCCCACAAACCTTGCATCGTTTGCCGAAAATGTTAAAAGATGTAAAAACCCATAAGCGCTCACAGGTCGATATTTCTTTCCCTGAAATTGAAAAATTTGATCATTTGCCAGCACCAAAAGCTGATGGCGTAACGGCCTTTGTATCCATCATGGAAGGTTGCAGTAAATATTGTAGTTTTTGTGTTGTGCCTTATACGCGCGGCGAAGAAATCAGCCGTCCCTTTGACGACGTAATTACAGAAATTGCGCTATTGGCGGAACAAGGCGTTCGCGAAGTAAATTTATTAGGTCAAAATGTAAATGCTTATCGTGGCCTCATCCATGATGGTCACATAGCTGATTTAGCGATATTAATTCAATACATGTGCAGCCATAGAAAATATCTTGCGTATTCGCTATACGACTTCGCATCCCAGTTGAATTTTCGGATAGTCTTCATCCAAGCTTATGCGAGACATACCCAAATTAGTGAATCATTTACATTTGCCGGTGCAAAGTGGATCTGATCGAATTTTAGCGCTTAATGAAACGCGGACATACGGCTTTGGAATATAAAAACAAAATTAGAAAATTACGACAAGTTCGTCCTGATATCAGCATTATCTTCTGATTTTATTGTGGGTTTTCCCGGTGAAACTGATGCAGACTTTGAAGCGACTATGAATTTAATTGCATGAAATTGGCTTTGATCATAGCTTTAGTTTTATTTACAGCCCCCGCCCAGGTACCCCGGCAGCATCATTGCATGATCCGATTTCATTAGATATTAAAAAACAACGTTTGCAATTATTACAAAACCGCATTAATACCCAATCTCGTGCAATTAGCCAGCGCATGCACGATACGGTGGTACCCATATTAGTCGAAGGCCGCGCAAAATTCGAAGGCCAACTGCAAGGACGTACGGAAAATAATCGCATTGTTAATTTTGATGGGCCACTGGATTTAGTCGGCCAATTGGTTAATGTAAAAATCACCGAATGTTTAACCAATTGTATGCGAGGCGTGCGCGCATGAAGCAAGCACAAACTTTAGTTCTCACCCCCGAAGATAATCATCGTTTAATCAATTTGTGCGGGCAATTGGACGAACATTTACAATTACTCGAAAAATATTTACACGTGCGTATTAGTTGTCGCGGCTTTACTTTTAAAATTGAAGGCGAGCCTGCGCACATGCAAAAAACCGCAGAAATCTTGCGCGCTTTATATGATGCCGCGCAAAATCAAAACTTAACACCAGAAAAAGTGTTAATGTTTATACAATCCGGTCCAAGTGCTCAGGCGCCTATTCATACATTACGCGGATCAATAAAGCCACGCGGTAAAAATCAACAGCTCTATGTGAATCGCATTCAACAATATGATTTAAGTTTTGGTATAGGTCCAGCTGGCACAGGTAAAACCTATTTAGCCGTCGCCTGCGCCGTAGCGGCCTTAGAAAAAGGCTTAGTGAACCGCATTATTTTAGTACGCCCTGCTATTGAAGCCGGCGAACGTTTAGGATTTTTACCAGGGGATATCGCGGAAAAAATCGATCCTTATTTACGTCCCTTATACGATGCCTTACATGAAATGTTAGGCGCTGAAAAGGTCATGCAATGTCTTGCACAAAATACCATTGAAATTGCACCGCTCGCTTATATGCGCGGTCGCACCTTGAATGATGCATTTATTATATTAGATGAAAGTCAAAATACGACGATAGAGCAAATGAAAATGTTTTTAACGCGAATGGGATTTAATTCTAAATGCGTGATTACGGGTGATGTAACGCAAATTGATTTACCTAAGGCCAAAGGCTCGGGCTTGGTACAAACCCTACAAGTATTAAAAGACATCGATAATATTAGTTTTACTATTTTTGAAAGTACCGATGTGGTACGTCATCCTTTGGTGCAAAAAATAGTCCAAGCTTACCATCATTATGAAAACCATGAATCCTGAAATAACGGTCGATATCCAACATCATATGACCGATAATCTGTGTCCTAGCGATGATAAAATTATTGAGTGGGCAACAATCGCCTTAAGTCTGCGCCAGCAAGAAACTGAAATCAGCATCCTACTCGTTGACAATGAAGAAATGAGTCAACTTAATGAAACGTATCGCCACAAAAGCGGTCCTACGAATGTCCTTGCATTTCCATTTGAAAAACCTGATGATCTCGAGCTATCATTACTGGGTGATTTAGCCATTTGTGTGCCGCAAATGCTGCTTGAAGCGAAAACGCAACATAAAACGGTTGAAGCGCATTTTGCCCATTTGACTATTCATGGTTGCTTGCATTTGCTAGGCTATGATCATCTGGATACGCACAGTGCCACAGAAATGGAACAATTAGAAATTAATTTACTCAAACAATTAAATATGCCTAATCCTTATCAAGAGAGAACAACATGAACGATGAATCCTCCTTATCAGGCGCCAAACCCTCACTGTCCTTCAAGGCGATGTTAAGAAAATTTTTGAAATATAAAATTAATACCCGTGAAGAATTGCTTGCCTTTTTATCTTCAGCAAAGACGGATGGCTTGATTGATAATGAGGCCTTGCAAATGATCGACGGCGTGCTCGACGTCAATGATATGCAAGCCCGTGACTTGATGATACCCCGCGCGCAAATGGTCGTTGTGGAACAAGAATCTGACCCTAAAGAATTTATTCCCATGATTATTGAATCGGGACATTCGCGCTTTCCGGTAATTGGTGGCGATAAAGACGGAAGTCCTGGGTTTATTATTAGCCAAAGATTTACTTAAATATTTTATCAGTGGTGAAGCCGATTTTAATATTCGCCGCTACATACGCCCCGCAGTGTTTGTGCCAGAAAGTAAACGCATTAACGTCTTATTGCGCGAGTTTCGCGTTACCCGCAATCACATTGCCATGGTCGTCGATGAATTTGGCGGTGTAGCAGGACTGATTACCATGGAAGATATTTTAGAGGAAATCGTCGGTGAAATTGCCGATGAATATGATTCAGAACCCGATGCA
Organism: uncultured Gammaproteobacteria bacterium; assembly: GCA_963798975.1. Lineage (GTDB taxonomy): Bacteria > Pseudomonadota > Gammaproteobacteria > JABCZS01 > JABCZS01 > JABCZS01. Next base: position 3,202 of record CAWCVU010000007.1, read on the forward strand.
GCTTATATTAAAAAACTGAACACTACCCAATTTAATGTCACAGCGCTTACCCCCATTGAAATCTTTAATAAACATTTTGATGCCACTTTAAATGAAGAAGATTTTGATACCGTAGGGGGGTTAATTACTCAAGGTTTTGGCCACGTGCCGGCCATTGGTGAGAGCATTACCATTGAAATTTATAAATTCACCGTCGTCGATGCCGACGAGAGGCGCATAAATTTACTTAAAAATGACTGATTTATCTCATGAGCAAAGTGCAGATTTGGGATAATTTTTAGCATCTTCAATAGTACCAAGCGCTGTATCTTGATTCGATTTAATATAGTTTTTATAACCATAATGTATACCCGTACCTACGACAGCACTTGCCCCACCTAAACTGGCTGCAAATGCAGCACCTTTAAAAGCACCTTCAATGGCGCCAAGCACTGCGCCCGCTGGCATTAAAGGCCCACTCATATAATACACCCAATAAAGTACCAATGATAGCGCCTACGACTATACATATGACTAGCGTTAAAGTGTAACTGTATTCTCTCCACCAAGGTAGACTCACATAAACGTTATGAAATGTTACTAGCGCCTGTATTTGTTCTGCTTTTGTTGCAGTTTTATTTTTCATCATATTGAGTAGATTGATCGACGCCACCTCAAACTGGACCTGCGGATCTAGTAAATTCACACTTTCATATTTTAAAATATCATCGTGTAAATTATCTATAGCACTACGCGCTGCAACCCCACCAAAGACGCCAAATCCATCGGTAACCCCAAATAAAACACCCGGGGTTGCACGGGCAACACACACCGTAATATTATCGCCATTTATATATTCATCTTTCTCTTTTTTAAAATAAGCTTGTTTGCGTAATTGATTAGCCTTATTTGTTAGCGAACTATTTATAAATTCTTTATTATTGAATTTTCTCAACAGCGCTTGATCACTGATATGCTCCCAAAAACCATCGGTACTCCCAATAATATAAGCTTCATTTAAATCTATATCTTCTTCAAGATTAATAATTTCAGGCTCGGGAATAAATCCGGGTATATAATTTTCTGCACCAAATCCACGAGTGGGCATGATGCCAACTTTACGATTATCAAACGTACTTAAGCGTTGTGAATCCAGTGTTTGTTGATTTGCATCAACACGTTTTATTTCTATTGAATTGGACAAGCGATGTGGCGTTGTTAAATGTTTGAGGTGATACTGACCATTTTTTTTATAAACCAGTGTCGCCTTGCAATCACCGGCATGTGCCACTACAACACCTTTTGCTTGGACCATACACAGCAAAGCAGTACAGCCAGATTCTTTATCTTCACCTGTTTTATCTTGATCATATAGCCCAAGAGCAGATTTAACTTTTTCATTGGTATTTTTGAAAATTGTTTTTATTTGATCATTAGAAAATAAAGCATCTGGATCAATCACACCCATCACATAACTATCATGATTGTTTGCCTCCCCACGACCAGGACCAGTGCTGATGCCAATACTATCCTGGTAAGCTATGGTCTTAGCTTTAGGATCATCTTGTGGTTCATTAGCTATTATAGGCGGCCACGATTTGCGTTTAGCCGCATTTGTGTTGGGGTGTATCGGAGATGAAGTTCCATCTTGTGCAATCGCTTTTTTTTTATTTTCTGTAACCGGGACTATTGGCGATCCATTGTCTGCTTCATCTTCATCTATTAAAATTTGAAAATTATTTGTGAACATACTACTACTTCTTTTTACAACGGTTTTTGAAATTAAACCAACTATTGCTTTATCAGTAAATCATTGGTACGCTATACACAGAGTCGGCCAGACAATCGCGTTCTTAAGTATTTTTTAAGACCGAGGAAAGTCCGGGCTCCATAGGGTAAGGTGCCAGGTAACGCCTGGGAGATGTGAATCTACGGAAAGTGCCACAGAAAATATACCGCCCGCAAGGGTAAGGGTGAAATGGTGCGGTAAGAGCGCACCGCGCATTTGGCAACAAATGTGGCAGGGCAAACCCCACCTGGAGCAAGGCCAAATAAGATCATCGTCTGCGACCCGCAGTTGATCTGGGTAGGCTGCTTGAGGTAATAGGCGACTATTATCCTAGATGAATGATTGTCCAAGACAAAACCCGGCTTAACGGCTGACTCTACTTTATTAAGATGACGACCACGTGGAAAAACATATTTATGCACCAAGCTGTTCTTTTACATGAAGCGGTCGATGCGCTGATTACTGACCCAAGTGGTTGTTATATTGATGCCACCTTTGGACGTGGCGGACATAGTTTGGCTATTTTAGAAAAATTACAGGCGCCTGGACAATTATTAGTGATTGATAAAGATCCACAGGCCATCGCTGTTGCCAAAGATTTGCAAGCACAAGGTTGGCCGATTATTCCTGTTCAAGGCAGCTTTGCCAAGCTTGAAGAATATGTAAGTAGACATCAATTACAAGGCAAAATTCAAGGCATACTCATGGATTTGGGCGTGTCTTCCCCACAACTTGACCAAGCTGAGCGTGGCTTTAGTTTTATGCGCGAAGGTCCTTTAGATATGCGCATGGATCCCAGTTGCGGCCAAAGCGCTGCGCAATTACTTGCGCATATTAGAGAAAGCGAATTAACACAAATCATTAAAACTTATGGCGAAGAGCGCTGTGCTAAACTCATAGCCAAAGCGATTTGCCAAGCGCGCGTGCTTGAACCCATTATGACAAGCACCCAGCTAGCAACTATTATTAAACAAGCGGTGCCCCATTATGAAAAACATAAACACCCAGCCACGCGTACTTTTCAAGCGATTCGGATTTATATTAACGAAGAGCTCGATGATTTAAGCCAAGGCTTAAATGCAGCGCTAACTGTTTTAAATAAGGGCGGACGTTTAGTCGTGATTAGTTTTCATTCTCTGGAAGATAGAATAGTGAAACAATGGATGCGTAAACAAGCACGTGGCGAAGTATTGCCTATCTATATTCCCATTCAGGCAAAAGATATACGCACCCATATGAAAATCTTAGGCAATCAAGCGCCTAGCGATGATGAAGTCAAACAAAATCCCCGCGCTCGAAGTGCTAAGAATGCGCGTTGCAGAAAAAATTTAGGATAACGTCAATGAGGATCATGACTTTAGGGATATTACTTTTTTTTACCGCACTGGGCATTGTTTTTTTTAAACACAGCAATCGACAATTACTGATTGAATTACACAGCCTACAAACCGAGCGGGATGCACTCAACAGTGAATGGTCACAGCTATTATTAGAAGAGAGTACTCTCGTCACCCACTCACGTGTCGAAGGCATAGCCACAAAAGAATTACACATGAGAGTCCCCCAAGATAATGAAATTATTTGGGTCTCTGAGGATATGCTGCAATGAGCAAGAAAAACAAATTTATCTGGCGCTATTATGCGGTATTAATCTTATTAACCTTAGGTATAATTATTTTAGCCATCCGTTTGGTTGATTTGCATATTTTTAATCATGATTTTTTAAGCAAACAAGGCGATTTACGCACTGTGCGCACGGTGGTACTACCCGCACATCGCGGCATGATATTAGATAGAAATGGTGAACCCTTAGCGGTGAGCACAGCCGTTGATTCTATTTGGATTAATCCCAAAGAATATTTTGTAATTCCAGAAGACATCAGTCCCTTGGCAACATTATTATCGAGTGAATTACCTGATCTAGCTCAACGTTTACATGAAAATCGCAACAAAGAATTTTTATACCTTAAACGACAGCTCAATCCAGAGGTAGCACAAACAATTTTAGAACTAGATATTCCCGGTGTGTATAGCCAACGTGAATACCGCAGATTTTATCCTTTAGGTGAAGTCACCGCGCAATTAGTCGGTGTTACCAATATCGATGGCATGGGACAAGAAGGCATTGAACTGGCCTATGATCAAATGCTCAGCGGGCAAGCAGGCAAAAAACGCGTACTACGGGATCGACTGGGTCGCGTGATTGAAGACATAGAACTGATTCAAGCCAATCAAGATGGTCAGCATTTATATTTAAGTATTGATAAACGTATCCAATATTTAGCTTACCGCGAATTAAAGTCCGCGATTACCCAACATCAAGCACAAGCCGGCAGCGTGGTTGTACTAGACATTAATACCGGTGAGGTATTGGCTATGGTCAATTATCCCTCATTTAATCCTAATAATCGCAATGATAGACCGCAACCAGGCATGCGTAATCGCGCAGTAGCCGATACGTTTGAACCCGGCTCAACCATGAAACCTTTAGCCATGGCCGCAATACTTGAAACCGGTGAAGTACCGTTTGACACCGTCGTTGATACCACACCTGGCAGTATGATTGTTCATCGCAATACCGTAAAAGATTTACATAATTACGGACCTTTGTCTTTATCCATGGTCTTGCGTCATTCCAGCAATGTCGGCATTGCAAAATTATTATTACCGCTGCCACCTGCACAAATTAGCCGAACTTGGCAACGTTTAGGACTCACACAAGTCACTCACAGTGGCTTACCCGGTGAGCAAGCGGGGCGTATTGTTTTATCTTCAACCACTGATCCTTTTAGTTATGCCACCTTGGCGTTTGGTTATGGTTTATCAGTCACCGTCTTACAACTCGCACAAGCCTATGCCATCTTAGCCAATGAAGGACAACAACATCCCATTTCTTTATTACGAGTCGATGAACCCGTACAAACCGAACAGGTATTAGATAAAACAGTTGCAATCCGCGTCAGTGAAATGTTGTTTTTAGATCCCAGCGATCAAGGCACCGGTCAATACGCCAGAATACCTGGCTATAAAGTTGCCGGAAAAACCGGCACGACTCGAAAAGTCGGTGAAACAGGTTACGTAGATGATCGCCATTTCGCTCTATTTGCAGGCTTTGCTCCCGCAAGCAATCCACAAATTGCCATGATCGTTTTAATCGATGAACCCAGCCAAGGCCAATACTACGGCGGCCTAGTTGCAGCCCCAGTCTTTGCCAAAGTCATGGGCGGAACGTTACGCTTACTCAACGTCCCGCCGGATGATTTGGATATTAATTATTTAACAAATTTATAGTGCGGCATTGTGAGTTTATTTTAAGAAAACTGTTTAACAGCAATTTGTATACCACTTACCCATGCGCGGCGGGTTGATTCTTTTAGTTCAGGAATTGCTATTGTATTAAGCGCTATGAGGGTGTCATGGGCTGCGTTGATTTCATTATTTAGATTTTCATTGCTTGTTTTTTTAGCATCAGTGAAATGTTTGTTATACTGGCAGGTTACGAGGGTATTGACTACATCAGGATTATTTTTTAGCTTAGTATCACTTAAAAATTTATCGCAGGCGTCTTCTTGGTCATCGTTGCTATTTTTAAAGCAAATTTTAAGTGTGGCGTAATCTTTATTTTCACAAATAAGTCTAAGCAGCGCGTAATCATGTTCTGAAAGTTTATTTTGTATCTCAAGTGGCGTGAGTGTGGCTACAATTTTTTGCACTCGTTTCATATCTTGCTGTTGATAGGCAAGGTTTAAATCGTTTTGATAGCGATCAAGGCATACCCTAACATTAGGGTCGCTTCGCATCCCGCCCATCATAAATAAGCGTTGGACGATCTTTTTATCATTTATAGATTGGAACAGGAGATGCAAGGTATCCATATCATTATCCGAGCAAACAATTCCTATAAAAAAATTAATTTGAGCATCTGTTAGACCCACTTCCTTGGTCAGGCTTTTTTTAAGAAAACACTTTACTGCATTCATATTGTTATTTTTATATGGCACAACGAGCCATTCTATAAAATTGTCTTCACAGGCTGCCAGCGTATAATTATCAAATAATTTTTCTAATAAACTAATATCTTGATCATAATTTTTTAATACATGACGCATAAATAAATTTTCGTTCGCGCATAGAAACTGCGCAGACATACTATATATGAGGTATTTTTTATAATCTGGATTAGATAACAGCTGATCAAGGATGCCGATACGTTCAACATAAGTGCTACTGTTAAGATAGTTCGCAACTAATATGTCAACGCCATTGATTATGGTGGCAAGCTTGGATAATGCTTCTTGTACGGCTGTTAATTTAACAGGTGAAATATCGTCTGACATAGCGACTTCATTTTGCAAGCGTCTTATTGTTGTAAGACAGTCACTATTTTCATCCATATAATTCAATTGTGCATACCACATCCATGTAAAGAAAAATTTCTGGATATCAGATTGATCTCTTATCACTTCTGCCGCTGATACAAAATCTATAATATTGGCCGCACTCAAGCCAAACTTTTTAATTAACAGCTCAAGTATTTCAATATCTTTATTTTTGTGAATGGTGATGAAAGCGTCAACTAGGCTATTTGTCCATAGCGTTAGAACATTAATGTTCGTTATATTATTTAATGTTAATTCTACCATCTTTATATTGCGCGTCTGACAAGCTTCTTTGAACAAAGCAACTGGATTATTTTCAGCCTGTTCATACGCTGTATGATAGAGATTTATTTCATTGGTTTTTATCTGTATCTGGTTATATTTTTTAATTGCATTTTCTAGTTCTTTAAGTAGTCTAATATCACCGCGACTGACTACAAGACGCAAAAAACGATAATGATGTGCTTGCAACAATTCTTTTATTTGCGGATAATTGTCTTCATTATTAAACCAATCGATCAGTGCATCGATACGGTCTTGATCTAAAGTAAGTATATAGAAGGTTTCAGCACTAGCCTGTTCTTTATCTAGATAGGTCTTGATTAGATCCTTGATCATGCCTTCTAGGGTAACCCTATCTGGTTTTTGGCCTTGTTGTTTCTTTGCTAATACTTCAAGAAAACGCATGATATTTCCTAGGTCTTGCTTAAAGACCTATTATATCAGTTAACGAACTTTGGGTCAACGACTTGCTAAAAGTTCGCGTTTCTAAGTAGAATGGGTATAGTTATTTAATCTTGATATTGAAGGTATAAGGCATGTCAAACACACGTTTATCGACCCTCATTTCGCAACTTATTGATTATAAAGGTATAAATCCGGTGATTTCCGGGTTATGTAACGACAGTCGTCTTGCAAAGTCTGGAGATTTGTTTTTGGCTAGTAAAGGCTCCCAGTCAGATGGACGTTTTTTTATTGAAAGTGCTATCAATCATGGCGCTGTTGCGGTGGCTTATGAAGCGCGTGATTTAAGCGCTGCTATGCAAACGGTGATAGCACGTTTTGAGTCGCAATTGCCTTTGGTACCTATTGTCGATTTGGACGCAAAACTAGGCCTGATTGCACGCACTTTTTACCAAAATCCTGCGTCAAATATGCATATTATTGGAGTCACGGGAACAAATGGTAAGACTTCTTGTGCTTATTTTTTAACCCAAGCTTTAGAATTACTTGGAAAAAAAGCGGCTATGATGGGTACTATAGGCAATGGTCCTGCGAGTGCCTTGAAAGAGAGTACGCATACGACTTTATTTGCCCTGCCCTTGCAGCAATATTTATATGAATTTTCTCAGCAAAAAATTAATTATGTGACGATGGAAGTGTCATCGCATGCGCTGCATCAACACCGTGTTGCTGCAGTGCCTTTTGAAGTCGCTTTGTTTACAAATTTGACCTTGGATCATTTGGATTATCATCATACGATGGAAGCGTATGGAGAGGCGAAATTAAAATTATTTGAATGGGATAGTTTGAAATATGCGGTGATTAATTTAGATGACGATTTTTCTGATAAAATTATCCAAATAGTTTCTGATGATATTAAAATAATAGGTGTAAGTTTAGGTGGACGTACCCATGCACGTTGTTGGCAAATACTTAATGCTCAAAATATTAAATTAACAGCGGATGAAACTGTTGCACTGATTAATGATGCGCCTTTTAAGACACCTATTCTTGGGGAATATAATTTATCTAATTTATTATTGGTTTTAGGCGCTATGCTCGCTTTGGATATTCCATCGGATCAGGCGCTTAGTATTTTAGGGCACTTGCATGAACCGCCCGGGCGGTTAACTAAAATAGGTGGAAATGGTCAAGCACATGTCTTTATTGATTATGCCCATACGCCTGATGCCTTGGAAAAAGTATTGACTGTGTTAAAACCTTTATGTAAGGGACAACTCTGGTGTGTATTTGGTTGTGGCGGAGATCGCGATACGAGCAAACGTCCCCTCATGGCAGGCATAGCACAACGTTATGCGGATCACATTATCGTCACTGACGATAATCCACGGACAGAAGATTCAAAACAAATAGTCCATGAGATCATGCAAGGATTTACCCAGACTGAACGTGTTATTGTTCAACATGACAGAACCCTGGCTATTGAATATGCCATTAATCAGGCCGAGCCTAATGATTTTATTTTAATCGCCGGCAAGGGTCATGAAGATTATCAAATCATTGGCACCCATAAGTATGCCTTAAGCGATCATAAAATTGCACAAACGGCGTTGTTGCAAAATTTACGTTAACTGTTATGATTACCTGGTAAATTTTTGTTTTATATAGGAATATAAAGTCGTGAAGGCATCACAACTGGCAACACTCACTCAAGGGCAATTAATGGGTTTAGATGTCGAAATTTTTAATTTTTCGACAGATACCCGCACGTTAAACCCTGGGGATTTATTTATTGCCTTAAAAGGTGAATCCTTTGATGGCCACGATCATCTAGCGCAAGCCAAAGCAAAAGGCGCTAAGGCCGCACTGGTCGAAAAACAACTGGCGATAGATTTGCCACAAATCATAGTGCCGAACACTTATGAGGCTTTAAGTAAATGGGCGGCTTGGCACCGTGCGCAACTTTCAAATATAAAAGTCATAGCCGTCACCGGCAGCTGTGGTAAAACCACTACTAAACAAATGCTGAGCGCGATTTTTGCAAAAGTCGGGGCTACACATGCAGCCATGGGTAGTTTTAATAATCATATCGGCGTACCGGTCACTTTATTAGGCTTAACACCGGAGCATCGTTTTGCAGTCATTGAAATCGGTGCTAATCATCAACATGAAATTACTCCGCTCACCCACATGGCAAAACCCGATGTTGCAATTATTACCCTAGTTGCTCCTGTGCATACCGAAGGCTTTGGCGATGTCGATACCATAGCCAAAACAAAAGCAGAAATTTTTCAAGGCTTAGGACCAAAAGGCGTTGCGGTCATTAATCGTGATGATCATTATTATGATTTTTGGCTACAGCACTTAAAGGGCCAGCCTATTCTTAGTTTTTCTACGCATCAAGATGCTGATATTTTTGCAAGCCATATTACCCTTAATTATGGCTGCGCGGCTTTTTTATTGCATACCCCCAAGGGTGAGGTTCAAATACAATTACCTATTTTAGGCCGACATAATGTGATTAATGCGCTGGCAGCTGCAAGTGCAGCCGTTGCCTTAGATGTTCCACTTTCACAAATTGCTGAAGGCTTGGCCCATATGCAACCGGCGAAACATCGTTTACATGTCATTAAAGGGATTAATGAAGCAGTGATTATTGATGATGCTTATAACGCCAATCCCTTAGCCGTTAAAGCAGCTATAGATATTTTAGCCGGCTATCCTGGCGAAAAAGTTTGGGTATTTTTTGATATGAAAGAATTGGGCGATCTGGCCCAAGATGCTCACCAAGAAGTAGGCAGGCTTGCACGTGAAAAAGGCATAGACAAGCTTTTTGCTGTCGGCGAATTATCAGCCTTAACCACACAAGCTTTTGGCGAAGGTGCACAACACTTTGCCAATAAAACCAGTCTTATTGCGGCTCTAAAACCCCAATTACATAAAAATATGACTATATTAATTAAAGGATCACGTTCTGGCGCTTTAGAAGAAGTCGTCAAAGCACTCATGGAGTAGAAGAATTATGTTACTATGGCTGGCTGAATACCTCACCCAATATTATTCTGGATTTAATGTTTTTCATTACGTGACTGTCCGGATTATTTTAAGCGTACTCACGGCGTTACTCGTGGCACTTTTCATAGGCCCTAGTATGATCCGCTGGCTAACCAGTTATAAAGTTGGGCAAACCGTCCGAGATGATGGCCCTAAATCCCATTTTAGTAAGGCAGGCACACCGACCATGGGTGGTGTCTTGGTTATCGCTGCGATTTCTATTTCAACATTATTATGGACGGATCTCACCAATCATTATATCTGGATCATGTTGTTTACCTTATGGTCATTTGCTGCTATTGGTTTTTATGATGATTATCAAAAATTAGTGAAAAAAAATCCTCGGGGTTTGCCAGGACGTTGGAAATATTTTTGGCAAAGCGTTGCGGCGATTATTATTATTTGTGCCCTTTATATGAATGCACTTGATGAAAGTTATACCCAACTGCTAATCCCCTTCTTTAAAGATTTATTTATTGATTTAGGACCTTTATATTTATTGCTGGCTTATTTTGTCATCGTCGGCGCCAGCAATGCCGTTAATTTAACCGATGGCTTGGATGGTTTAGCCATTACTTTAACGGTATTAGTGGGTGGCGCTTTAGGTGTATTTGCCTATGTGACCAGTCATGCTGAATTTGCCAATTATTTGGCTATTCCCTTTATTGTTGAATCCAGTGAAATGGCCATTTTTTCAGCAGCATTGGTGGGCGCAGGTTTAGGATTTTTGTGGTTTAATGCTTATCCCGCACAAGTTTTTATGGGTGATGTAGGCTCCTTATCCTTGGGTGCAGTCTTAGGTGTATTGGCACTCATGGTCCGACAAGAAATTATTTTATTTATTATGGGTGGCATTTTTGTCGCTGAAACAGTATCCGTGATCTTACAAGTCTTATCATTTAAACTCACTGGCAAACGCATTTTTCGCATGGCACCTTTGCATCATCATTTTGAATTAAAAGGCTGGCCAGAACCTAAAGTCATGGTTCGCTTTTGTATTATGACCCTCATGTTAGTATTATTAGGTTTAGTATCGCTTAAAGTGCGTTAAGAATTTTAAAAAGGATATAGTCATGAATATCGTCGTTGGCTTAGGCATCACGGGATTATCTGTAGTTCAACATTTAAAAAAAAACCATAAACCTGTTATCGTGATGGATAGTCGTGCTAACCCACCAGGGCTTGCACAATTACAAGAACAGTTTCCTGAAGTTGAATGTTATTTAGGTGGTTTTGATGCCGATTTATTATCTAAAGCCAGTGAAATTATTTTAAGCCCAGGCATCGCCCTCTCACATCCTGATTTACGTGCGGCTCACAAGAAACATGTTCCTATAGTTGGCGACATAGAATTATTTGCACGTGCCGCAAAAGCGCCGATCGTTGTGATCACAGGAACGAATGGTAAAAGTACCGTCACCACGATGATAGGTGCACTCGCACGCGATGCGGGAATTAATGTAGCTGTTGGCGGCAATTTAGGCGAACCTGCCTTAAATTTATTATTAAATGATATTGATTTATATGTACTAGAATTATCGAGTTTTCAACTCGAGACTACAATGAGTCTTGCACCCAGCGTTGCTATTTTATTAAATATCACCCCGGATCACGATGATCGTTATCCCAATCCACAAGATTATATTACCGCTAAACAACATGTTTTTCATCAAACCCAATTAGCCGTTTATAATCGCGCCGATCCCTTAACTTTGCCGCAAATCCCTGTACTAAATATGCAAAGTTTTGGTTTGGATGCGCCTCAAAACGATGACTTGGGTATTAAAACTATAGACAGTGAAGCCATGTTAGTCTGTGGTTCTAAAGTTTTATTTCCTGCTTCACGCTTAGCAAGCCTTCGCCCCAATTTTGTTAATAATGCCCTGGCCGCTTTGAGTGTTGCACATTATTTTCATTGGCCTATGTCACGTGCAGCTAAGACTTTGCATGAATTTAAAGGCTTGCCGCATCGTTGTGAATTGGTCTTAGATAAAGACGGCATCCGTTGGTATAACGATTCAAAAGCTACCAATGTTGGTGCTACCATAGCAGCATTACAAGATGTCGCTGCCGATATTCAAGGTAAAGAACTTGTGATCTTAGGTGGGGTGGGTAAAGGCGCAGATTTTTCAGCCCTAGCCTCTCATCTTGAACAACATGCTAAACATGTCATTCTATTAGGTGAAGCCCAGCACGAAATTGCTAATATTTTACCAAAAAATCTACCCCGCACCCATGTGAATAGTTTAAAAGAAGCAATTAATTTGGGCGCAGAATTAGCTGAGCGTGGTGATGCGGTTTTACTCGCACCCGCATGTGCAAGTTTTGATATGTTTAAAGACTATCGCGACAGGGGCGAACAATTTGTGGAACTCGTTCATGGTCAAAAGTAGTCATGGTGCTACTTTTGATCGCGCCCTTCTGATAACCAGTATTATTCTGTTGGCCTTGGGTCTGATTATCTTGACCTCCAGCTCCATGGCGCTTGCACAAAATCAAACCGGATCCGCTTTTTATTATGCGCAACGTCAATTGATTTATATCGTATTGGGTTTAATAGCCAGTTTTGCAGTATTGCGCATTCCACTGTCCTTATGGCAGCGCACTGGGCGTGGATTATTATTATTGTCATTTTTATTATTAATCATCGTATTAATTCCAGGCATAGGCCATGAAGTTAATGGTGCACGCCGCTGGATACACTTTGGATTTTTTAATATTCAAGTCTCTGAAATTGCCAAATTATGTTTAATGATTTATTTTGCTGATTATGTGACTCGTCATCATAAAGCCATTACCACTCACGGCTTAGGCTTTGCTAAAGCCCTATGGACGATATTGATCGTACTGAGTTTATTATTACTACAACCCGATTTTGGTACGGCCGTTGTCATCTTAGCAGCCATTTTAGGGATCTTATTTCTAGCTGGCGCGCCTTTGCATTATTTTATTTTAATGGTCTTAGGTTTAGGTGGTGTATTAACGGCACTGGCCGTCAGTGCACCCTATCGTTGGCAGCGTATTACTGGTTTTTTAAATCCTTGGGCCGATCAATATGCCAGTGGTTATCAGCTTACTCAAGCCTTAATCGCCTTTGGTCGAGGTGAATGGTTAGGCTTAGGTTTAGGTAGTGGCATCCAAAAACTATTTTATTTACCTGAAGCGCACACTGATTTTATTTTTGCAGTGTTGAGTGAAGAACTAGGTCTTTTAGGTGCTTTAGTTATTTTATTACTCTATGCCTTCCTCATTTATCGCGGCATGCGCATCGCTAAAATGGCTTTAGTAGCACGACATTATTTTCAAACTTATCTAGCCTATGGGATCACTTTATGTTTAGGTTTACAAGTCATCGTCAGTATGGGTGTAAATACAGGTTTACTACCCACTAAAGGGCTGACATTACCACTCATGAGTTACGGCGGTAGTAGTATCGTGATGACGCTGATAGCGATAGCCTTATTGCTGCGTATTTCCTACGAGGCGCAAACAAAAGCAGTGGAATAAAACTGCCTTCGTGCTTTCTCCAATCCTCAAGACCTACTGCAGATTGCAACTATGATTTGCAAACTTAAGTAGTGGGTTTATTGAAAGATTTGTAACTGTTTTAGCGCCAAAGATAAGTAATAAAGGCGCGCCTATATGAAGCAAAAATCTTGATTGTGAACCAGGTCTATGATTTTCAAAAGGCGCATATCCGAGACTTTCAACATAAGTTTTAATGGCCTTCGCAAGCGCTTGTGCTTCATCAAAGGCAAGCTGAAATGACTTAAGATCCCCGTTTTCAAAATAATGTAAGGTATTAACATCCTCAAGATACAGCACATTTTCATCCTGATAAAACTGATGCACGAGCACACGAACAAACAATTCTTTGTAAAAAACATGATTACTATTTTTCTGGTAAAACAATAATAATTCATGTGGGCTAAAATTATAAAATTCCGAATAAAGAGACCAGGTAAGATTATTACTATAATTATCATAAATGTATGCTGCAAGACTTGAAATATGCATGCGAGTATCAATGAGATTTAAATGCCTTCGAATCTTTAAAGTAATATAAAAAGCTTCTTCATAGAAACATGTTTTATTGTCAGTATTTATCATCCTTTCAAGACTTTTTATAATTTTTTGATTAATATTGGACGGGAGGGTTTTGTAAATCTGATTTAACTTAAAGCATATCGTCTTAAAATAACTTAAAAAATCTTCATTATTTGATAGTGTACAATTTTGTTCAATGATATAAATGAACATCATAGCGACTTGATTAATATCATCCTGATAAATATTACTGAGGTTTATATCATTTAGAATATCAAAATAAAGTAGAGTGCTATTGTTTTCAAGAGGCAATATATTGATATGCATGAGTATTTTGTTAACTTGCTCTTTATTGAGCAGGTGCATCATTATTCTTAAACATTCTAATGCTATATCATGATCATCCGGACTTCTAAGTAGCTTCAAAAATAAATTTAACTCTTCATCAAAGTTTTGCTTGTCTGCAATTTTTTTATTCAGAAAGAATTCAAATCCTATCTCTTTGAGGGTTGACTCTAATGTTTCAGAGTTTAATACTGACAAAATGGTTTGACTCATGTCTTTTAAAATAGACTTATCAAAATGCTCTAGAAATGCCATTAAAGCATGTGCGATTTCCAATCTAATGTCTTTAGGCATTTCTGTATTCCAGATATATTTGACCATCAAATTAATGTGTATAAAAGGATCAAGTTTTAGAATCATGACTATATTACCTAAAATATATCCATATATCCTTTTTTTACCTTCTTCACCATTAGTAATACTTTGATCTAAACTTTTAATTATTGCACTGACGTTTTCTTTTAACAATTCCACTTCATAATAATGAAAAGCATATTCAAGAATCGATTCAGCCCTTTCTAAAATTTCTTGATCTTCTTTTTTATCTTGCACAAGATTGTAAATATATACGTATGACTCCCAGGAGACGATTTTGATAAAGTTTAAAAATGCATGTATCGCTATAATAGCCCCCCGCCTGAGGTGTTTTGCCTTAGATTTATCATTTAGAATGGATTTAAAATGAATAAAATATTTGACAACATTATCCTTTCCAATTTTATTGAGTATGCTTTTGTGTAAATCTTGATTTTCAGATCGTGCGTCAATTACCTCCATCATTTCAAATAATACCTTGCATGCCTGATAGCTTTTCAAGCTAATCTGTTCATCCATACTTATTTCAATGATAGCAATCAATAACTTTGAAAAATTATCAACATCTGATACTTCCGCAATAACTACCATCATTTCATATATTTCTTCTCGCTCCTTAGCATTGGGCGCCGCTTTTAAATCAAAAATTAAGCTGGCCGCGTTTTGAGTATTATTTACAATCTCTGGACTGCCTTGGAAGATTTCAAAAAATTCATTGTACTGTTCGCTTGATTTAAAAATATTTTTTATATAATCAATTAATCTGTCCTTAATAACTAACAAAGGACTCATCTGACATTCCTCAAGACATCTAATCAAAATTGTAATTTCATGAATAACCAAAAAATCGCGTGGCTCTTCTAATAAAATATCAAAATAAACATTGATAGCAAACGCATCATCCTTTACCAATCCTGCAATAAAAGTGAGCACCAAAAAATAGCGCGAATCAAATTTATGAGTCATAATAAAATTTCTTGCTTGCTTTACCTGGTCAGCATTTTTGCCTTTTAAAAGAGTCGCATAATATTCAGCGACCATATATTCCTGAAAGGTTAAATGAAAAAAGTGATACCTTTTTTGTGATAATTCTGTAATTTCCTCTGATTCTTTTGTGCTTTTGATTAGCCCCATGTTGAGCATCTCTCTCACATCAGCTGATGAGAATTTATTCATATCAAGTTCAAAAACTAAAGCGCCTGTCTCCATTGATGAAAGTGCAATGGCGTATAGATGCTCAAACTGACTCCTCATTTGTTTTCTAATTTCTACAGGATCTATGATATGTTGCTCAGCACTATTTGCATGACGGCACAGTAAATAATTAATCATCAAGTTATACAATATCGTCATATTAAAATTTTTCTGTGGCCACCTTTGCCATATCATGCAAATAAGAGCAGCATTGAGTGGGGTCTGCATAATACTTTGAATATTTGAATTATTTTCTATGGTATCTAATAAGAATGTTTCATTTTCACTTAAATTGTTTTCAACAAATTTACGTATATTAGCGTGATTAAATCCTACTAATTCGAACTTTAAATCTATCTGAGGGAGATCGTGTAAATGATAAGGACGCGTACTTAATACATAATTACCAAAATGATTAACTTCTTGCAATAGCCGGTTAATGTGTTTCCGAGTAGACTGCGATGAGGCTTCATCATAGCCATCAAATATAATTAATACTTTTTGGGTTATAATATTCTTCCAGGCATCTTCCCAAGTTTTTTCTGAAATATAAAAATGCTGAGCCCAATAACGATAAATGATCTCACATAAATTAGTAGTCACATACGGAACAATTTCTTTGAATGGCAAATGAAACACCCAATCAAAGGGTATATCTAATTCCTGCCTAGACCATTTATATGACAGGAATTTAACAAATGCACTTTTCCCAACGCCGGGTCGGCCGAGCAATAAAATATTATGATTGTTCTGCGTATTTTTATTTTGTGAGTTTTCAACTAGATTTTTTAATTCCTTTAATAAATCAACGTTTTTTCCTTTTTTATTAATTTCATCCCGATTGTTTAGTGTATTGTTCATGCGCGATAAAAATTCGTACTCAACTACATCTATATCTATATAACTGCTCTCTAAATACTTAGGGCTTTGATTCGAAAAAGGAAGTGAAATTTTAGTAAACTCTGGCTGCTGATAAGAGGCACTAAGTTTATTTTTTATATCAGCTAAATCAGGCGCTTCATGTGGGCGCTCATTATTAATAATCACTGCGGCAGTCTGGTTTGTGCCTATATGAATCTGACTATTATCCGCTGCATTAATCTTAGAAGAAATTTTAGGGTGCATTATCATTTTCTCATTGAGTAATACAAAGTGCGATGTGTATATATTTCACATTCAGAGTTAACGATGGCCTTTGAGGTCTTAAGAAGGTATTTGGAAGCTGGCGACAGGATTCGAACCCGTGACCCACTGATTACAAATCAGTAGCTCTACCAACTGAGCTACGCCAGCTCATTAAGTGGCTTATAATAGACAATTTTGAACTAAGATGCAATTATTTTTGCGCTTGACAGCTTAGGTCATTAACGCGACAATAGCCATCCTGCTATTAAAATGGCTATGTAGCTCAGCTGGTTAGAGCGCGGCACTCATAATGCTGAGGTCGGTGGTTCGAGTCCACCCATAGCCACATGATGACTCCGAAATAGTTCAAACAAAAAAAATGGCGGAAAATCCGCCATTTTTTATTCCACAATCACCGTTTATTGCTTTCTTAAACCAGGAGTTGGCATTTGCATAGCTGGGCCTTGTAATAATTGTTTTTGCAATGCTTCTTCTTCTTCTTTGCTTCTTCCACCAGAGACCGTAACTTGGCGAAGCATAGTTTGTAAGTCGAGGTGTAAGCCCTGATGGCTCGCCGCTTTAAATGCAATGATAGCAGGCTTATTTGTCACTGAACTACCGAATGCTTGGCTTAAACCTGCACACAAGAGTGCTTCTTTTGAACTACTTTGTTGATAATCTTCACTTTCAACTACTAATCTCACGCTTTGTTGCGCTTTTTGTTTAAAAGTAAGTCCGGCCTCTTTCAGACCTCCAGCCGATAGGACATCTACAGCCGCTTGACGGTCATTTGCCAGGGCTAAGAGTAAGGATAAGTTGTCGCTATATTGCGTTAGCAATACATTGATCATGTCATCCATCGGAGGATTTTCAACTTTTTCTTCAGGATCAACAACGTTAATCGCTTGATAAGCTGTATCTTTGAAAATTCGTTGTTCATCATCTAATTCAGGAACTAGATCACCACTTAAAATAAGTTGTTGATCTTTATACTCTTGTGAGTCAACATCCGTAGCCAAGATGGGTGACAACGCATTGGTAATGGCGTTTTTATAGTCATCAGCCGCTGCACTAATGCTTTTAACAAAAGTTGCAAACAAGGCATAAAACTTGTCATCATTTTTACGTTTTTCTTCAGGCGCTTGGGGTTTTGAAACCGCAACCACTTTATTCTCTTTGTTGGCATCAGGAAGATCATCGTCCCGCTTTTTAGAGCCCGCCATTAGGCGCTCTATAAGAGCCTGTTCGGCTTCTCTTAATTCATTCCAATTACGTGCATTCGCCGCAATACCCAATTTTTGGGCTACTGCAAAGCGAGCATTGTTAAGATCTTGATTTGCTTGCTTTTTTATAGCTTCAGCTTGCTGATTATTTGCACCTGGATACATTATTCACCTCTTTAGTAAATAGTTTAATAACTTAATATCTTAATCATAACAGATCATGGGCTAGATTTGCAAGTATTTTTAAGTTTTATTTCTTACTATAGCAAAGACTGCGCACTCTCACTTAACCTATTGAAATAATTGCATATTTCCAGAAGCCAATTAATTCTCTTCCACACTCTCAACATGAAACTTAAGAAAAATGAAATTACTTAAAATAGAATTCGGAATGACATGGTCAGAATCCTTAAAATCACGGCCAAATATTTCAGTCAAGTAATTCATGTTGTCAGATTTGGGTCCAATTTTATTATTTCTATCAAAATTTTCTTTAAATTTTCTAATTTTAGTATTTATCACCAATTCATCAACTATGCCATCTTTAACAAATATCCCACCATCATCGCTCTCTAAAAATATTCCATGAGTATGTGAACGAATCTCATAATCGGAAACAGTTTTATACGCCTCGACATTATCTTCACCTGAAAATTTTGAACCTTTGTCATCATGTGGGTTGTGAAAAAACATTTTATCTAACAATACTTCATTCGAGTTTGGATTTTCCTTGCTAGAAAAAATAGATTGAGCAAACCCTACAATAACACCAGAACGAGATGGGAGTGGTATAGGTTTTCTAGCATACTCATCAATTTCTTCCAAAATGTTCTCCCCCCTAGTTGGGGCATGTTTTAGACTTGTTCCCAGACACTTACCAAACTCGACGATCCCGATAAATGCGGTCATCCTTGCTTCGCCTTTATCAGTCTCCAATAAGATCTCAAGCATATCATGCATAGTCATATTTTTTTTCATCTCAAGAGATGTAACCACTTCTAGGTTTTTAATAGTGTCTAGTTGCCGAAAGCCAAGAAAGTAAGGCGTAACATACTTCCTGCCTATTTGCCCTTTTGGGGTAATCTTTCCTTCATCAATATTTGAATATTCAGGATGTTCAGTATCTGAGGTGAATTTATCTTGTAAAGCATCATCCGTGTACTTAATAAATACTCGACCATTTACCATGCATGAATCACTAATTTCGCTTACCATGTCCGAAAAAAGAGCAAACCCCAATACCAAATTGCAAGGTATCATCCTCATTTACTAATTCTGTAGGCGGATGTAGATTTCCTTCAAAGATGCGACGAATATCGCCATAAAGGCTAATAGAATTATTATTTTCAGTTTTGGATTGGAGATCTCTAGAAGGTGTTTCATCTGTGAAGTATTTAAATGTTCTTTTCCTATCATTTTTCTAACATTATTATAGCGTTCATACCCCGGGCCAAGGACATTGGGATTGACTAAGCAATTAATAATCACTGGGAACTCGTTTTTTTCTAATATAAGACTCGATGAGATTTAATTCCTTGCTAAATATTTCTTTTGGAGAACGAACATTAAAGATTGTTTTCACACCAAAACTTTTTATCATCTTCTCTACGTCTATCCTTGGAAAAGAAAATTCAAGCTCATCCAAAATAGATTCCTTAATTGCAGCAAACCCTTGGGAAACATAGTTCCATTTCCCATCATTTAAAATAATAACTATAAGTTTGTTATTTTCACAATAGCGATTTAAGGCATAGATTTCATTTTGCATATACATCGCCCCATCACCCACTAACGCTATCGTTAAAGCATCCTCGCCCATGTCTTTACTGCCCAAAGAAACGCCAAGCGCACACCCTATGGAATAGCCCATAGTGTCGTAACTTCCTGGCATAAAACAACGGAATTGGGTTTGCTTGTTTAACCCTTTCGAAAAATCGCAGTAATGAGCGATGAGAAGTTTTGAGGACCCCGTATCCCCAACATAATTAATTGCAGATAATTGGCTTATTTTTGTATTGTGGGAATTGATGCCCTGTTGTATACAATCGGATATTTCAACAGCGACACGTTGGCTTGATAATACGGCAACATCATCGCCGATAAACTCATCAGGTCGGTCAACATTATTGGGGTTATTCTTCTTAAACTCAATCACGCGCTTAGTACTGGGTAAGGCAGGAACATTCACGAGATTTATAATAAGAGATAAGACGATTGATAAATATTTTTAAATCTACTTTTATATCAAAGCATTTTTGCTCATAGCTCGATAAGGTATTTGATGCAATCTTTGAACCTCGCGCTAATCGTCCAAAAACTTTTTCATTGTAATCCACGTGTATTAAAGTGGGTATCCGGCTCAAGTTTGGGCTCCAAGAATTAGTTGCAAATTCGTTCATGGAGGTGCCAAGGGCCAACAATAAATCCGGAGGATTCTCTTCCAACCATTTTGCGGCTCTGATGTGGAAATAAACCCATATTGCCCAATAAATGTTGGAAGCGAATGATCAACACACGCCACTCCACGCGATGTGGTCATTGTTGGAATCGGGAATAACTTCAACAAATGCTTCAATTTCCGGGACGCATCCCAAGATCGAAATATTCCATGGCCAAGGACAGAAGCAGTGGATTTTTCGCATGATTGAGTGCCTCAACAACGCTAGATAATTGTGAGTCAGCAAACAATCGGGTTCGTCTAATTGTGGAAAGAAAACACCTTTAGAAACTGATGCCGGAAAAGAATCAATTGATATTTGAAGATGAACAGGTCCTGAAACTCTATTTTTTTTTGACAAAAAATCATTCGTTTTTTCAAAAATGTGAACGAAATCGGAAGGTTTTTTAACGCATCCTTGAAAAACACTCAATCCTTTAAAGCATTTATACAAATCCAGATTGAACGACATAGTATCTTGCAGTGCGCCAACATTGAGTTTATTGTCAGGTATTACTCCCTTGAATAAATAAAATGGAATCTCCGTCAGCTTTTGCTGATGCAAGCGCATTAACTGCATTTAATGCGCCTGGCCCTTCAGTTGTGCACAACACACCAAATAGCCCAGAACTTGAGCGTATCCTTGAGCCATGAATCCTGCTCCCGACTCATGAAATGCTGATACATAAGTTAAATTTTCTTCTTTAGAAATATTGTCAACGAAATCAATAGATAGGATCCAGGGATACCAAATATCCGTTTCACACCATTATCTAATAAATACGATACCAAATACTTCCGAAATACTAGGATGCTTCATTGTTATTTTTCCTTTTTCTGATAAAAATGGTATAAGGAACCCCAAGTACCAATATCTTGATGCAGCACCAAATCATTAAGCTGTGCTGAATAATGTGTAGCAAGCAATAGCGGCATCAACTTTTCCTTGTGCGGCACAGTTGCGCTGCGGCTCAGTCACGATTCACTGCCACAAACTTATAAGGCTTGCCCTGTAAAAAACACTGGCAACAAATATGTGCGGCAAGAGTCCGTGATTTCAGCCACATTTTTTCTTGTGGGTAAAAATACCTATTGATGCATGGTGTAAAGCACATCCTTAATCTCCACCTCAACTATATTGGGAGAAGAGAGATTCCATGAAGGTTGGGCTGCAGATTACAGACAAGACACATATCGACTTCGTCTTTGAGCAGTAATCCAAACGAAAAATCGTAAGGGAATACTCAGAGTATAGTTTCCCACCGCGCAATTTTTCTCTTTCCATATAGTGCAGAGTTGCTGCATGGCTATTCGACCATTCTGGACCTAAAGTGGAAGGATCAATTGAATCATG
Source organism: uncultured Gammaproteobacteria bacterium (assembly GCA_963798975.1). GTDB lineage: Bacteria > Pseudomonadota > Gammaproteobacteria > JABCZS01 > JABCZS01 > JABCZS01. The sequence continues at coordinate 25,127 of CAWCVU010000007.1, forward strand.
TTTAACTTGCCATTGAACAGGGTGCATTATTACTTTTACATTATTTTTAAATGCAAAAGCATCTATATCGATTTTTCAAAAAGACATTTTTAAAGGTTTATCTTTTTCGTAACTACGCTACCAATGCCGTATATGTTAACGATAGAATAAATAGAAAGGAAAAACTATAGGTAAAACTTGCTAAGGCTCGCCCCCGAAAAGGGGGCGGGTTTGAGTGGAACGGCTATAACATTAGACAGCAACTTTTATCTGTTTATCTTTATTGAGAAGCGGTTTGCCCTCATCGTTATTAATGCTATGGCCAGGGTTAAGAGTGTTGTTATTATTTGAACTTGATACTATGCTTCCCGTGCCTGAATCGAAGCGTCTGATCACTAATTAATTAAAGCCACACCTTGCTGTACAACTTCTTTTAAAAAATTCGCACCTAATTCTTCGCAACCTGTAACATTGCTTGAACAATTCGCCAGCACTTGTACTTTCTTAGGATCGATACCGCTACCCACTGCAATTAAATCTTTTGTAGTTGCAGCCACACAATGTGATAAGGCTTGACCCCAACGATAACGCAATGATTAGAGTATTAAGATGCGCGATGAATTTTGTATTTAATCCTTGTTCTTCATCATTAGCTTGTACAACTTCTGCTTTTAATGCTGAGAATGCTTCAGTGTATGAATTCATGCCTTTCTTAACATAAATCACTGTTACATTGTGTTTTTGCTCCCAAGCTTTTAAAGCCTGTTGCAAATCTCAGGAACTTCTGCGCCAAGAAGTATCCTGAATACAATGTTCTGGCCAGATCTATGCGTATATTTACCGCCTTGTTCCAGAGCTTGTACATATTGAAGACTGTGTGCTTGATGTTCAGCAACACTCGCTTTCCATTTACCCTCTTGTACATCTTTTGCAGAAATGTGTGTAAAAGGCGCAGGAGGATTACCATTTTCATCTTTCCACCAAGTGGCATGCGCAATATGCTCTTTTTGATGCCAATCTTGGGTGACTACTATCTGATTCAAAGAATCCATATTGTCGTGAATAAACTTAATGGTTCTTTCAGTATCTGCTAAAGCACCAGGCACTTTTAGCGCTCATTTTCAGCAATAAAATCATTTTGTGTGTCTATTAATAGTAAAACAGTTGTCATTTTGGCTTCCTTTCAATAAAAATAAATAAGCGCCAAACTAACATAGTTTGTTTAAATTAACAATAGGTCTAACTTGATCTAATGATGATGAGAATATACCTGCAGAGCTCCTAGGACAACCCCTGGCTTTTAATGATATAACTTGCTCATTCATATATAAAATTAGGAATTATATGCTAGCAAACCATCACCTTAAGTCAAGGTCTTTCCCTGTTTAATGGTCTTTATAGCCAATCAGCTGATCCAAGCTTTTGCAGCTTCTGCTTTAAAGGGAAATATGCGAATGCGCTATTTACATTAAATGTATTAACATACTTATTTGTGATGTACCATTTCATGCGCATGATATACCCAAGGGTGAACTGCATGCATATGATGAAAGAAGAACAAGAAATGCGCACCTTACAAATGACGAGTTTACGCGCTTCAAAACCCTGTTAGGAATAAAAAATCATTGTAATAATATGCCCCATGAAAAAACTGATTAGCCATTTGATTTTAATCATAATGCTACTGACTTGCCCGCAGTAATGGGCTAAAATGCACCCATTCGAATAATGTATAGTTCCCAGTATGCCCGGTGGAGGATTAGATGCAACTTGTTGTTTAATTGCAGAGTCTTCCGCAGCCGCTCAATTGCTACCCTCTCGCATGTTATTCAATATTACCAGGAGGCGCTAGGGGTAATCGCATTTAATCGTTATGCTTATAACACCCCACATGTTGAAAACACTTTAGTCGCAGTCTCTACAGGGCAAGCTTAGTATTATTAGCTTTAGGACGATTTGGTGAACATGGGATTCCAGACGATGTACAGTGGATTGGCGATTGCCAAGATGTAGGTGTATTAGCAGTGCACCCTGACAGTCCCATTCAAACATTAGCACAGCTTGCACAAGCAATAAAACAAAATGAACCTATTGTTTTTGGCGGCTCTGGATTCATCAGGTAGTCAAGATTGGCTAAAAATTGCTCTGCTCGCAAAAGAAATCCAAGTGCATCCTTTGCAACTGAGGTATGTTCCTCAAGAAAGTGGTGGAGAAGGCGTCAGTGCACTATTGGGAAAACACATTGATGTATTTTCTGGTGAATTATCTAATGTATCTTATCGTTGCTGCAAATAAAGTACGGGTCTTAGCTATTTTATCTAACATTCACTTGCCCCTCCTTTGACACATTACCCACCGCAAAGCAACAAGGATATAATTTACGTGCGCGCATCATTTCGTGGTGTTTATGCGCCTGGCAAAATTGATGAAGCATCAATTGAATTTTGGATTTCATTTTTAGAAAGAGTGAGCAATACTCCCGAGTTTAAAAAACGCCAAGCACAATATGGGTTTATCCCTTTACCATTAACGGGTGAGGCATTTAAAAAATACGTGATGCAACAATATAAAGAAACACAAGAAATAGTTAATTGGGCTATGTCTTATGAAAAATAAATTTACAAATTTAATTTTGCCGGGTTTGTATAGTTTATATTTTTTATTTTTAGGTTTAATAGCCTTAACAATGACCGCACCTGCTTTATCAGATCCTATAGGTCCTCTACGATTTTTCCCCTTTGTGATCGCAACCTTAGGATTCATATTAAGCATTTGCTTAGCGCTGATACACCCTGCGCCTTTTTCACTCAAAAAATCAAATCGGGTGCTGATTTTTCTTGCAATGTGTTTTGGCTATATTGTTTTACTTGCAGCTTTTAATTTTTTAGTGGCAACCTTTAAGCTTTATCTTTGGCGCAGTGTGTATGCCCATATCTCCTGGAAGCGATCCTTTGCCCTTTGCATGTTGCACAACTCCTCGCAATTAAAGGATTATTTTATATCTTTACTTTACCTTTACCTTGAGGCGTACACATGGATTTTTCAATTTCTCTTGATGCTTTAAGCGCATTGATTCAGCCAACGCAATTGATGCTGATTATAATAGCCGCACTATTGGGTTGACTTTAATCGGCGCGATTCCCGGCTTTGGACCCATGACTTGCATTGCATTATTACTACCTATTTTATTTATTACGGATCCTTCGCCGCTTGCTTCTATGACATTGTTAACCACCTTATATTTGGGTGCAGAATATGGGGGACGTATTAGTGCAATTTTGCTGAATATTCCAGGGGGACGCTGGCGCAGTTGCAACCAGCACTAGATGGTCATCCTATGGCCGAGAAACATCAAGCATTAGAAGCATTATCACTCTCTGCATTCGCTTCTTTTACGGGTGGTCTACTGGCTTTATTAGGATTTATATTTTTTGCACCATTATTTGCCTCATTGGCATTTCACTTTGGTTTTGCAGAAAAGTTTTGGATTATTGCCTTGGCATTATTATTAGTCATCAATTTTCTAGGCAGTAAACCCCTCAAAACAACCATTGCGGTTTTATTTGGTATATCTTCCACCTTCATCGGTATTGATTTGTTTACAGGAACTGCCCGCTTACTTTTGGTATAGAAAGTTTACTCGATGGTTTTGATTTATTTACTTTAATTATTGGTTTCTTCGCCATTTCAGAAATATTATATTGGATGAGTTTAGATACACCACAAATGGCAAAATTTCTATCAGCGGATTCCTATCAATTGGATGGCATTGTGGCGCATGAAATTCACCCTGTTACGTGCTACAGTCGTAGGTTTTATTGTCGGTATATTACCTGGAATTGGTGCATCGGTTGCTTCAACTTTAGCTTATTCCCTCGAAAAATCTTGTCATAAAAATCCTAAGCCGGCTTTTGGTGAAGGACAACCTTGTGGTGTAGTTGCACCTGAAACTGCAAATAATGCCGCTGCCGTGGGTAGTCTTGTACCCATGTTAACATTAGGCATCCCAGGAAGTGGTACCACCGCAATTATCTTAGGTGCTTTATTTATGCTAAACGTGCGTCCAGGACCATTGTTATTTGAAAAACAAGCACCGCTTGTTATGGGATTAATACTGAGTTTGTTTTTAGCCAATATTGTTTTACTGATTTTAAATTCACGATATATTCATTATTTTGCGATCGTGATGCGCATTCCAAAATCTTATTTAGCGCCAATAATTATTGTTTTTTCTTTGGCCACTACTTATGCACTATACATGGATTTTTACCAATTAATTTGGCTATTAGTTATTGGTTGCATTGGATACGTATTGCGATCTAATGGCTTTTCATTGATCGCAATTATCATGGGTTATATTCTAGGAAAGTTATTAGAAACAACGCTAAGGCAAACATTCAGTGCATCACAAGGTGAATGGATCTATTTATTTAATAGCCCTATTTCCATTATTTTGGCAATGATTGTATTGGGATTGATTTTTAACGGACTCAGACTTGTTATTTTAGCGCTTAATCAGCGCTGAAATGTCAAAGGTCAAGCCTGACCCCGCTTTCTATTTGAAATCCTGTTCTGATGCAACAATCCTAGGATATAACATCACATTAACATTCCCACCGGTAGTCGTCCCAGGCTGTATATAGATCTTCAGCAATAGCGATGCTACCATCTGCGGGTATCTAATGAATCTCCCATCAAATCAATACAGTATTCTTGCGCGGCTACTATATCTGGATTATCACAGATTTTCTAGAAATAAACGTAACGTATAAATAAGGTAGTATGGGTCGTAATGATGCGGGTGCTTGAATATCTAATGCTTTTAGAACAGCCTGCGCTGAACCCGTAGTACACCACTCTCAATCCAACCGCATCAGGGTTAGTCTGTGATGAATTTGCAACGCCAGTCGCATTTGCTGCATTATAAACATCAACAGATATATAGCTTGCATTATCAAATAGATTATGATTGACGCCTACAACAAAAGCAGTTTCTGTCTCGCCTAATGTTTCTAAATTCCGTACTGCATAAGTACTGGTGTCTTGATTATCTCCCGCGCACAGAGATCCTTTTGCGATACAATCTGCGCCCACTAGCCCATGCGGAATGCCAAAAGCATTATCCCTAGATGTGGGTCTGGTTTTTTTAACGGCTATTGGTTCTGGATATTGAACTTCTGTCAGATAAGTTTGCAATAAAGCAGCCAAAAGTTCTAATGACTGTGTGAGCGTTTTTTCAGTGTGTGTTCCTTTACGAGGGGTATACTGATTTTTCCCATATCTATCTACGTCAAGGTGGTTATTAGATATTTTATAGACAAGCACATTACTACTGAGTGCATCAATCCAATCATCTCCATCCGTAGTAGATTTAGGAATGGCATAACGAATCAATGTCATCATATCATCAGCCACACGCGTATTTCCTGTAATGACATTTGAACCGATGGGTTCTATAACATATGGAATTTCAATCTATATTCTTTTCTTTTAGCTTGGGCAATTAAATGCTCAGCTATTTCTTGATTCGAGGTTGTGATATATATCACAACTGAGCCGCCCCAAGGCCTACCAATTTGTTCTTGCACTATCACATTATTAATATCATTGCCTATGCTACCAAAAATTTCATAACGATCTGGGTTGGGTGATACGACTGGAAATTTAGGGGGATTATCATGATAATTACTTGATTTACTGGTAAATACATAACTTTGATAACCAAAATAGGCTGCCTTGGGTGGATATGAAACCACAGTAACCAATGCATCTTTATCGCTCAATCTGTAAATAATATCTGTGGGTTGACCATCAGGACCGGGTTCAATTAATGCCTGCGCATAATAAGGATCGACATAAGAGCCCTCGGTAGGTGGCTGAGGAATAATATAAGGTGCGGCAGGGTTTTGTCCAAAACAACTATTAAATATAGATATTAATAGTTCACAATCACTGTTTTCTAATAAAAAAGCATTGCCTTGTACAACTTTGTATCCATGTGATGATAAGTCATTAATCCAATTTTCATAATAGATAAGTGCGCTATTTTCCGTCGCTGCATCTGTTGTTTGTGATGATGGCAGTGCATAACTCAAAGGGATATAGAAAGATAGCAAGGTAAATACAACTTTTTGAGTCATTTGAAGCGCATTCTTATGCATTATATTCTTCCTTTTTGTTAATTATTGCTGAAAATATACATTATTTATTAGTTTACAATAGAGCTATATTCATTAATTTTTAAAAACAGTGATAAACCTATTATAGTCACAATAAATCCAATCGAGGTCACCCATCAGTCGCTTATTTACTGAAATTGTGGATATTGTGGCGTTGTAATTGGTTCCCAAACTGTTTCGAAATTCCAGCCATAAGCATCGTAAAGTGCTTGATGTTGTAACTCTTGAGTGGTTTTACCCATACCGCGACAAGACCTCCAGCGAAATCTCTACTCACTGATACGTTTGCTTCAGAGTAACTTTCAGAGATTGTTACAAGCGATGCAAATCCAATCATATGACTCATTCTCCCGACAGTGTTGGGAGAATCTCCATGCATTCAACTGATTGATTTATAATGACGAGTCTTGAGTTTCACCTTTATAACTGATAAATTTATGTCATGAAAGAACTTCATAACATTTATCTTCAATTAAAGCAAAAGCTTGATAACCTGCCCTCAAGCTGTATAGGCGTGAGCCTGCCACAAGTGCTCGAGCGTTTAAAAACCGATGAAGAGCAGCCACTTTCATTGTTAAAGCGATTAAATCAGCTAACCGCGCAAGATTTAAAAGCAGGAGTACTGCTGTATGATTTAAGCGGTATTGGACTTTATACCTTAGGCCCAATCATTGCTGCATATTGGGCTTCACAGCAGTGCTTTACTGCGTTTAAAGCTGTGATTTTGCTCCCCATTGAAAGACGTCATCTTTTTCAACTGCATGACGTACCCCAATCGATTGAGGATTTTTTTAAAATTTGGGGGCTCCCGATAGATCCTTTGATCAAACCTGAAGACTTATTGATTGTAATAAGCGGTCACTCAGGCGATAAATTGCGGGCAAATACAGCGAATCGCGATGAAGAAAATGGGCGTCAACAAGAATGGTTGAAGCTTATTGATACATTAAAGCTTCATTATATGATAGTCTCAAATCAATCAGATCAGTTGACCCTAAAACCTCAGAGAAAAATTCCTTTATCCCTGCAACCGTTTGATCTAGGCGTTTATCATCTCAAAGATACGCCCGAAGAAACTGCTTATACGTTACCAGGCTCGGTGGTTTTATCTGAGGCCAAAGCAGCCATTGAGCAAACTCTGTTTAAAGAAATAACCAAAGGTAGTATTGATAGCTCACCGGAATGGCATCAACAGGTTTTTAATTTTAGGCATATTAACGAACTTTCTCAAAGCAGTGTCACCATTCCTCACCTTTATTCATCGGTGAGGATACAAACGTTTATTAAAACGATTGCCCATGCATTAGATAGCACTATCACCACAAAACCTTCTGAAAAACCTATCACCCTTTCTACAGCGCAAGAATGGTTTTGCGCCGCGATTATGCATAAAAGCAAGCAAGGCCCGTATGCTTATTATCGCGTAGGGAATGATCTGATTGTCCGCAATCTCGAGAATAATTATCTTGCAGGTATACCCGAGGGTGCGCTGGCGTCTTTATCTACGACTTATCCAGAAAAAACCATGAATGATCTTAAATTCATTCTACAGCAGGTAATCGCCGATCCCAATTTTGAGCACTACGATGCGCAAGAAATGATTAAGAAAATGCAATATCATAAAGATCAATTATGCACAATGAAACATGGAATGATGAATCAGCGGGATTATAAATATTTTTCCTTATTATTAAAATTACTTAATCAACATGATCCCAATCAGAAATCTAAACATCTTTTTTCTCGAGAAAACACCCAAAAAATCACATACCGTGCTTTTCAAATCAAAATTAATGAGGAGATCCAACACACAGGATCAACGCACATCACGCAAAAAGCACGACAGATTTTAAAAGGCAATGTCTTGAAAATGCCAAATTATACCACTGCATTGTCTGCAACGTTGATCGGCGAACCCAGTCGTTATGAACTGTCTTTTTTAGTAATGTTGTGTTTATTAGATGTGATCGAAAATGATGGGGTGAAAGAGCTTCACTATTGGCAAGGAATGTTTGCCCATCCGCAACATGACCAGCCTGAAGATACCTTGGAAAATGCCATGCTAGCGGATATTGTGCATTTATTAGGTGGTTATCAAGTCATGTCGCACGGTAATTCCCGGGAACAAACCGATCCTTCTAATCCTCAACCTCAACATGGGATACACTGGGTAGATTTTAAATCTGTTGTGGTTTTAATCCGTTGGTTAGCATTGAGCTTTGACTGCGAAAAAACACTAAATCCGCATTTAATGGGTGAACTATTAACTAGACCTCTAGAAAATAAGTATGTTTTTAAAGATTCTTTCGAAGGGGTGATGCAAAATGGCATAGGTCGCGCACATAGTTATTTATTTGATCGCCTAGCCAGACGAGTAGAATGCTTGGAATATATGTTAACTCCCCAGCAACCTTTAAGAGAGACATGTCCTTCACATAGTTTTGAAACCTGGGCACGCCAACAACAATATCCATCTAATGCACGTATTCGTTATCCCGATAGACCCGGAGATTGTTTGAGAGTGATGTGTTACACACCATTTGGAGAACTTTGCCATGGGGTCTTAGACCGCAAACCAGAATCCTTTCGTCTGGCCTATTCTTTGATGCCGATTTTTGTTCAAGGCAAAAATATTCATCCGTTAGAAGTCAATAAATTGTTTCATAATGAACCAGAAAAATTCAAAGAGATGTTTTTAGACAATCTCATTTTACAAGATCCTGATTTTTATCAATGTTATTTTTTTAAGTCACTGAAAGTATATTTACCTCAGAATAATCACCCTGCTTTGGTAAGCTGGATGATGCGGTTAAAAAATAATATTCCTCAAAATCATCCACAGTACCATAATCATATTAAACTAGCTGATACAATGATTGATTCATCACTAATTTGTATAAATAGTATGCTGAAAACAGCATTAACCGAATCTCAACATGCTGAAAAAATTGGCTCGTTTTATTGTTACAGGGCCTATGTGAAATTCTTGGCTGAAAAACCTATTCCCGATATCATGAAGGATCTACAAGAAGCACTTCAACCCACAATTGAATTACCAAACAATTGTTCGAATTTCGCACAGACATTGTTAACACAATACCAATCTAATACAACACCCAATAAAAAAATAATCGAGGAACTGGGGATCGAATGTTGTATAAAATTGATTTATAATATCATAATATGTTTTTCAATGGGTTCAGGCTTGACATTTAACATTTTAAATCAGAGCTGAAATGTTAAACGTTAAGCCTGACCCCGTATTTTTTAGTTTTTAACAGTCATGCTGCTATGGGCGAGCGACACCATTTCTGTTTGGTCATGAGGTTTTCTTCTCGTTAAAGTAGAAGACGATGCGGATGGAGGTTGCATAATAGTTCCTCCATTTTCCCAGGTGTATGAGGAGTCGGTCTTAGGCTCTTTAGCAATTTT
>CAWCVU010000008.1:0-134543 GCA_963798975.1 uncultured Gammaproteobacteria bacterium
ATACGATATATAAACGTGTATCACCTATATTTAAGCGATTGTTGTAGCTGCTCAATTAAACGGGGTGCCTACAGGCGGAATAGGGGTATATAGGATTGATAACCATATATATTTTGGCTAATTTCCGTTACCACCATGCCGGGTAAAATCACTATGAATAGCATGTGTTAACACAGCATTGAAACCGTTGTCCTTGAAAGATCTTTATAGGCTGAAATCTTGTTGTTGATATGGCCGAGATTTGAATAACTTCTCTTGTTTTTCTAATTTTAAATTTGCTGATGAAGTTTTTATTAATCATGACACTGATAACGGCCAATAGTCCCAAATCCGGATTACAGCGATAAGCATTTCTTCTGGGTGAGATTTAATTTATCTATCTATTTCATTCTATAATATCACATCAACTGTTCGGCTCTGCTAGCATCACGGGCTCCTGTGAATAAGACAAGTAAATCATCTCATCATCAGTGTTTCAAGATCATGGTCTTGTTATTTTGATTTCAATAAAAATCATCACTAAAAACAAAATAAGCAAACTACCCACATGATTGTCGATTTTTTGTTATTGACTATTAGACCTCGTATCTATAAATAAAATTCAGGCGCTGCTTCATTAAATAAGCTACTGGTTAATTCTCCGTCCTAAGAGAAAATCGTGCACCTAAACGCGTTATCATATGAAAGTTTTCTTGTCACGTGTATTGAGAGCGTGCTCATCGCCGCATATTCATCGACAAGAAATATTGCGGGTTTTTCTTGATATTGCTGTTAAATCGGGTAGATAATAAATTTCGGCCATCATCACATATAAAATGGGCGTGCATATTTTTTTATTACCATACATGGAATAATGCTCATTAATACAATTGGTATAAAAGGCTTTAGAAGCTTGTAAATTTGTAACCTGCTGTAGACTATGTCCGTCTTGATAAATAAATTTTAACAAATACAATAAATCCTGGCGAGGACTCGCCTTTTTAACCTGACCGTTTTCAATCGTGGGCTCAAGAGTTTTTAAATTAAATAAATATAAACGCTCAGTAGTCCATACCGTTAAATTAGTATCGGGGCTTAAGCCGATGGGTTTTAAATTAAGCGTATGTCCTATCGGAACTATTTGCCAGACGCTGGGGTCGCCCAAGGATACGCCAGTCACTTCTTCACCTGGCGAAAATGCTATGGTTGTCGCTACACCAAAGGCGGTGGTGATTTCATAAACTTGATCGGGATGATAAATCACGGTTTTAACCCGACCATCAGTACTTTTGGGGACCGGTATTTCTGCTGCATATACCACTTGACTCAATGATAACCATAAACAGAACCATACTACTCTAATCATATACCCACCTCGTTATTAACTTGATAATGCGATTGATAACTTAAAACCTCAAAATTAACTGGATTTATCATCTGCGCTGCATCCATAGGCAGATCATTTTGTGCAAAATGAAATTTAATTTGTGCACTGACAGGAATTTGTTTAATAATGCCTTGCTCGTTGACTAAAAGATTAAACGATACATAGGCACGTTGATCATTCAAAAAAGTAATATTCATACCCCCTACATCAAAAATACTGTCATTATTAATATCGGTTAAAAAGTATCGGTAATCGCTATAAACCATATCACTAGATAAAGCAGCTACGGTTTGTCTATCATCATTCAAAGTATTAGGATTATATCGCTCTCTAGCTGTAATAAATTTTCTAATCATGTATTTTTTTAAGTGATCATTTTCTATAAATTCATTGCTAGATACCGGTCTTATCGTAATAGGCTCGCCATTTTTATTATCGACAAAGATCAAATAAGGCGTATTTTCTTTAAGAGGAAATAATTTAAGCAATGATACTAAAGAAATTATCGCTATAATTAGCGCTAATAAAGCAATAAGTAACGACCAGTTTCGCCATATTACGGCATGCGTATAAATATTAGCGCTCCAAGTATGGGCATTATCGTAATAATCTTTAGTGTTTTTTGTCACAGCATTCATTCTTTAAAAAGCTCTCCCCTATAGTTTGTGCAAAACGGCTTGCTGTGAAAAATAATCCCAGCGATATAAACAGTAATAATAAAAATGTTGAAACATCAACCATATCTAAAGTTTCTTGGGAAAGCATCGCTTCTGTTGTATCAAAAGCGATGGTGTAAACCATGGCTATCATGGCAAATATTACAATCTGTTTCATCATTGCGGTAAAAATCACTCGCAACCAGCCTACAAACAGGGAGTGCCCACCTTTAAACATAAATAACAAAATAAAAAGTGGCGCTAAGGAAAGTCCAATAGCCATGATCATTTTTGCCAATGCGATGACGAGCAGCCCATACCCCACCAGCAATAAAGTCATTAACAAAACCCCTAACGCCATCAAACCTTGGTGTATCGCCGATATGGATATTGAACCCCATAAAGTTGCAGCGATATCTAAGCCAGAAAACCATAAATATTCTAATAACTCCACGCCGGTAGCCTCACCCGGCACATTTGGTACAACGGATACCAAGGCAACAGATATATCATTAGGTATTGCGATGGCCAAATCATAAATAAACAAAGCGTAAAACGACCAATGCGTTGCGATAAAATAGCAACAACTGACCATGAATATATGTTTTAAAAAAGAAGTATGTGTCACATATTCCTTAGCCATAAAAAAACGATAACCTAAAAATATGAAATACAAAGCAACAACCAATCGAATGCTATTAATATGCCCATGAACCAAAGCATGATAAGCATCAAAGGTATAACTTTGTACTTGTTCATCTATCATTTGCATGAGTTCAGTAATAAACATATTAATAATCCATATATTGTATAAATTTTCAAAAAAACAACTATAGCCACCCGTCATCCCCGCCTGCGCGGGGATGACGGGCAAGTGCGAAACTAGTACTGTTGTGGCTTGCAGCTAAAGAAATGTTTATATATTCATTTTCTGTGCTTTCAATTCCTCCATGCTCATATATCAATTCACCACACCCAACCCTATCATCAAAAGTACAAGGCGCAGCTACTTCTGCTGTGTTTGCGCAGCTTATTAATAAGCCCGATATAATAATTAATACCCCTGCTTTCATTTATCTTCTCCTATTAATTTTAAATACCGATCAATGACCCGCTTATCTGAGAAATCATCCGCATGCAAATGTTTAGGCAGGTCTTTATAATAATTATTTGAAACTATCAGCCGTCTCACATCTTGATAACAACGCTTTTCTAAAATAATCAATAATTCATTTAAGGTCTCCTGTTGTTCCATCTCGCTCGCATCGCGAGCTGAATATCCCGGTGTATCTATCACCTTCAAAACCGTAATAGACGCAGATAAATCTCTCATGTCACCCCTGTAATAATTGATACATTCATCGGGAAGGCCATCGCCTAACAGGCGTATAAATTGATCATCAGTCAAGTCCAGCAAACTATTTGCTGCAACATTATTTGCGACCATCATTAATATGCCAATTAAATATTTTTGCATCAAAATTACCTTTGTTTAAATGTATAAAAATTAGCATGCGCCGCGGTATGATTTAATTCTGCTTGTTGCAGCATGGTTTTTACATGCATGTCATAATTTTGCACTTGAATTAAATTCTGCAACAAATAAGCTAATTCGCCTAATAGTCGATTGCTATAATCAGAAGATTCTTTTAAGGTGATATGTTCATTTGCTTGTTCTAATAAATTATTGATACGCTCATAACTAGCGTTCACAGCATCAAAAGTCTGCGCAAACCCAACTAGACTTAATTTGGTCCAATCCTCATTGTAAGTATACAAATCGCGCTGGGCGCTATTGGGATTTTTTGGGTCTATAGTATCTGCTGGTATCGCAGGAAATTTTTCTTGATAATATGAATATCTATCAGATAAATCTCCAGGATTAAACCCATGATCAACCATATCTTCAAATTCCTCTATACTATTAGGCGCCCAAACACGTGCTTGCTTGTCTGATGAAGTATTATAAAAACTATCAAACTCATTTTTGCCAGTAATCGATTCTAATTGATCAAATAAATAGTCACTGTTAATTTGAGTCACCTCTAAATGCTCTGTCATTTGATCGTATTGTCTTTGCAGCTCTTCTATCATTAGAATAATTTGACCAATAGCTGTTGCATCGATTACTGGCATTCCTGTTGCGTAAGTCTTTTCATGAAAAATAATAATGATTATTATAAATAATTTACGCATCTTTCATCTCCTTACATTGCTTAATGTATTCTGGTAGCCAGTTTTTAGGGTTGTCACCTAAGTCACGTCTTATTTCATCTAGTAATAAGGCTTTTTTCATATCGCCAGATAACACGCAAATATAATCCTCTAACCCCGCTAGCGGGATAGTAGCCATACATGATTGTTCTGCTTGTTTTAACAAGAAATAATGTGATGATTTTGGTGTTGATTTAATAAGTCCATATTCCTCCTCAGATAAACCTAATAATTGACAATACACGGCATGTGAGGCTTGGTGATTAGGAAAGAATATTTTCGTTTGCACATTTGCATTAATGATTTCTGAGATTTCTGGATATTGATTTAACTGCTCAGGATTTTGGGTTAAAAATATAATTATCCCATTAAGACGTCGTATCGTTAAAATCCATTCTTCAAGAATATGCCTAAACATTTTAGATCGTAGTAAAGACCAACCTTCTTCTAGCACTATTATAAATGGAGCATTTTGAGTTTGTTGCATCGCGTATCTGATACGCATCAACAAATAAAATAGGGTTGGCGCCAGCGCTAGATCATCTTTTAAGACCACCGTCATGTCCATCCCAATGATTGAACCTTCTATTGATAGTTGATCGAGCTTGGCACCAAAATAGTCAGCACGACTACCCTCGTCATACCAAAAGCGTAGTCTTTCCTTTAAATGCGGCGCTTTGAGTGAAGGCGAGAGTTCTGCTAAATTTCTATGTTCTAACGGATTGGCATAGATGGTATCTATGGCCTCATGTATGATCGTTCTATCCGAAAAACTTAATTCTTCACCTTGGGCTGATAATAACAAACTTAACCAGCATTCAAGGTCTTTGCGATTCTGTGGTGTATCTGGCATTTGCAATGGATTAAAAGCTTGTACATCATGACCAATACGGACATATTCGCCACCTAAAGCCCGAATAAAAGGTTCACTACCTCTTAAATAATCAAAAAAGAAGATACGTAAACCTTGTGACAAAAATTTAGTGCTTTGCGCTAAGAGAAAATCCGTTAATAAAGTCTTTCCCGATCCTGTTTGTCCATAAACAGCTGTAGAGCCAACTTTATCAGTATGAAAATTAAAGAAGATATTATTGCCATTACTAGAAGATAATAAACTAACCGGCTCACCCCAAATACTGCCCGCTGCATTACCTCGATAATGATTATTAAAGGTACATAAATCCGCAAAATTTCGTGTACTCAATAAGGCTTTACGAGCTAGAAATTGTTGATTCCCTGGGATGCTACCTAAATATGCCAATTCTAAATTCAAATCTTCACGTATAGCATGTATACCTAAATCAATTAAAGTCGCATCGGCTTTTGCTAAGATTTTTTCCAATCCACTAGGTTCATCACTGATACACATCAAAGATAAAGTATGATCACCATAAGCAATTTCCCCACAAGCCACTTGATCTTCGGCTTGCTGTATTTGCGCAATTTGACTATGCGCCAAATCATTGGAATTTTTAAGACGTATGCCTTGTTTGGCTATGTCATTTAAGACGGTTTGTTTATTACGTGGCCAATAGCTCTGCGTTAAAACAAAACGCCCAGGTAAGGCCAATAAATGATTCAATGTCGCAAACCGCGTTTGCGCACAATAGGCCTTAATCCCTAAAATTCCGGCATAAGATAAACCGATTTGTAATTGTTGTTTATCCGAAAATACTCTCTTCTCAGGCAAAATATGAGAATAATCAATACTTGATAAATAAATACGGCGTTTAGATATATTTATCAAGGAATATATAAATTCAAGGGGCTGAGACGCAAAACCCTGTGGTGTTTCATAAGTCCCCAATAACAAAGGCTGATAAGCTTTGAGTGCATACACAAATCGTTGCACCACATCCATTAATGATTTTCTTGCGTCAGCCAAATATAATTTAATTTGCTTATCCTTTTTATTAAAACTTAAACTATCCATAAAGTTCATTACGCTATCATGCCCAGGTCCAGAATGAATAATAGATAAATAATAATTTTGTTGATATTTATCAAAACTAAAATGTGATTTTTTATAAGCCTCATCTAAGCTGCGCGCAAATCCTTCAGGATAATTACCTAATGGATATTGTTCATCAATTTCCTGCAGTGTATGAAAATAAACAGCATACTCACCACTGGAAATGGACGTATATAAATCAGACCACAATAATTTATACTGATGCAATTCAGCTTCACTCTTGGTTTCACCAAACAAACCTGGAAGTTTAATGATTGCAATCAAATTGTCAGCTTTAGTCCGCAATAAATTCTCATCATAATGCCCAATAATATTTATATAATTGGATAATTTTAAATCCATTTGTGCAAGCGTTGCTGTTTTTGGTTTTAACGATCTAAAGTTCATCATCACTCCGCCGCGAAACTACGTTTAGTAAAATAATGCTTGACAGCCCAAGGACAAATCCCAATTTGTGACAGCCGCAAGAAAAAGATATCCAAAGCCCACATATCTCGACTTGATAAAAAACTACAAAACAAATAACTAGTCAGCAATAAAATGGCAGTTAAACTCAAACTATCCATCCAAATCATGGCTACACAACCCCCAATTAATAAACCAATAAAGGTGTTATATGGCAGCCCACATAAAGTCGCCCGTCGCGTTAAAGCCAAAAATACGGGCGTAGAAAAGTGATGTGCATCATTCATCTCAAGCCCCCGTAATCTTTTGTGCAAGAAAAGCCGCACCATAAATAAGGCCAATACCAATTAAAATGGAACGAAGAAAAGAATAAGGAATCCGACCACTCATACAAGCAAAGCCAGACCCAACAATAGCCAAAGTACCAGCAGCCAAACCAATATCATTAGTCAACCAATCCGTAATATTAATCAGCGCCTGATAAATAGCATCCTCCTGCGCAACACTAGCAACGCTAGCAAAGCAAGCAGGAGAAAAAAGCAAGAGCCCCAAAAGTTGAATCCAAATCATAAAAAAACCTCCCTGTTAAAAACTCCCTGAAAAACAATTCATTCCCAACCCATATCTACAAACGGGTGGCACGGAGCCATTTCACGCGCGCAGCGGCACAAGGTGCCGTGAGCACGAGAAATGACGCAGTGACAGGCCCCGTTAAGACGGAAGTTATCCAAAACAACCTCTTAAAAGTATCCAAAAACCAAACCAACCTCCAAATCAAACCAGCAAAAACTCCCAAACACTGGTGCACTCTCAACCCCTCCACGTCGAATCAATCATGCACCAATCCCGGGAAATCTATTCATAAACTATTTATCCCACCCCAACCCTATGCTATAATACCCCCGTACATAACTGAGTCCTGCATACTCATTAAAACTGCTAAATAAAACCTTAAAAATCATTAATGATTTGCAAAAACTTTTATTAGGCACTTTTAAATCATTAATGAGGCTCATTATTGATCTAGCCAAGCTTGCTTGTCAAGCTTTTTTCAACAACTATTTTAAAAATATGGGTGCAAAAGTGAGTGAACTAAGCCAAGTATTAAGTCATCTTCTAAAAGTTTCAGGGAATTTAAGTGGTACCCAACTGGCACGTCGTGTTGATTTACCCAGTGCAACTGTTAATCGATTAATCACCGGCACAGTGAAAGATCCACGAATTTCAACGCTAACCTCAATCGCAAAATATTTTAATATTACTTTCGATCAACTCTTAGGCTACGCACCGCTACCTAAACAATTTAATTTAGCGCATAATCGCTTCGCTTATTCCTTCCAAATGCCAGTATTTGAATTACATCAAATCCATGACAAACTAGAAAAAGAAGACGAAGCTGCAGGCCGAATCACCTGGCAATCCAATGATAATTATCAACAATCAGAATTATTTGCAATCAGATTAGAACAAGCCAATTTTGAGCCACACTTTCTTAAAGGCAGCACCCTAATCGCCCACAGAAGCCTAGCTCCACAAATCAACGACTACGTCCTAGTCAGCATCCAGGGCAAAGAAGCCAGCATAAGAAAATACTATACCGAATCGGGTGAAACCTATTTATACCCACTACGCACTGAATTACCGGTAATTAATACCAAACAGGAATCAGTGAAAATTTTAGGTGTAATATTAGAATCACAAACACGCTTAAGAGCTGCGCATCAATCAGATAAATAGGCCGGGGGAAATTTGAGCGCTACATAAGTAGCGCTCATTAATGATTAATTAAAGGACAGGCATCACATTTTGTTGTTGTTGTGGTTGTTGTTGTTGTGGTTGTTGTTGTGGTTGTTGTTGTGGTTGTTGAGGCGCTGCTGGCTTCCAAATATGAGAAAACAAACTAGGCGTTTGATACCGGGCATAAAAATCTGCCTCGACTTTCAACTGAACTGAAGCACTACTTAGAAAATTTGTAACTCTGTTTGCAATCTCGTCAATTTCATCAAATTTTTTCTGTTCTTCTATTGCGCCTGCTCGGGTTTCAAACATTGCCCCTTTGCCATTCATGCTTTTATAATCATTTTTAATGCCAGCCATCGTAGATTGGTAATAGCTACTTTGTTTGAAAGCATTGACCGATGTATCCCCACTGCTATTTGCATCTCTAAACTCTCTAAAGCTATACAATAAACCATCAAGTACAAGCTCAGTTGGTGATTTAGTATTAAGAAAAGCCGACTTACGCACAAAAGATGCCCAAGATTTCTCACCACCACTGCCAGGTGTATGGCTAATCGTACCCGGTTCCAATTCACCCCACATATTTAAAGCTGAGTTCAATGTTTTAAAATCACGTTCAACTTCATCTTCAATTAATGGTTCATGCATCGTATCCTTTTTAGGGAAGCGTGTGGGTTTAGATATATGTGTAAAAATATTAGGTTTCATTGCTGCAGTTCCACCTTTTAGCTTTAAACGTATATCTTCGCGCAAATAGATTTTAACAAATTTTGAAGCAAGTTTAGTAATAAACACTACCGGTGTTAATAAAATTGATACGAGTGCAAAAGGCGTATGCCAGTAGTTTTTAAGACTCCAGACTACACCCGCAGCGATACCAAAAGGAAATAGTGATAAAAACTGGCCTAAATAAGTACCAATATACCCAGGTATTCCAGACTTTTTAAGATTTTCCTGCGCAACATCTTCTGGAATCTTATCGTATACATCAAATTCGATAACCACGTTGTAGTAAACTTTCAACATCTCCCAATAGGCAAGAGCGGTATTTCCGATGATACGATAAGTTGCAATACAAGCAGCTGCAATGACACCTACAAAGCCACCAATAAGATATCCAAAACCACCTTTCCAATAGCGACCCTCAAGCTGGCCTACATCAACGTAATCAGGAAATTCAACTGCTTTTGGATGACTAGGGTCAATTAATATATTTTTATATTGGTCCTCCGTATGCCAAGCCCAGTTTGTAGCATATCTAAAAGTCCGCGCAGTTACGAAAGCGGTATCTTCCAAGCGATGCCAAACTACTATACATATTGAAGCTATTAGACCAAAACCACCACCAATCAGTGCTCCAAAGAAACCACCTATCCATTTGCGATTGCCATGATCAACATCATCGCCATTTTCAGTTAATAATTCATAACTATCTGCAGCTTTTGGATCCGCTGCATTATATTTATAGGTATCATACCTAACATTATTGACCGTCGAGCGGTAAAATCGACCTATCATCGTCCAACTATTGGTTCCAAGACGTCCAGTCCATATAAAGGGCAGTGCAATTGCAGCAAATATAGCACCCACAACTATACCAGGCGAACCTAGGCCCATACGCCATTTATATTTATATTCAACGGGATCTTCATGTAGAAATAATTCGTAGTTTTTAACTTTGGTAAACTGATCATCTTTATGCAAAGCTAATTCATTGAGCAAAGAATAAAATGTACGTTTGGTCATCGCACCGCTATGTTCCAAACCATGCCAAGTTAAAATAACTGCCGAGGCTATTAGACCAAAACCACCACCAATCAGTGCTCCAAAGAAACCACCTATCCATTTGCGATTGCCATGATCAACATCATCGCCATTTTCAGTTAATAATTCATAACTATCTGCGTGTTTTGGATCCAATGCATTATATTTAAAGGTATCATACCTAACATTATTGACCGTCGAGCGGTAAAATCGTCCTATCATCGTCCAACTATTGGTTCCAAGACGTCCAGTCCATATAAAGGGCAGTGCAATTGCAGCAAATATAGCACCCACAACTATACCAGGCGAACCTAGGCCCATACGCCATTTATATTTATATTCAACGGGATCTTCATGTAGAAATAATTCGTAGTTTTTATCTTTGGTAAACTGATCATCTTTATGCAAAGCTAATTTATTTAAGAAAGAATAAAACGTACGTTTGGTCATCGCACCGCTATGTTCCAAACCATGCCAAGTTAAAATAACTGCCGAGGCTATTAGACCAAAACCACCACCAATCAGTGCTCCAAAGAAACCACCTATCCATTTGCGATTGCCATGATCAACATCATCGCCATTTTCAGTTAATAATTCATAACTATCTGCGTGTTTTGGATCCAATGCATTATATTTAAAGGTATCATACCTAACATTATTGACCGTCGAGCGGTAAAATCGTCCTATCATCGTCCAACTATTGGTTCCAAGACGTCCAGTCCATATAAAGGGCAGTGCAATTGCAGCAAATATAGCACCCACAACTATACCAGGCGAACCTAGGCCCATACGCCATTTATATTTATATTCAGGTGGATCTTCATGTAGAAATAATTCGTAGTTTTTATCTTTGGTAAACTGATCATCTTTATGCAAAGCTAATTCATTGAGCAAAGAATAAAATGTACGTTTGGTCATCGCACCGCTATGTTCCAAACCATGCCAAGTTAAAATAACTGCCGAGGCTATTAGACCAAAACCACCACCAATCAGTGCTCCAAAGAAACCACCTATCCATTTGCGATTGCCATGATCAACATCATCGCCATTTTCAGTTAATAATTCATAACTATCTGCGTGTTTTGGATCCAATGCATTATATTTAAAGGTATCATACCTAACATTATTAACCGTCGAGCGGTAAAATCGTCCTATCATCGTCCAACTATTGGTTCCAAGACGTCCAGTCCATATAAAGGGCAGTGCAATTGCAGCAAATATAACACCCACAACTATACCAGGCGAACCTAGGCCCATACGCCATTTATATTTATATTCAGGTGGATCTTCATGTAGAAATAATTCGTAGTTTTTATCTTTGGTAAACTGATCATCTTTATGCAAAGCTAATTTATTTAAGAAAGAATAAAACGTACGTTTGGTCATCGCACCGCTATGTTCCAAACCATGCCAAGTTAAAATAACTGCCGAGGCTATTAGACCAAAACCACCACCAATCAGTGCTCCAAAGAAACCACCTATCCATTTGCGATTTTCATGATCAGCATCATCGCCATTTTCAGTTAATAATTCATAACTATCTGCGTGTTTTGGATCCGATGAATTATATTTAAAGGTATCATACCTAACATTATTGACCGTCGAACGGTAAAATCGACCTATCATCGTCCAACTGTTGGTCCCAACGCGTCCAGTCCATATAAATGGCAGTGCAATCGCAGCAAATATACCACCAGCAACTATACCAGGCCAACCTAGGCCCATACGCCATTTATATTTATATTCAAGGGGATCTTCATGCAAAAATAATTCATAGTTTTTATCTTTGGTAAAGTGATCATCTTTATGCAAAGCTAATTTATTTAAGAAAGAATAAAACGTACGTTTAGTCATCGCACCACTATGTTCTAATCCGTGCCAGGTTAAAACAGATACGCCAACGATGAAACCTACAATACTACCGGCAATAGTACCGAAAACTCCATAACCATGATGGGCGCCATTGGGTAGATTGTCATCGCCATGATCGTATAGTAATTCATTGCTAATAGGATCACCTGGTTTATGTTGATATTTATCATACCAACCTATATTTGATACTGAGCGAAAAGCACGGCCAAACATTTTTGGAAAATCATCGACAAATCGGTATACAACTGCGCCACCTGCTAAAACAAAGCCTGTTGCTAAACCGATAAGCCAGCCTCCAGAAAGGATCGTATAAAGGGTGTATGCTTTGGTGTCAGATTGAAATAACTTTTTATAGTCTCCGCCTAGTTTAATTTGATCCCTACCAGCTAAGATAGATTAATCCAGCACGCGCGTTATACAAAATTCCTTGTGAAAAATATAGAACTGTTGGAACTATTCCATAAGCAAGAATTATTGAAATAACATAGGGAATAGCAGCAAATGTCCAATAACCTATAGGGTTTTTTGTTTGCATGGTCTGACGATTAGGCACATCAGCGTCATTTTCAAAAGGAATAAAGGCTACATGATGATAGCTGGACCTAAAATGATCGCGTATCCAATAACCAAGGTTTGCAACACCGTTTCCGAAACCCACTGCTGCCCATTTTAAAGCACCGGGTATTGCAGCGATTCCATTTATTACTTGAATTCCTGGATTTGCCATATTTATTCTCCTTTATTCCTTCTTACAATTTATCTTCAAATCCTTACTTCTTTCTTAAGGTTTGAACCTATTTAATTTTTTTAATTATTTTCCTACGCGAATTTTAAATGCTTCAACACGGATAAGGTGTTGGCTATATGAACATTTGAATTGAAGTTATAGACTATTTTTGAGAAAAGTTTTTGCATAGGTGCGTATAGATGGATGAATTTCATTTTGGGTCTCCTACCTTTGGCCGACAATAAAATCTTTAGCAATCTAACAACAAGTACTTATTCTTTTATACCTTGTGCAAAATTAATAGTCAATACTAACTCTTTATAAAGGTCACTATTTTTATCTACCATTGCTTGCATCACTTGCCAATAACGTATTGCCGTTTCTGTATCTCCGCTTGCGAGCGCCACATTAGCTAATAAACTTAGACTATCTAAGGTAGGTTTTAGCTTTTTTACTTTACTGAGTAAGTAACTAAGCTCACTATCTATAATTCCGTCTTTTGCTAAATAATAGGCCGTCGCATAATCGATTAAAAATTCGTGATCATCAGGTAATAAGGTATAGGCTGCAGCAAAACTGCTGCTCGCTTGCGCATAATCACCTAGGGTAAAATAGATCTTACCTAATAATGCGTAGGTTATCGGGTCATCTGGATGCAACTTAAGTTGTTTTTTTAAGCCGTCGATTAACGCTTGTAAAATAGCTGTATCATCAGCACCTTGTTCCGCAAGCGTATTAAACTGTTGTAATAATTGCGCGTTTTTTAAGCCTTGAGCATTGCCTAGGAAATGATACAGGGTAAGGGATGCGAGCATCACAATTAAGCCTAAGGCTATAATTATTTTTTTATCACGCAGCGCATAGCTTATAAAACCAAGTGCACATATTAATAACAAAGCTATCATCAACCATAAGCTTATCATTTTTCACCTTGATGATTTTTATGTGCACGTTTGATAATGACTATGACCATAAACGCTGCAAGCATTAATAATAAAATTGGGCCAAACCAAAGTAACCATGTATTTTTGTTAACTGGCGGTTGGTATAAAATAAAATCGCCATAACGGCTGGTTAGATAATTAAGTATTGCCTCATTACTCTCACCTTTTATAATTTGATCATAAATTTGTTGGCGTAATTGTTTGGCCAAAGGCGCATCGGAATCTAATAAAGTTTGATTTTGACAAACGACGCAACGTAATTGCGAAGTAATTTTAAAAAATCGCTCTTCATCTGTAGGATCATTAAATGCATAAGGTGATGCCGCTTGAGCTTTTAAAGCATTTACTATAGGTAACATTTTTTGTGACCAAACCTCATGGGTGAGTGCACCGACATGTCTGTACCTAACAATGCCCTGTGCATCGATTAAAAAAGTTTCTGGCACAGCCATTACGCCCCAATCAATACCGACACTCCCTTTATTATCAAATAATACTTTTTTATAAGGGTCGCCCCGCTCGATTAACCACACTTTGGCATTATGACGATCATCTTGATAATTTAAACCATAAATAACCATACCTTGTTGCGCTAATTCGATAATGACTTCATGCTCCTTTGCACAAGGTGGGCACCAGGAAGCCCAAACATTAATTAAAGCAATTTCACCTAATAAAGTTTGGTTATTATAAATCAATTGTTCATCATATAAATCTGTTAGATTAAAATCAGGTAAGGGCTTATTTAATAAAGCTGAAGGGATTTGTTGTTGATCACGCTTTAAACCTTGTGCTAAAATATAGATTAAAGCCAAAAATAATAATACAGGAATTAATGCGAATAATACTTTTCTATCCATGTTGAATCTCTTTTATACGATAACGTTTATCTAAGACAGCAAAAAATGCGCCTAGGGCTATTAATAAACCGCCTAGCCAAATAAAGCGGATAAAGGGTTTGTAATAAATTCTAACTGACCATTGCTTAGGACCTAATTGTTCACCTAAGGCTACATATAAATCGCGTGTTAATCCTGGATCAATCGACGTTTGACTTTGGGCAATTTGCCGCACAGTGTAGACGCGTTTTTCAGGATGTAATTCAGTGACGAATTTTTCATTTTTGTAAGCTTTGATTGATGCGATAGTGGTCGTATAGTTTGGACCAACACCAGGATTTAGGGCAGTTAATACAAATTCATAAGGACCTGCAAAAGCTTTATCACCTAAATTCATATACACATCTTTTTCGACTTCTAATTGTTTAGAAATACCTACGCCTAATAATAAAATTGCAACACCAAAATGTGCGCAGTACATGCCATAATCACTGGCGGTAAGAAACTTGAAACGGGTAATAAAATTTTCTAATAAAGTTAAAATTAACCATGAGCCTAAAGCCACTGTAATCATTACGCCTATAGGCATATGCAGTCCTATAATGGCTGCAATTACTAGAGCAAGTATGGCTGGCATCGCCAAATGTTTTAATAATTCACGTCCATTCGTTTGTTTGAATTGACTTGTCGGCGCAAAACCCATGAAAATAAATAATACGATCATCAGAGGCACAAATACTGTTGAAAAATACGGTGGTCCTACGGATATTTTATGACCTGTTAAAATTTCTAAAAATAAAGGATAAAGCGTACCTAAAAATACTGTAGAACAAGCAATAACCAGTAACGCATTATTGATCAGTAGAAAACTCTCCCGCGATAAATAATCAAAGCCTGCGGTGCTTTTCATCATTGGGGATCGAATAATATAAAGTAATAAAGATGCGCCCATCACTAAACTTAAAAATATCAGTATGTATAAACCACGTTGTGGATCATTAGCAAAAGCATGCACGGAGGTTAAGATGCCAGAGCGCACTAAAAAAGTCCCTAATAAACATAACGAAAATGTCGTTATCGCTAATAATAACGTCCAGCGTTTAAATGTGTTACGTTTTTCAACCACGGCTAAAGAATGAATTAAAGCACAACCTAATAACCAAGGCATAAACGAAGCGTTTTCGACAGGATCCCAAAACCACCAGCCGCCCCAACCTAATACATAATAGGCCCACCAACTGCCTACGACTATGCCTAGCGTTAAAAATAACCAAGCAATCAAAGTCCAAGGTCGCATCCAACGCGCCCATTGATGATCAAGGCGTCCTAATATTAAGGCAGTTAGAGCAAATGCAAAAGCCACAGAAAAGCCTACATAACCCATATATAATAAAGGCGGATGGATAATAAGTGCGGGATCTTGTAATAAAGGATTAAGATCCTGACCATTAAAGGGTGCTATGGGCAATTCTCGTAAAAAAGGATTTGAAGTAAAAATAATAAATGCTAAAAATCCAACACTTAATAAACCTAATATAGACAATAATAAAGCATGTGCATCTTTAGGTAAATGCTTACCAAAAATTGCAACTGCAGCGCCCCAAGCGGATAACATGAGTACCCACAGTAATAAGGAACCCTCATGCCCACCCCAAAGTGCGCTGATGCGATACATTAACGGTAAATCCGTGTGCGAGTGTGCACTCACATAAGTGACTGAAAAATCATTTTGTATGAACGCATATTCGAGAATTAAAAAACTAATTAATAAAAATATAAATTGCGCAATACATAAGACAGGCGCCGCACGCGGTGCAAAATATGGAACACTGCTTTGCAATATGGCAAAGCAAAAAGCTAAAATTAGTACAAACAACCCTAATTCTGGAATCATGGTGCTGCCTCATAGGCATTGGCCCGTTTTAGAGATTCCACCACTTCGGCAGGCATGTAATTTTCATCATGTTTGGCCAATACCTCTTGAGCGATAAAAGTATTATCTTTTTGCAAAGTACCGAGTACCACTATACCTTGATTTTCACGAAATAAATCAGGCAGTATGCCAGTGTAATATACCGTTACAGTATTTTTTGTATCCGTTAATACAAATACAACCGACAAATCGTGGCTGCTACGCACTACACTGCCGGGCACGACTAATCCACCCATGCGCACTACTTGTCCATAAGGTGCTTGATGATGTGCTAAATCACTGGGGGTAAAAAATAAATTAATATTTTGTTTTAATGCAAATAAAGTTAAACCTATCGCCATAGCGATCGCTAAAATTAGAGCAACAATAATTGCTGCACGGCTTTGATGTTTTTTTGAAAAACGAATCATGATTTAATCACTTGTTTGGTTTTATAATATATATAAAGTAAATATACAGCCATTGATCCGATGCTTATGCCAACAGCACACCCTATATACACGCCGTAATCAGCCATTATTTTGTCCCTTAATTTGTCGCTGTAATTGTAAGCAGATAATACAAGCGTAATATAAAACAAAACCCAAAATCATTAATAATAAGGGATACAACATGCTGGTATCGATCGCTGGCTTTGCCAGACGGCTCAAGGTGGGACCTTGGTGTAACGTATTCCACCAGGTCACTGAAAAATGAATAATGGGAATATTGATTATACCAATTATGGCTAAATAACTACTGGCCAGAGCACCTACTTTAGGTGGCAGTGCATCACGCAGCGCCATATAACCAAAAAACAAAAATAATAAAATAAGCTCAGAAGTTAAGCGTGCATCCCAAATCCACCAGGTACCCCACATGGGTTTACCCCAAATACTACCTGTAATTAATGCTAAAAATGTAAATAAAGCACCGACCGGCGCGCTGGCTTTTGCTATCATATCTGCAATTTTTATACGCCAAATTAAAAATACTGCAGCACTAATGGCCATAAACATATAAACCATTAATGATAAAAATGCGCTAGGCACATGGACGTAGATAATACGAAAAGCATCGCCTTGCTGATAATCACTGGGTGCAAAAAATAATCCCCAGACTAAACCTGTGCCTAAAGTTATGATCAAGCTTATAAATAAATAAGGCCATAGTTTTACCATCAGTTTAAATACATATTGTGGTGAAATAAATTTAGCAAACCATAGTTTAGTGAACATCTTACCCCGCTGTAACTTTTAATATGCCGCTACTGGCCAATGGGCATACAATGATCATGATAATAAAATTTGCACCAAGCAAAGCCATAGAACCTTGCCAAGGTAAACCCAGTACGGCGTTTTGTACTGCAGAGACTGCAAACAATAAAGCCGGCACATAAAACGGTAATAAAATAATACCGGTTAATAAACTGCTGCTGCGTACGGATACTGTTAAGGCAGCGCCAACGCTGCCTAGTAAAAATAATATCGGCATACCTAAAGCTAATGAAATTAATAGCACAAGCGTTAAACTTAAACTAAACTCCCAAATTAAGCTTAATAATAAAGTTAATACTAATAAGGGTAACAAATTAAATAATAAATTCGGCAATAATTTACTGACGATCTTTATGGGCAATGACTCGTCTAATAACATTAAATCTAAGCTGCCATCTAAATAATCTTGTTTATATAAACTATCTATCGATAGTAGTTGTGATAATAAAGCTGCCAACCAAATATACAAGGGTAACAATAAATGATATTCAGCTTGTTTTGCTGCCAATACAAAACTTAAGATAAATATAACTAAAGTAAAAAATAATAAACCTTGTAACCAAGATTGTGGGTTTCGCAACAATAATAAAGTTTCGCACTTAAAAATTCTTATGGGTGACATTTAAGACTCCAACATAATTGTTTGCAAACTTTGACCATTAAGTGCTTGATGCGTTGCTATTATGGCTACACCGCCTTGTTTTAAATGATCTTGCAAAAGATTTGCAAATATTTTCTCACCCATTTTATCCAATGCAGTCATGGGTTCATCTAAGATCCAAATTGAAGCATTGGATAATAAAATGCGCGCCAGTGCTACGCGTTGCTTTTGTCCAGAGGATAAACGTGCGATGGGTTTATGCACTAAACCTGTTAATTGTAATTTATCTAAAACCTCTTGTTGCATGAGATGGTTTTGTGCAAAATAGTTTAAATATTCCAAAGGTGTTAGTAAACCTTTGACTGCATTATGTGGTCCTAAATAAGCAAGATTTTTTTTAATGGGAAGGCTGCAGATGACGCTGCCGCATTCGGGTGGTAATAACCCGGCCAGAACGCGTAGTAAAGTGGTTTTACCTATGCCGTTTGGACCCTCTATGATTAAACCCATCCCTGCTCGCAAAGCAAAGCTTATGGGTTTAAACAATAAATGTTCATCTCGGCTACAACCTAAATGGGACACTTCAAATGTTAAGTCTTGTATGGGCATACTGTTTTCTGCTAAAGTGCCAAAAGTGCTATTCTGCCACAAAAGAATAGAGTTAACCAACTCGTTTAGAGGGATCTATGCTAGAATTTTTTATACAATACCTATTTTTCTTCTTAAAAACCATTACCCTAATTGCCGGTATTATTATTGTGCTAATTACGTTATTTGCCCTAATCGCCAAGCAACGTCGTAACCAAGACGATGAAGAGCTTGAAATAAATAGTTTGAATGATAAATTCGAAAATATGAAAGAAGCCCTGCAAGAAACCGTATTGTCAAAAGATGAATTTAAAAAATGGCAAAAAGACAAAAAGAAACAAGACAAAGAACTAGAAAAAAACCCTAAACTAAAACGCTTATATGTAATTGATTTTGATGGTGATATTAAAGCCTCTGCCGTCGATGAACTCCGTGAAATGATAACTGCCATCCTCACCCAAGCGACATCCAATGATGAAGTATTAATCAAATCGACAGCGGCGGCGGCATCGTTCACACTTACGGATTGGCTGCTTCACAATTATCAAGACTAAAAGCCAAGAACATCTCACTCACCGTAGCCATAGATAAAGTAGCTGCAAGCGGTGGTTATTTAATGGCCTGCGTAGCCAATAAAATCATCGCAGCACCCTTTGCCATTATTCGATCCATCGGCGTCATCGGCCAACTCCCCAATTTTCATCGTTTATTAGAAAAAAATAATATTGATTATGAACAACACACTGCAGGTGAATTTAAACGCACCTTAACCATATTTGGCAAAAACACATGCGCGCAAAATTCCAAGAAGAACTCGAAGAAACCCACACTTTATTTAAACAATTCGTCAGCAAAATCGCCCTATAGTGAATATAGATCAAGATGGAGCAACCGGCGAACACTGGTACGGCAGCCAAGCTCTGGAGTTAAAACTTATTGATAGTATCAGCACGAGCGATGATTATTTGCTCAATTATGCAAAAGTTGCCGACATATACGAACTCAACTACACGCTTAAGAAATCTTTAAGTGAAAAGATTTCTCATGCGTTATTTAGCTGTTATCAGAAATTTACTTCGCAAGTTTTGACGCCGCGTTAGCACTAGGCATAACACCGTCAGCACAACCATTGATACAACCTAATTTAAAACTAGGAAACACCCCATTGCGACTATAAGAAATACCTACTCCAGCCAAAAGCCCTAAACCCGCAGCAAACAAAGCATCCGCAATAAACAAACCAAATAAAGAACCACCACCTGAAAAAAACGAAGCTGCAAGACTACAACCCACTATAATAATCCCCGCAACAATAAGCCCAACGCCTAGCGCAAAAGCAATGCGCGTATCATTTCTTTGAGTCAAAAATAAACTGGAGGCAGACAACTGTTGAATCTGCGCTGAGTCAGAAAATATAGCATTACGCTCTGAAGAACTAGATTTATTTAGTTTTCCAACCTCATCAGCATCAGCTTCAAAAGGAACAAAGAATATTGGAACAGTATTTCTATCAAAACAAATCGTAAGCCAATCACTCACATCATAGAAAAAAAATCCCTTGAATTTTCATTTTTTACCTCAACAACTTAAACTACAAATGAGTACAACAAAAAATCAAATTAAACGTTATGCAAAACCCACCCAAACTATTTCCAAACGGGTGGCCCGGAGGATTATCTCACGCGCAGCGGCGCAAGGCGCCGTGAGCATGAGATAGTGCGCGGGGGGAGGCGCACGTTTGGACGAATCTAAAGTTTTACATAACCTCCTTCTACCACTCTTGCATTTTGGCACGCAAGCGCGCAACCTGCTTTCGCATGAAATTGACAACCTGAGACTCTGTAACCCCCAAGTATCTGCCCAATCACCCGCAAATTATGTTCTTCCAAATAATACAACTCAATTACTCGACGTTCTTTTTCTGGCAAACTTTCAATATGTGCAAACAAAAAGTTTTGAAATTTTTCTTCATAAAGAATTTTATAAGGCTCAATCGCTACACTATTAAACCTATCTTCATTTTCTAAACGATCTTCACTAATCCCCAATTCATCCAAACTATATACACTGGCATTATGGGTATTTTGCAACATCTTACGATATGCACCGACTTCAATTTTCAATTCATCAGCAACCTCAGTATCTGTTGCATCACGACCCACAGTGCCTTCAATCTTACGCACCGCTGCTTGCATTTTACGATTATCTCGATAAACAGACCGCGGTACCCAATCGGTACGACGCACTTCATCTAACATCGCACCACGAATACGAATGCCAGCATAAG
This sequence comes from uncultured Gammaproteobacteria bacterium, assembly GCA_963798975.1. Lineage (GTDB taxonomy): Bacteria > Pseudomonadota > Gammaproteobacteria > JABCZS01 > JABCZS01 > JABCZS01. Next base: position 21,165 of record CAWCVU010000008.1, read on the forward strand.
TAGTAAAACTCGCGCCCTTATCTTCACTAAAACGGTCAGCGGCTTCAAGCAATCCCATAAGACCTGCTTGAATTAAATCATCGGTTTGTACATGTCCTGGCATTTTACTAGAAACATGGTAGGCAATACGCTTAACCAATGGACTGTATTCATTCACTAGTGCGGTTTCACGTTGTTTTTTTACAGCTAAATTATTCATGATTTTTTCTCTTCCTTTATGCTAATTGCTCTTCGAAAAACCCTAATGTGCCATTGGCAACTTTTTGTTTCTTCCAGCCAAACATGTTGTGTGCTAGGCTGCGAAAGCCATCAGCTGCATAACTGTGAGGGAAAAGCATCATTAAAGGTGTTTGTGTGGTTACGGATTCATGGACACGTGGATCATTTAAAATGATCCCAGCGAGATCAGCGTAATGTCGTCTAACGCTTCAGTGTCTTGGATTAATTTTCTAAATAATTGTTGCCCCATAGCGAGCGTTGGAACTTGATTGACCACGATATAGAAATGCCGTACGCCGTGGCTGGCCAATACTTTGATAAACGCTAAAGCTGCGATGAGTGAAGGTAATTCATCATTGACAACTAGCACTATATTTTGTGCAGCCATCATAATATGAATACTTTGTTCACCAATACCAGAAGGGGTGTCTACAACAAATACATCAGGCGTTTTAGGCAATTCGTTAAACGCATGAATCAAACCAGAGAGTTCAAGAGGAGAAAGAGAGGCTATATGTTCATTACCAATAGCGGCTGGCAAAATTTTAACGCCACGACCGACATCCAATAAGACATCAGATAATTGGCATTCGCCTGCCAATACATCTTGTATCGAGCGTTTAACTTCTACGCCCATAATCAAATCAAGATTACCTAATCCTAAATTAGCATCAAACAACATCACATTAGCGCCTTGTTCGGCACAAGCCAGTGCAAGGTTTGCTGAAATGATAGACTTTCCTACACCGCCTTTTCCCGCAAGCGCAATGACTTGCACTGGAGATCGGTGTTGAAGAGACGCTATTAACCTTTTGAAATTCATATCCTTTTACCTTAACTACAGGTAACAGACAATTGAATCCATTTAATTGTGCTATTGAAAATAAATGCGAGAATATCCATTAACTCGCTCACGGTTATTACAAAGCAATAGCTGTGCCAGAGGGGTCAAAATGTAGAAATTACATGAAATGTTTTGGCTAAGAGATTATTTTTAAAGAAATAAATTTTTGCTAGCGTGCGCAAAAACCATTATTTAGACAGTTAAAGTATTAGGTCAACTATTTGTCGGCTCAAGATCAAGTGCCGAAGCATTGTCGCGAACCACGCCATATTTTCGCATTTTCTCAACTAGCGTTGTACGTCGCATACCTAATTTTTCTGCCGCATGTGCAACTACACCGCCGCTTTCATATAAGGCTTTGTTGATATAACGCAATTCAATATGAGTAATATGATGTCTTAGACTAAAGCCTGGATGTAAATTAATATCATCCGTCGCGCCTTTGGTAGCCAATTGAGTATTTCGTGGATCCAGTTCAGCACTTGGGCTTATATCCATTTGAGTAAATTTATGAGGTAAATCTTGTGCAGAGACACTGCAATTGGGATGCAGTATCGCTAAACGCTGAATTAGGTTTGATAGCTCTCTAATGTTGCCAGGCCAAGGATACCGACTTAAGGTAACTATCGCATCAGCGGTAAATTCAAAACGTCCATGACCGTCATGATCTAGACGTTCTAATAAATCTTGAATAATCTCAGGCACATCTTCAGGACGCTCACGCAAGGTGGGCATCTCGATAGGAAATACATTTAAACGATAATAAAGGTCTTCTCTAAAACTGCCATTTTTAATCTTCTCTTCTAAATTGGCATTAGTCGCTGCAATAATTCGGACATCAGTTTCAATAGTACGATTACCGCCGACGCGTTCAAAAGTTTTCTGCTGTAAAACTCTAAGCAATTTAACTTGCATGGCATGTGGCATGTCACCAATTTCATCTAAAAATAAAGTGCCACCTTTAGCCAGCTCAAAACGTCCTTGCCGTGCAGTAATTGCACCGGTAAATGCGCCCTTTTCATGGCCAAATATTTCACTTTCTAATAAATCTGGAGGAATGGCGCCACAATTAACAGGCACAAATGGCCCATTGGCGCGTAAAGACTGTTCATGCACATGACTAGCAACGACTTCCTTGCCTGTGCCTGATTCGCCGAGTATAAGTACTGTTGCTTCGCTTTTAGCCACTTGACTAATCATGTGGCATACGCGGGCAATAATAACACTAGACCCAACAATTTTTTGTGAGGCTTGCCACATTGTTCTTCTCTCTTGTCAATCCATTTTATAAGCTACAACTGCCCGCTTTTCCTACAGGCTTCTTTATTAATAGTCGGTTACTTAAGAAATAGCAAATCTATGACGCTGCGCCAAAAAATTTACGTATTTTTACCGATTAATTGAGAAAAATGGCAAATTAGGGTTGACTACTAAGTATGTGGCGGTATAATACAAGCAAGCTTAAAAACAAAGTCAATAGTTAGTACATAGGGTACTAGCGTACAGGTTAGTGAATCGGAATCAAATGCTATTGATCGGTTACTAATGACTTTGTTATAAACACTCTACTTAGGTATATTGCATGACTGATAAGAGAAAAAGCTTAAAGTTCCTGGACAACAAAATCCCGTTATTCGATCCCTTTTTCAAATACGTTTACAACTCTATATCTCTTCCTGATTCAGTCAAAGATTTCCTAAATCGGCTATTCATAAGACTAGCGTTTTTTAAAAGCTATGATGAATTTGTAAAAGAACTCGTAATCTCACAAGACAAGCAAAACATTACAGATGCAGAAAGACAAGAATTAATAAACAATGCAATCAAAAGTAAAAATACTCTGGTGGCACTGTTTGGTTTAGGTTTTGGTTATATAGGCGTACATTTGTTTCAATTCTGGTCAACATTAAACGTCTTTTCAGTAGTCGCTGCTTTAGAGATTGCTGCTTCATTCGCTCTGATCATTCCTATAGGTGTTTATCTTTGGGCAGCACGATTACAATCTAGAGCGATTTTTCTACAAAATCTAGCTTATGAAGAAAGCAAGCTTAAATATAAGAAAGAGATTGAGGCAGTCAGGAATAAAATTGCTTTCATCAATGCAAGTAAAGCAATTTTATTACACAAAATGATTCCTGCACGAGATGCATTGCAACTTCTTATTCAAGAACAAATAATATTATTGAATGCTGGATTTAATAAAATTCTTGATGATGTTGATTTGCAATTCAATATACAACACGAGAAGCTTATTTCTTATTATCGTATGCAAACGCGGCTTAACCCCCTTAAAATATTTGCTCGCACGATCATGTTATTTACGGTTATCTTTGCACTTGAAGCGGCCGATCTTATGTTTTCTGGGTTTTTAATCCCCAGTCTTTTTGCAGCAACGTTCTTTGCAATGCTTGATTTTAAAAGCAAAGAAATGGAACATGATTTAAAATTAAAACTTTTGCATGAGCAGCTCATTGCCTTAAGAAAATTTGAAATTGAGCAGCTCAATCCACAAAACAAGCTTCTTCAAAAGTTTAACTATACTCCGACTTTGCCGCTTCCAATTAAAGACCAAGGTTACAAATATATTGATTATGTTCTTGCTGGGTTTGGCCTGACATCGGCCTATATTGCCATTAGTTTTGTTACGCTATTTAATTTTCATGAATCAAGTTTATTTCAGGGCAATACTATAGTTGACTTGGGTCTAGGTGGTTTGACTTATGGTGATGTCTTGCTATTTGGCAGCGCCGGTTTTATCGCAATATTGATCGCAGGATGGACTATCTGGGAAACACGTAAACTGTATCAATTTCTTGAAACTGAAGAAGAAAGGCTACATCAAGAAACGGCTCGATTAAAGCAAGAAATTGCGTACCTTCAAAATACATATGGAATTACCTTATCAAAAACTAAATCACGCGTTATGACTGGTTCTTTAAGTGATCATAATCCTGGCGCCAAAAAAGATTTAGCCCTTTCTGAAAGCATTAAAAAAACCATGCGCGTACTTATCTATCTCATGATATTCCTTGCCGCTGATCTAGCCGCATTTTCACCCTTTGTGATAGTCATGATGGCAGTCGCAGTCCTTGTAGGTATTGGTGATTATGCTTGGCGCCGTAATCGTATGGCAATTGAAGATAGAATTAGTTCTGCAAAAGCAACGCAGCTTGAATTATTAGATGATAAAAAATATTTATTGCACAAATGTAAATCACAATACGAAGAAGGTGCGCAGGGAGAATATATTGCCCACTCATCCAGTGCTTCACCAAACCCCACTTATGCTAGTGCAAATAGGAGCATCAGCGCAAATACGCAATCACATAGTACGATGATGTCAGCTAAACCTTCACCTAGACCACCATCAATTGAGGATAAGAATTACCTCTGTGATAATCGTATTATAAGTGCAGCTAATTCAGCTTCCACAACACCTGCTAACGATATCCCAGTAATAGTTACACCTATCGATGATAAAGAAACATCTACGCCAACATCTGCTTCTAACTCACCGACTAACGAATTTGAAGTGGCTAGTCTCTCTGAATTAAAAGGCTATATTCCTATTTCAAGAAGACCTCAACGTTCTAATGAAGAGAAAGAATGGTTTTTAAATTTTACACCTAACTTTAAACTGGTGCGAGCGACTCGGCAGCCGACACAGCCGGCTGCCAATAATGAAAGCATTGATACAAACTCTACTTCAACCTTCTCTACCTCACCCACTCTTTCAAATCTCTCACAAAGTTCTACCTTACAACGATGGAATATGGTTCGAGGACTTAGTGTAGATTTAACACGCAGCAGCAGGGTTCAGCCAAACAAACATATATCTAAGAATATTGATGGCCTTGATTTAGTCTCTTCACTATCACCACGTGAACAATCTGCCCTGAAGACTAGTTGATAATAAATCTAAATAAGAAACTGAGATTAAAGTCTAGTGGCGTCCCCAAGGGGATTCGAACCCCTGTTACTGCCGTGAAAGGGCAATGTCCTAGGCCTCTAGACGATGGGGACGTAATCGTAAACGTCTACTTGGTGGAGCTAGGCGGGATCGAACCGCCGACCTCTTGCATGCCATGCAAGCGCTCTCCCAGCTGAGCTATAACCCCAGCAAGAAGATGGGATTTTATGCTAGCGCGAGCGAGCTGTCAAGCGATTCCAGCGCCGCATTTTTTTATTGATGAACCAGATTCTTGAAGGATCCTGGATCACTTCTACTGCATGTTTGCAGGCTTGGGGAAGTTTAATACTGTCTGCATGATCATCATGATGATTAAAAATAAACCATTCATCATTGTGAAGATCAAGACTTACGCCGTCACCAAATTGTAACCATTTAATCCAAGGATACGGCCGATCGCGCGGTACATAAATATCGGAATAGGTATTGACTCGAATGAGACCAAAAAATGTACTAGAAAGGCAGCTGCTGCGAAAATGATTTACGGGCTGCTGATCCACAACTTCGGGTCCGACCAGGCGTGAACTTTTTAAAATCCCATTTAAATCTTTTACAGAAATATTAGGCGATTTAAAGCAAACTCCTAAAATTCCATCTGGAACTTCACGATGCCAGCGATGGGTAATGGTATACAGCGCATCTTTGTAAATCAGGTTTTCAACCCAAATACGAGGGTCTTTTTTAGCGCCTTGTTGCATATACACATTAAAATAATGCCCTTCTTTTTTACCACGAATGGTTAAAGGTGCTTTGGTAGGGGGATCGCTTAAGGTGGCACCATTGGCTTGAAAAATACCGTTCCAAGTAAAATCTGTAGTGGGAATTTGCGGTACAGGATTAGGATGCGCTGCATCAGAAGAATCAATCGCATCAGCCATGCTCATTGAACTGAATGTTATTCCAAATAAAAACAGTATCTTAGAAAAATTTTTCATAGTGACCTCTCTAGTGATTAAGGGATAGCCCTGAGTATAGTCAAGAAAAAAAATATACAATAACGGCTATGACTTGCCCATTATTTAATAAATTTTACAGCTAAAGCGATGCGCTTTAATACTTCTTCTTTACCTATCAAATACAAGGTTTGATCCAAGGTCGGCGATTGAGTACTGCCTGTGACTGCAACGCGTATAGGCGGACCCACTTTACCCATTTTAACGTTATGTTGAGCGCAAATGGCTTCTATAGCTTGGTGGATGTTTTCAAGCCCCCAGGTGGTCGTTGAAAAGATTTCTTGGGCGGTATTTAATAGAGGCACACTTTCACGGGTGAGGAATTTTTGTGCAGATTGTTCATCATAAGTGCTAGGTGCTTGATAGAAATATCGACTATTGAGGGCTAATTCCTCTAAGGTATGGACCCTATCACGCATTAAGATGAAAAGAGACGCTAAATCTGGGCCCTTCGTGGTATCGATATGGGCTTTTTCAAATTGTACTTTTAATAAAGGTTCTATTTTTTCGGGCTGGGCTTGTTTTAAATACTGCTGATTCACCCATAATAATTTTTGCTCATCAAAAGTCGCTGCGGATTTATGAATGGCTTCTATGGTAAATAATCCAATTAATTCTTCCATAGAAAAAATTTCTTGATCGCCATGTGCCCAGCCAAGGCGTGCTAAATAATTTAATAAAGCTTCTGGCAAAACGCCCATTTCTTGGTATTGTAAAACACTCACTGCGCCATGGCGTTTGGATAAACGTTTACCATCTGAGCCTAAAATCATAGGAATATGGGCATACTGGGGTGGCGTTAAACCTAAGGCTAGAAAAATATTCATCTGCCTTGGCGTATTGTTTAAGTGATCATCGCCGCGTATCACATGGGTAATCTTCATGTCGGCATCATCAACTACGACGGTTAAATTATAAGTTGGACTTCCATCTTCTCGTGCAATAACTAAATCATCTAATTCAGCATTGGCAAATACGACTAAACCTTTAACGGCATCATTAATCACAACATCACCGTCTAAGGGATTGCGAAACCGTATGACATGGGGTTTATCACTGGGATATTCACTTAAATTACGGCAGTGACCATCATAACGGGGTTTTTGTTTTAATTCCGTCTGCTTTTCTCGCAAAATCGCTAACCGTTCTTTGGAACAATAACAACGATAAGCATGTCCTGTAGCGATTAATTGTTCTATGACTGCTTTATAGTGGGAAAAGCGATTGGTTTGGTATATAGGCCCACTATCGTAATCTAAACCCATCCATTGCATGGCATCTAAAATAATCTGTTTAGAGGCTTGTGTTGAGCGCTCAAGGTCGGTATCTTCTATACGTAAAATAAACGTGCCTCCCATTTTGCGGGCAAATAGCCAGCTAAACAGCGCGGTACGAGCACTGCCAATGTGTAAATAACCGGTGGGACTGGGTGCAAAACGAGTACAGATAGGCATAAATATTTCCTTAAATTAACCAGGGGTAAAATAACATGAAACGGGTATTATTGAATAGTCTTCTAGTTCTTTTTACCCTACCGTGCCTGGCGTCTCCCATCGATAACCTGATTGCGCAATATGTCGCCACTGCCCATGTAGGTCTTTTTATACAAGATGCCAATACCAAAGAAATCCTTTATACGCATAATAGCGATCAAGGCTTAGTACCTGCCAGCCTAACCAAATCATTTGCAACAGCCGCAGGCTTACTGGATCTAGACTCTGATTTTTCTTACCAAACGACTTTAGGTTATAACCATGATGATTTAGTTTTGATATTTAGTGGCGATCCTAGCCTTACGACTCTTGATCTAGAAAAACTATTACTCAGTCTTTCTGCGCAAAATGTTAAAACCATTAATGGCAATATTATTATTGATAATACGTTTTTTCCTAAACCTTATGACGGCCGTGGCTGGGTTGCGGAAGATTCCAATTGGTATTTTGGTACGCCGGTTAAAACTATTATGATTGATGAAAATCAAATCCCAATTGTCATAAGCCCCAGTAAAACTTTAGGTCAAAAAGCGCAAGTAAAATTATTAAGTAATGACGTCAATATCCCAATCACCCATGAAGTCACAACAGTGAGCGAAGAAGAAGCTAATACTTTGTGTCAACTCAATGTAGAACTTAATCCTGAAAATAACGGCATTTATCTATATGGCTGCTGGCCAGCGCTAGAAAATGCAACGACACTTAAAGTTGCACTCGCTAATCCTGAGCGTTTGATTAAACAAATTATTCTTAAAAGTTTAGACGCACAACATATCACCTTAAATGGCCAAATCATTATAGGTAAAGGCACCATTACCGATATTCTAGCCACCCATCAATCAGGGCACTTAGCTGAACTCAACGCCGTTATTATGAAAAAATCCAATAATCTTTATGCAGACAGTCTTACAAAAATCCTAGGCAAAAAACATTATAACCGTGGCACGCTCCAAGCCGGCAGTTACAGCTTCTTACAAATTTTAGAAAAAAAATTAGGACTTCATTTAGATTCCATCCGTCTCTTCGATGGCTCAGGCGGCTCAACCTATAATCAAGTCACAGCCCAAAGCGTAGGTTTATTATACCAAGCCATGTATGATCAAAAAGAACATAAAAACGCCTTTTTAACCATGCAACTTGTCGATGAAGACCATACATTTTATAATCGCATACCCGAAAATACCCCAACACCCCTGTATATTAAAACCGGCTCAATGACGGGCGTGAGCAATATCGCGGGCTATATTAAAACCAAAAGTGGTAGAACATTAATTATCGTGAGCCTTTTGAATAGTCTACCTAAAGATAAAACTAACACCCGCGCATTTGAGCGGGACTTGATGAGGTATTTAATATCCCAATAAAAACTTGATATCTACCATATAAAATGGTTAGAATGTTACCTAATTATAAAGTTCAGATCAATATATTAAGCCCATACTATGACCCCCAATCGCTTATCATATACCCCAATCCCAGAGGCTAACTACCAGGCCATAGTTGCATCATTGATGTCAGAACTTGATCCGATACAACGAAAACTGGATATGAAAAGAAAATGTTTAATTGCTGCGAACACTGCTTTTTCATTGGCTTTGGGTTCTTTTTCTATTTTTTTAAATAAGCAGCAAGCACTGGCCTTGTGTACGGAAGATTTTCATTGGAGTGCAAACCAAGCCATTCCATTGATTATAACGAATAGCAGTTCAAATTTATCGATCTGCGCTTATACCAGTTCTGAGCTTTTTATGGAATTAATTAATGTCTTTATAGGAAAAAATAAAGAATTTTATCAGCAACAACGTAAACACAATAAAACTACGATGTGGCTTATTTTTTCTCTTATAGCAGGATTTTCTGCTGCACTGCCTGTTATGGTTACCGTCACAGATCCTAAGCAGGGCGATCTAGCATTTACCTCTTCTTTTATATTAGCCAGTTATTCCTTTTTTACCTTAGCACAAAGCACATCCAACCGAAAAATGAATGCTTTAGCTGGGATGAAAAGGTTTTCCGCCGCACTGAATAATTATGAACAAAAATTACGCGGTGATGATCAAAATCTCGCTTATATAGCCCCTAATATATACGCTAAATTATTCTTTATGACTTTTATACCCCTTGGTTATATCGTACCCTTTCTTCTTAATAATATTTTGATTTTTAACAACCCCGATTACGACTTAAGATTTTTAAATAAAATTTTTCCTGAAAATAAAGAACAACGTCTTATAAGTGCCATTGCTTTCGCAAGTTATTGTACACTACCCTGGTTTATTCTCGCAGCGCATTTTGGCTATCATCTCCCAGATGTTGTATCACAACAAATAAACAACAATCCCTTTTCTAAACTTAATCCTGTTGCTAATTTATTTCTACAAATATTACAAGTTCTTATTTCTGCTTTTACTTGGGCCATACCTGTAAAATTCTTTTTAAATATTTATAAGGAATTTTTTATCACCTGTGATGATCCCTGCATTTCACTTGCCGTATTATTTGCAGGGTTATCAGGTATACTTTATGTTATTTTCCCTAATATGAAAGTAACGTGAACCCCTTCTATTATTTTGGAATCTTGCCTGTTCATCTAATCCTAGTCACCATGATTATGTTTACCAGTTAATAGGCCTTAAAGAAATACAAATGCGCCTTAAAGATTTACAAATAAATTTGCCTGAAGATGATATTGAAAACATTACCACTGAACTGGCCATACAATTAGACAAAAGAGCCCCGTGACTATGCACCCTGCTTTGTTACAGTTTACAAATAAGAAAGACTATAGAGGAGTAAGAATAGAAATGGGCGCTTTATTAGCAAGGACCTTCAAATGAACCAGCGTATCGCTTTGGGCATCGAATATGACGGTAGTGGTTATCATGGTTGGCAAATTCAACCCAATCAAAATACTGTGCAAGGACAATTGGAACGGGCTTTGTCGCAAATTGCTGATATACCCATACATGTGGTGTGTGCGGGACGTACAGATGTCGCGGGTTCATGGTAAAGAGCAAGTGGTGCATATGGATACGACCATTGTTCGGGATTTAGAAAATTGGGTGCGCGGGACGAATAGTTTATTGCCTGCTGATATAGTGGTGTTATGGGCCAAGGTTGTACCTGAAACTTTTCATGCGCGATTTTTGCGCAAAGTCGTAGTTATGAATATATTATTTATAATGCACCGATACGCAGTGCGCTTTATGCGCGCATGTCAACTTGGTATCGACAGCCTTTAGATCATTTATTAATGGCGCAAGCAGCGAACTATTTAATGGGCATGCATGATTTTAGTGCATTTAGGGATTCAGATTGTCAGGCAAAAACGGCGATACGTACCATTCATCAATTAAGTATCCATCGTGACGGTGATTTTATTAAAATAAATATTACCGCTAACGCGTTTTTACACCATATGGTACGCAATATAGTGGGGGTATTATTACCTATCGGCGCGGGAATTAAAGCGCCTAGTTGGGCGGCGGAGGTTTTATCCAGTAAAGATAGTAAACAAGCCGGGGTTACTGCACCGTCCCAAGGACTTACTCTAATGGCTGTGCATTATCCAATTGCTTAGCTTTTTGTGCAGGAGAGACGCGCTCAGCCAAGGTTTTAAATTGTGTATACATATCTTGGATATGATTTTTATGATGCGAAACTTGACCTAGATCTTGAAATTCATCTTGAAGCAAGGTCAGCGATTTTTGCAATGATTTGATGGTATAGCTCATAGGACACTTGCTTTGTTACTATTATTATATATGTTCCTGAATCTATTCATTATAGTTAAATCAGCCCTTTTTTACCAAAAAATATACGTGTTATGACCCATTGCTAATGAGGTGTAACAAACCTGCTTCATCTAGTACCGTAATGCCTAAGCTTTGGGCTTTCACTAATTTACTGCCCGCCTTATCCCCCGCTACCACATAGTCGGTTTTATTCGAAACACTCTCACTGACTTTAGCACCTAATGCTTGCAAGCGCATTCTAGCATCTTCTCGTGTTAAATGCATGAGTGTTCCGGTTAATACAAAGGTTTTATTTGCTAAAGGCTGATGTGACGACTTTTTTACTACTGGCCAATGAAGACCCGCATCTTGTAATTGGTGAATCAACACTTGATGTCGCTTCATCACAAAGAAATTAACTATGTTATTAGCCACTACGCTGCCAACATCTGGTACTTGTTGCAATGATTCTAAATCGGCCTGCATCAATGCGGGCAAATCCATAAAATATTGGGCCAAGGCTAATGCAGTCTGGGCACCGACTTCACGAATGCCTAGGGCATAGATAAACTTAGCAAAAGTCGTCTTTTTACTGTGTTCCAAGGCTTTAATAATATTTTCTGGACAGATTTTGGACCCATACGAGGTATGTCGGAAAGTTGTGCTAGGCTTAAATGATATAAATCAGCAGGCGTTTTTATTAAATCTAATTCTACTAATTTGATCGACCAATTTATCGCCCAGCCCTTCAATATCCAAAGCACTTTTTGAGGCAAAATGTCTTATGCTGGCTGAGCGTTGTGCAGGACATAGTAAACCATCCGCGCAACGTGCAACCGCTTCACCTGGATGATGTAATACGGCTGCACCACACACAGGACAGCTTGAAGGTAATTGGATCAACTGCGCACCAGGCGGTCTTTTGGCTAAAACCACAGACACGACCTCCGGGATCACATCACCAGCTCGGCGAATAATAACCGTATCATCAATCCGCACATCTTTACGGACAATTTCATCCATATTATGTAAGGTTGCATTACGAACAGTCACACCACCGACTATTACGGGTTTTAAACGTGCTACAGGTGTCAATGCACCCGTGCGACCGACTTGAAAATCAACGCTCTCTAAAAGTGTCATTTCTTCTTGTGCGGGAAATTTATGAGCCAATGCAAAACATGGCGCTCTAGCCACATAACCTAATTGTTGTTGCCAAGCTAAACAATTGACTTTGTAAACCACACCATCGATTTCATAAGCCAGAGTTGCACGCTTTTCCAGTAATTGTTGGTAATACTTTGCACAGGCTTAATATCATTTGCAATAAAACGTAGCGGCGAAATACGCAGCCCCCATAAACCTAATTGATCAATCAAAGTCGTCTTTGGGTTTCAGGTAATTCATAATCACCCGGATCACCGATACCATAACAAAAAAAAGCCAATGGCCGTTTGGCAGTAATATTGGGATCTAATTGACGTAGACTGCCTGCCGCCGCATTACGCGGATTAGCAAATACTTTTTCATCACTTGCTTGTGCTTTAGCATTCATGGCATTAAATCCTTTTAATGGCATATAGACTTCGCCACGTATTTCTATGGATTTCGGAAAATCTTTGCCGCGTAAATGTAAGGGTATAGTACTAACTGTTCGCACATTTTGAGTAACATCTTCACCTTTAAGACCATCACCGCGGGTCGCAGCCAATACCAATTCGCCCTTTTCATAAAGCAAATTAACCGCTAAGCCATCTAGTTTAGGTTCGCAAAAATAACTCACTTCTTCAACATGTAATCGATCACTAACACGTTTATTAAAAGCCAATAATTCTTCTTCATTAAAGGCATTATCTAGGGAGAGCATCGCCTGTTTATGCACCACTTCGCCAAAAGCATCAAGGGGTGTTGCGCCTATGCGCTGGGTGGGCGAATCGGCAGTAATATATTCAGGATGCTGTTGCTCAAGTGCTTTAAGTTCGTGAAATAAACGATCATATTCACTATCAGGAACAGTAGGGTTATCTAAGACGTAATATTGATAATTATATTCATCCAGTTTTTGTCGCAGTTGGATAATTTTTTCTTTAATCATATCACATTACAAGCTATCACTTCATTGCGGTATTCTTGTACGCGTACGGGCATCAAAGGTTGACGTTGATGATCACATAAACGCGCATTAAAAGCTTTAGCTAATAAAGTTGCTGTATTTAACATCGATTCAAAGGCATCTTCAGTATCACCTTCACCGGGCAATTGAATAAACAAAGTCAAACCCTGGGTATAAAAACCTTTGTCTAAATTTAAAGTACCGGGTTCAAAGGCATTGGCTACGCTAAACAGAATATCACCCGTGCCATTTAAATGTTGATGTTGATGAAATATATTCATAGGTCCAAGGTGTAGCCCTTGTGCTGCAAATTTGGCAGCCAAGCCTTCTCCTGAAAAATACGTATCGGGTTCAGCCAAGACATGCAGGATAATAAACTTATCTTTTTTGGGTAAGGGAGCAGGCATAGTAATGGGTGCACTTGCTGTAGACGTGGCACGCGCTGGTTTTTGAACTTCACTGGATTCAAAAGCATCAATCGGATCTAGATGCTCGAGGAGTCTATCGGTTCCAGGGTATCAAAATGTTTGATTTGAGGCTCTATTAATTTTGAATCTTCTTGCTTTAGAGAAGGCTCATAATCTAAATCATCTACAAAATCTATTTTTTTATCAAACCAAGGCTCTGCCTTGGTGCTTGCTACATGCTCGCTTCTTTCATCAAGTTCATGTTGATGCTTTCTAGCTCTACGCCAATGGCGAAAACCATCGATTATAAATAGCCGCAACAATTAAAATACCCAGAATAATTAATATGGTTCGTAAGCTCATTTATTTTTCCTTAAGCAACCGCTAATTCAACTGCTTTTTCAACATCCACAGAAACCAAGCGAGAAACGCCTGCTTCTTTCATGGTCACACCCATAAGATGGTCTGCAATTTCCATGGTCCCTTTATTATGGGTAATAAATATAAATTGAATAAATTCAGACATCTCTTTTACCAATTTCGCAAACCGCATCACATTGGCATCATCTAGAGGTGCATCGACCTCATCGAGCATACAAAAAGGTGCAGGATTTAATCTAAATAAAGAAAATACCAATGATAAAGCAGTTAAAGCTTTTTCGCCACCAGAAAGCGCATTAATGGTACTGTTACGTTTGCCAGGAGGTTGCGCCATGATGGTCACGCCGGTATTGAGTAAATCATTTTCCGTCATTTCTAAATAAGCGTGTCCGCCGCCAAAAACCTGTGTAAACAAGCGCGCTAAACCTTCATTAACTGAATCAAATGTTTCTTTAAAGCGTTGCTTCGTTTCTTTATCAATTTTTTCCATGGCTTGCTGCAAAGTATTCAAGGCCGATTGCAAATCTTCGTTTTGTTGTTCCAAATAATGTAAACGTTGTGCATGTTCCGCATATTCATCTATAGCCGCTAAATTAATTGCACCCAAACGTTTGATGTGTGCATTTAACTTTTCTTCTTTTTGTTCCCATTCTCCAACCACAGCATTTTCTGGCAAGTGAGGTAATATCTCCGTCAAAACTACTTCTAGGGCTTGAAGTTGTTCAGCTATGCCATCACGTTTCACTTTAATGGTTTGTAAAGCCAACCGATACTCTTCTAAGATGCTACGCTGCCCTTGTAAACGATCTTCTGATTGCAGACGTGACTGTTCTAATTCCCGTAATTGATGCGCTGTTAAATCAACATGCGAACGTGCGGCTTGCATGGCTGTTTCATCCTGCAATTGTTTATCAACGGCTTCTTCCAGTTCGGCTGTTATGGTTTCTATAGGATCTTCTGAAGCGCTACGTGAACAGTTGGAGCTGTTCTTCTCGTACTTGTAATTTTTCAAGTTGTTGCCCTGTACGTTCTAGATGTGTTTTAGTCACTTCTAAACGGTGGGTTAAGCCGGATAATTGCATCTGAATACGATTATTATTTTCTTGGTCAGTGTGTGCTTTGGTTTTTGCTTGTTGTAAATCATCTGTTAATTGTGCGCGCACATTTTCCAAGTCAAATTTATCTTGCGTAGATCTTCGCATCTAAGTTGCGCTTCCTGATGGAGCTGCTGTGTTAGTTCTAACTGTTGTTGCTGCTCTGCAATACGCAGCTCCAATTGCGACATTTCTTCGGTAATTTTTTGTTTTTGTGCGAGCAATTCTTCTTGCCTGACCAAAAGAGCCGGTGTTGTGCTTGCAAATCTGTATCCACATGGCGGATTGATTCAAATCTTGCTGTGCGTTTGTTGATTGTAAAGTAAGTGCTTTGACATTTTCTTTACCCGTTAAAATTTCTTGTTGCAACTGTTGTAAAGTAGCTTGCAGTGCAACTATCTGAGGTTCTAAAATCTGCAAACGTTGTTCGCGTGCTAAGACACCTGCTTGATTTTCAAGACTACGCGAGACACGTAACCATTGAGTTGATAACCAGATACCCTCTTTAGCACTACAGATTCATTAGCTAAAAGTTGGTTACGCATAGCCAAAGCTTGCGCTAAGTTATCAGCAAAATATACACCCTCAAGTAGATGAGCAATCAATAAGGGCGTTTGTTTGATTGATTAAAGCTTGTGCATTATAAGTACCGGTATTCTGCGCAGGTTTATTCTCAAATAAGACTAAAGAGCCTTGTGAAAAATCACCGATATTAGCAATAAATGTTTCGAGTTCATCCACACAAATGGCCTGTAAATAATGGCCCAAAACTGTTTCAACGGCGTATATCCATTCGAGGTCCACGATTAACTGTTGTACCAATAGTTGTTTATCAGTGAATTGTTGTTCGATTGTCTAGCCGGTTTTTTGCAACATCTGTTGCTGACCAAAGGCCGCTTGTTGCAGCGTTTTAATCGATAGTGTTCACTTTGCAAATTTTTGTAATTCTTCTCGGGTCTTATCTAAGTTTTGTTGAATTTGTCCCGATTCTCTGCTTGTTGGTATGTAATTGTTGTTGTAAATGCGCAACTTGATTTTTTGCGTGTTGCAATTGCTGCGCGCTGGTTCTACATTCTGCCTGCAAGGCGCTAAGCGTATGCGCTAAATCCGTATTATTCAGCCCTGCGTAATGTTCAGTTAATGTTTCTAGGCGTTGCATTGCGGTATGAATATTGTCTTCAAGATGCCTAATCTTTTCTTGTGTAACAAATGCCTTTTGGCTTGTGTAGCCAATTGTTGATTGAAGGATTTCCCAATTTTTTTGCTAGGTTTGCATGGCTTCTTCAGAAGCACTCAATGCTGCAGCTATCTTATATTGATTTTCAAACTGTACTCGATTGGGGGTTAATTGGGTAATCTGTGCTTGCATTTTATTCCAATGTTGCTTATCTGTCGTCATGGCTTGTTGCAACTCAGCAAATGATTCTGCCATTTGTGCTAAATCCATATCCAATTGGCTGTCTGCAGGGCTGATGCTCTAGGTTTTGTTCAGTTTAGCTACTTGTGCAGCGCTGCGGTAATACTCACTTTGAGTTTCTGTAAGCCTCTGTGCATCATCATAAGCCACCCGTTGATTTTCAACTGAAATTCGATTTGGCGAGAATAAGACTGACACTTCTTTATCAAGTTGTATTTCTTTATCTGCCAATTCACGCTGTGAAGCTGTCATTTCACTATCAAAGTCGCGCCATTTAAGCGCATAATGTTCAGCACTGACTTGACGTAGGCTTTTCTTTAATTCTTTATATTTCTTGCTGCTTCAGCTTGCTTTTCTAAGCCGAACCAGTTGCTTGCCGATTTCATCGCGTAAATCACTCAAACCTTAGCTCAGGTTTTCTTATGTATGTTGAATACGATTTTCAGTTTCGACGACGTTCTTTAGATTCAAATGCCGGCCGCTTCTTCTAAGAAAACACGTAAATCATCGGGTTTGGCATCTATCAGACGTGAAATCATACCTTGTTCGATAATGGCATAACTGCGTGGTCCGAAACCGGTCCCTAAAAATATATCAGTACATGTTTTTACGTCGGCAACGGGCATTATTAAGATAATAATTCGATCGGCCATCACGCGTAACTATACGTTTAATCGAATTTCTATTAAAAAGCCGAGATTCGCCACCTAAACTGCTGTTACTATTATCAAAGGCTAATTCTAACAGAAGCTTGTCCTACGGGGGCACGCGCAGTGGAACCGCTAAAAATAACATCGGCGATCGACTCGCCGCGTAATTGTTTGGCAGAAGACTCGCCCATTACCCAGCGCACAGCATCGATCACATTGGATTTACCGCATCCGTTTGGGCCGACGATCGCTACACGATTGCTCGATAAATCTACAGTTGTTGGATCAACAAAAGATTTAAAACCCGCCAATTTAATTTTTTTCAACCGCATGAAACTACCCTTCTGTAAACATTAGCAAAGTGTAGCATGAAAATATATAAAACAAGTAATTTGATGAAATGCTTAAACGCTGATAAACTTCGAATATTTCGCAAGACACGGTCTATGCGCCCAGGGCATCTGAAAATACAACAAGTTACAGTAAGATATAAAGTATGAGTGTCCCTATTTGTTATTACATAAGAAACCGACAATGCATCCCTATTTTGTCGGCAGTTCATCGACAAGTGCCCGGTGCTGTAGTTGCATATAATGCTAAACTTATCCCTTATTGTGAGGCAGAGATACCCTCAACCCCTATTTATCATCAGAATTTACTTACGCGAAGATTTTTAAGTTTAAAACCCTGGAGTGAGGCTTTAAAAATAGTCATTGAAGCGAAAAGCGTAGTTATGGGCACTGTTGAATACGCGCTACTGCGTCACTGCCAAGGTGAAAAATAATGGCTTTTCATGGCACATTCAGATATATCACTGGCAAACATGCCAAGCAATTACTGCTCTTTGACACAGTCTGGGTGAACAGTCCAAGACAAGTCCGTATGCTTGACTTCTATCCTGTAAGTAAAAAATACAACAAAAAGCTGATAGGCTATTTACCTTTTCTTAAGTTTCATGACAAAACTGATAGTACCTGCGCTTTAATTAAAAGAAATTTAAACTTACATCCCACGGCGCCCACTATTGTCTATTTACCCGCGAGGCAAAGAGTCGGCTCATGGACAGAAGAAGTGCTTAATATGGCCAAAGAAGTACCTGATGACATGCAATTAATTTTGCGTCCTCATCCTAGCCAATTTTTACGACTTAAAGGCAATAAACTGGGCACCTTGGAAGCGCTTAAAAAAATCGTGGCTGCAAAAGAGAATGTTCACCTAGATCTAGGCGTTTATGCTTATAATGATCTCCTGTGTATTGCAGACGTGGTTATATCCGATGCTACTTCTCCTGCAGAAGAATCACTTTATTATGATGCTGCACAAATATTCACTCGCGCCTATTCAAGCCAACGATTATTTCTTGAATGCAAAAGAGACGGCATGCCTGAACCTGAAATCATGGAATTACTCAATTTATATGATTGCGGCATTGATTTAAATCGACAATCGTTTAAAAACTGGGGCGATACTATCATCGCCGCGCTCAACCAAAAAGACGATTATGCGGCCAATCGACGCAATTATTTTACGCGCGCATTTGGCGACTCTCAAAAGCAGACATTATCGCTCGATTAAAAAATGCCCTACCCCCAGAGGAGAACCAACATGATTAAATTATTACCCTTAAGCCCAGGTCAACGACTTTATTTTTTAGCAATATTAGGCAGCATCATTTTGTCCTGGCTACTCAATAGAAATGCTTTAATTAATCCAGATGGTGTTTTATATATCCAAACAGCTCAAGCTTTTCTGCAAGGAGGATTAGATGCGGCACTTGCTGTTTATAAATGGCCATTCTACTCCATCTTGATTGCGCTTATACATCAAATAACGCAATTATCTATGGATAATGCAGCGATACTTCTGAATACTTTCCTCTGTATTTTGATAGTCACGGGTTTTATCAGTCTGGTTAAGCGCCTTGGGGGAAATTATCAAGTCCAGGTCTGTGCCGCTATTATTATTTTACTGCATACCGGTCTCAATGATCACCGCGCTTATATTATTCGTGATTTTGGTCACTGGGCTTTTATGCTTTATGCGGTGTACTTTCTAATAGTTTATGCCCAAAATCGACAACTACGTTATGCACTGGCTTTTGGCTGCTCTATTTTCATTGCCTTTTTATTTCGCACAGAAGCGCTTTTTATTTTGCTATTCGCACCCTTAGCATTACTGCTTCCCACACAAGGATTATCATTAGCTCAGCGCCTTGTGCAGACCCTGGTGCTTATATTATATTGATTCCCTTAATGGCAGTGGGCGCATTCTACATTGAACTGTTTACCACAAATCCATGGCTGAAGGCCACGGTATCCACTGATTTAATCAGCGCTTTTGCTGAGCAAATCAGTCAATATAGAGAAATTCTCCCGATTCATTTAAAAGACAGTCACGTGATATTTTTTATCTTGGGCGGTTTGTTGAGTTATTTCTTTGTGCACATACTTATCGTGCTTTCATTGCCTTATTCATTTCTCGTAGGCTACGCTGTTTATAAAAAATCCATGCCTGCCTCTATAGCACATCGTATCGTAATAACAGCTATTTTCATCTATTTGGTCATCGTGCTAGCGTTCTTATCTTATAAATTCTTTCTAACTGGCCGTTATATTATGCCCGTTGTATTATTACTCAGCCTATGGGCACCTTTTGGTTTAAGTGCAATTTATGATGCTTGGCTAAGCCGTAAGACTTGGCTATTCCCCTTGATTATTGCTTCTTTATTATACGTATTGGGTGATAGTGTTATCTCCACTGCACCATCACAACTTTACATAAAAGATGCCGGTTTATGGCTTGGAGATAATGCCCTAGAAACCAGCACAAGCTATACGAATAATCGTCAAGTCCTGCACTACAGTCAACACGCCACCTACGGTGACACGCCGGCGTTATTTGAAATTCTCAATAATGGCAAATGGCAACAATATGATTACTTGGCTATTAATAGTAAAAACAAAGATACTCAGCTTCGTGAACGTCTCGCACTATTACCGATTACACCTATTCAAGTATTTACCAATGAACGTGGCGATAAAGTTGAAATCTATAAAACACGATGAAACCGATTAAGCTTTACTGGTCCAGCACGCTTAAAAATGGACGTAAGAATGTAGGTGATTGGTTATCACCCGCCTTGGTAGAACTATTATCAGGTCGTCCCGTCATCCATGCCAGACCTAATGACTGTGATTTAGTAGCCATCGGCAGTCTATTACAGCGGGTTAAACATCATTTTTGGAATCGCCGCATTCACATTTGGGGTACAGGCTTTATTGCAGCTCAAGGTCCTGTGCCAGAGCGGCATTATTATCATGCCGTGCGCGGATTGGAAACAGCTGCGCTTATTAAAAATAATTCGATTAAGACCTTTGGTGATCCGGGTCTATTAGTCGATAGACTCTTACCCAATTATAAAAGTATTACAAAAAAATATCATATCGGTGTGATACCACATTTTATGGATCAAAATCATTTACAGGTTCGAGCATTTATTGAAAGCACCCGGAATGCTGTGTTTCTTGATATTTTGGCAGAACCAATGGATTTTTTACGTCAAATTGCCGAATGTGAATTTATTTTATCATCCAGCCTACATGGGTTAATCATGGCAGATGCTTTTCATATACCCAATGCATGGATAGAATTATCACAACAAGTAGTGGGTAAACAATTCAAATTTCGTGATTATTACAGTGTATTTGGCATTCAAGCCCAAGCCTCTCAACTCGATTTATTAACTGTGCAAGAAATTGAAAAAATTGCAGAACAATACGCTAGACCTGGATTATCTCTTATACAAAAAAATCTTATCGACAGTTTTCCAATTTTATACTAAATGCCCAGGGCCGGAATCGAACCGGCACGGGAGATTAAGTCCCGAGGGATTTTAAGTCCCTTGCGTCTACCTATTCCGCCACCTGGGCGTATAAAATCAAAAGGCTAGGAACGGAATCGAACCGATGTCCGCGGCTTTGCAGGCCGCTGCATAACCACTCTGCCACCCAGCCACGAGACATTCACAGATTTAAGCGGGAGACGAGACTCGAACTCGCGACCCCAACCTTGGCAAGGTTGTGCTCTACCAACTGAGCTACTCCCGCAAGCCTTGCAGTTTACGAAAACGTATCCCCTGTTGTCAACAAACTCTCACACTATTTTAACTATTTTTAATCAAATGCGGCCAGGCGGCACGCAAATACATAATCATCGTATAAAGTGTTAAAAATGCAGCCACATATAACAACACATAAGCACCTAGCACTATGACTTCATTATTTAAAGTTTTAGCTACAAGTAAGCATAATAACGCAATCATTTGCATCGCCGTCTTATATTTAGCAATATAAGACACAGCCACCTGCGCACGCAACGATAATTCAGCCATCCACTCACGCAAAGCAGACACCACGATTTCACGACAAATAATAATCGCAGCTGGAATGGTCAACCAAGGATCCGCATAAGCGCCAACAATTAACACCAAGGCCACAGCCACCATCAATTTATCAGCCACCGGATCAACAAAGGCACCAAACAAAGTCATCTGATTCAAACGCCTTGCCAAATACCCATCCACCCAATCCGTTAACGCCGCAATCGCAAAAATCACCGCACAAACCAAATACTGCCCATAAAAAGGCATATAAAAAACCACAACAAAAACCGGCAACAACAAGATGCGAAGTAAAGTTAACAAATTAGGCCAGTTAAGCTTCATAAAAAAATTCTCTTAATAAATGTACACCCGTTTGGACGAATCTATAAAACACTTCAACTTTCATGTAAAGTTTCATAAATCCTAAGCGCCAAAGCTTGACTGATACCAGCCACACTTGCAAGCATTTTTACACTTGCCGCTTTAACCTCTTGCCATCCCCCAAAATGCCGCAACAAAGCCCGCCGACGCACAGGCCCCAAACCCGGAATAGTTTCTAAGACCGAATCCAAACGCGCATCTTGCCGTTTTTTCCGATGCGCCATAATCGCAAAACGATGCGCCTCATCACGAATAGCTTCTAAAAAATGCCGGCCCTTAGCTGAAACATCTTTCACAGTAATTCCATCAGGTGTCACTTGCCAAATCACTTCCGTACCACTTTTACGTGCAGGGCCTTTAGCCATAGAAATTAATACGATATCGGTCAACTGCATTTCTTCTAAAGCTTGTTGCGCACAACGCAGCTGTCCCTTACCACCGTCAATAATAATGAGATCCGGCAATAAACCTTCACTGGTTTTAACCCGCGTATAACGTCTTTGCAAAGCTTGTTTTAGGGCCGCATAATCATCGCCCTTAGTCACGTTTTTAATATTAAAACGCCGATAATCACTTTTTAAGGCGCCACTAGGCCCCCATACAACACAAGAGGCTATTGTCGCTTCCCCTTGCATATGGCTCACATCAAAACATTCCAGTCGCGTTAATTGTCCTGGTAAATTTAAATCTTCTTGTAGGGCATTATAACGATCACTCAAAGTCGCTTCACTTTGTAAACGTTGATTAATAGCTACTTGCGCGTTAGTTTGTGCCAATTGCAACCAACGCAAACGTTCACCACGCACACGCAGCTGTAAGCGCACAACAAAATTCGCTTGCTTGGTTAAAGCCTCTTCAACCAAAGTTTGCTCAGAGAGTTTATGGGAAGTAATAATACATTTGGGTATCACTTTTATTTCTTGCGCTGCTAAATAATGTTGGCCAATAAAAGCCATGAGGATGGCTTCTTCATCATCATGCTCAGAGACTTTAGGAAAATAACTGCGCGAACCTAATAAATGGCCCTGACGCACAGATAATAATTCGACACAAACGAGGCCTTGCACCCGCAGCACCACGATCACATCATCATTACCGGAGTGCCCGGTAATAAATTGTTCGGCTTGCACGCTGCGCAATTGCGTCATTTGATCCCGGTAATGTGCTGCGCGTTCATAATCTTGTAGAAGCGCAGCTTGATCCATTTTCTGTGTCAAGTCCTTTATCACTTGATGTTCTTTGCCTTCTAAAAATAAAATGGCATGATTCACGTCTTGTTGATATTGCTTAGCATCAATGAGTCCCACGCAGGGCGCAGTGCAACGTTTAATTTGATATTGCAAACAAGGCCGACTGCGACTTTGAAAAAAACTGTCCTGACATTGCCTGATTAAAAAAGTTTTTTGCAATAAACGTAAGCTGGCGCGCGCAGCAGAAGCATTTGGATAAGGCCCAAAACACTGCCCTACTTTACTCAAGCGTCCACGAATTAAATCCATGCGCGCAAACGGATGATGGGTGGCAATAAAAATATAGGGGTAAGTTTTATCATCTCGCAATAAAATATTATAACGCGGTTTTAATTGTTTTATCAGATTGCTTTCGAGTAATAAAGCCTCGGTCTCAGTTTGTGTAACAGTGATCGCAATATCAGCGATTTGTTTAACCAGCACTTGAGTTTTAGGATCAGGAAGATTATTGCGGAAATAACTGTTGACGCGTTTTTTTAAATCACGTGCTTTGCCAACATACAGCGTCTGTCCCTGAGCATTTAACATTTGGTAAACACCCGGGGTATGCGGAAGTGTAGCTAAAAAAGTAATTAACTCGATCACTGACCCTTCATATCATCCGTATCTAACATGCCATGGCGGATAGCTAAGTGCGTTAATTCAACATCACTGCCTACGCCCAATTTTTCGAATAAACGGTAACGGTAACTGTTCACAGTCTTAGGACTTAAACACAACTTATCTGAAATATCTTGAACTTTAACACCACTGGTAATCATTAACATCACTTGTAATTCACGTTCAGATAACGCATCAAAAGGTGAAGCTTCTTTATCAGAAAAATGTTTCAAGGCTAACTGTTGTGCAACTTCAGGGCTTAAATAACGTTGGCCCGCATGTACGGTGCGTATTGCTTGCACCATTTCTTCCAAACTAGAGCCTTTGGTGATATAACCCGCAGCACCCGCTTGTAATAAACGAGAGGGGAAAGGTTCTTCGCCATATACGGTCACGGCTATCACTTTAGTTTTGGGTACAGTACGTAAAATTTTACGCGTGGCTTCTAAACCACCAATACCTGGCATTTTAACGTCCATTAAAACCACATCGGGTTTTAAATCTTTAACCATTTGCACTGCATCTTCACCACTGCTGGCCTCACCGATGACTTTAATGCCTTTCACGTCGCTTAATAAGCGACCCATGCCGATGCGAACTAAATCATGGTCATCAACTAGCAA
Source organism: uncultured Gammaproteobacteria bacterium (assembly GCA_963798975.1). Taxonomy (GTDB): domain Bacteria; phylum Pseudomonadota; class Gammaproteobacteria; order JABCZS01; family JABCZS01; genus JABCZS01. The sequence continues at coordinate 45,675 of CAWCVU010000008.1, forward strand.
TAGACTGATCAATTTGTGTTCCTTATAAGCTTTTTCTTAGCCATAGTATAGCCATTTAGGACAGTTTAAAGTAGCCTATTCCAGAAAACAAGGGCTTGGGGTGCTAATATAAAATTAATTTACTTATGAGTTGTAAAACTAGTTAATATGGCTTAGGTTATGAACATTAAAAAACAAAATATTTTAATTAAAGAACACGAGACAATAATTATAGGTGCGGGACTGACCGGGCTCATTGCGGGCGCTTTGTTAAAAAAGGAGCACTTGGATTTTGTAATTTTAGAAAGCACGGATGAAGTCGGTGGTACTTGGCAATGGACGGATTATCCTGGTGCAGGTACTGATACGGAAGTCATGACCTATTTTCCCACTTTTGCTCGGGCAAAAACAAAATACAAGTTTGCGACACGAAATGAAATATTTGATTATTGTATTTCATTTTCAAATGAATATATAGGGCGAGAATATATACACTTTAATACTAAAGTTGAGAATATTCATTATCATTCGTTAGAAATGAAGTGGCACATTAACACCAATCATGGCGTTTATAAAGCTCGCTATATTGTTCACGCAACTGCAGGCATCAATATTCCAAAGGCTATCACATTTCCTGGGAAAGAATTGTTTAAAGGTCGAATTTTGCATTCTTCTGAAGTTAAATCAGATCTTAATTTCTTTAAAAATAAACACGTGTGTATTATTGGACTTGGGGCAACCACTGTGCAATTAGCACCCAGCATACTCAAGACGGCCAACACAGTGACTGTTTTCAGAAGATCCCTACCCTATATTTTAAAATACCAGCGCAAAGTAGTGACTCAAAATAATATGCTTTATCAACTTTATAGAATTTTACTTGAAGGGCGTAATGATTTTTATAGCTTATTTGATGGGCTAAGACAATTTGAATTTATAATTCGCTGGCCAATTTGGTTTAAAGAATATTTTTTTGTGCGAAAACGTACACCAGCGATAGTCCCGCCGATTTCACAACCCTTACATTGTACACGCAGGTGTTTTGACTATTTAGGATTTCGTCATGCCATCGAAAATAACCAAATAGAAATAGTGGATACCTCGCAGCATGGAGGCATTTCTGGTATCAATACCCAAGGGGTTGTTGTCCAAGGAAAAGTATGGAAAGCAGATATTATTATTTGTGCTACCGGATATGAAATAGGCAGAATCAATCATCCCATATTGGTCGATGATCAACTGATCGCCCTCTCGCCTGATTTAAGTTATAAATTTAATACCTTTAGAGAACTACCCAATTTTTTTATGCCGCTGGTCGGTGGCCCCTTATTTACTATTCCGCCCAGACTCACGCAAGACCATATTCCCTACTTTATCAAACTTGTCAAATATATGCAGGCGCATCATTATAAAGAATTTAGGTTATCTGAAGCTACCGCCTTGAAGGCCAAGAATATAAATGATCAGATTTTCCGTCTTCAAAAAAAAACCAGCGTGGTGTTTAGCCCCGCTTGTAATTCTTTTCGATATTTAATTTCAAAGAATTTAACACCCGATCAAAAAGGTCATTATATAAACGCTGTAAATGAATCTTCAACCAGAAACTTACAAAGATTACAATCAGCGCCCATTCCAAGATGTATTTTGAAGCTCTTGATGTATTTTGGATTTAAAATGAATTTGTTTACATTTAGATCTGAGTAATATTGAAAAAAGTGCAACAAAACACTGTATATTTTAAACACACTATTGACACAAACACCTGGCAAAGGTTAGTATTAAAACATAAGATCTACCCTAGGAGAACATATGAAACGCTTAATAACAAATTCATTTCATAACAATGTGACACCAGATTGCCCTACGCTCATCGACGTCAACTGGTTGCATCATACACTGACCTTTAAGGTAAGCAAACAAGAGGGTGTATGGATGCCTATGTTGTTTCAAGAAGTCTTTCCAGAAACAAAAATGCCTAATGGCACCAGAATGGTGACCTGTGAAATCAAATCCATAGATCAAGTTAACAAATGTAGAATTTTTTTAGTTAAAGCTTATGATGCCATTGAAGCAATGAATCCTGTATCACGCAGATTATATAGCACCACTAATATCATGCTACGTGAATATACAGTTAACAATTTAAATGAGATAGCTAAACGCCTAGAGAATAATCAAAAACCCGGTGAAGAGCAAGTGGTGACCATGAGATTACTTCCAAAACTAAATCAGTTTGAATAAGACTAACAATCAAGAGACAATAATAATAGGATCCTGCATGGCATTTAGATCTGAGCAATACCAAAAGAGAGCGCCACAGAATATGACAAGATTGCAGTCAATTTAGTATTTTTTAAAGGTTTTGGTATTATTTTGTGGCATCAGTGTAGTAGCTGCAAATTTTCTAATAAATATATTATCAGAAATAAGCAAATGTGTAAGTGTACTAATGGTTTTCTCATCTTTCATTAATTTATAGTGCTGCAATACACTCAGTGCGGCATCTCTTACAAGCTCACTTTTACTTCCAAGACAATAATGTAATGTATCAATAATATCGCTAGGTACACTTGGAGCTTTTGCTAGCCAATTGATAAGATCAACTATGGTTAGGTTATGATTGCACTTTAAAACTGCACAAATTAATGGTAATTGTTTATCTGCGAATTTAGGCACGGGCATAATAGATATCAGTGTATTATAGTTACGCAATCGAATTGCCAGATCATTAACTTTCAACATGCTGATTATAAAGCTAAGGCATTCATCTGTATTTAATAAATGATGTTTCTTTAAAAGCAAATAGGCAAAGTCTCTTACTTTTTTATCTTTATTAGATAAGCAAAAAGCCAATGGCTTTATTATTAACAAAGGTATATTTTCAAGTTTATCAAACCATGAAAGAATAGAGATTATTGTGCCGGTGAATTTACTATTAAATAAACAATAAAATATTCTTAAATGTGTATAAATAAAGTCAGGATTTTTAATAGCAAGTAATTGAGAAATACCACAGTCCCTAATTGTACTATCTTTTGATAATAACAAATTCAAAAACTCCGCTAAAGGTGGGCATTTCTGATTTGTTATAAAAATATGCATGGTATCAGCTACAGCTTTTTCTAGTTTTTTATTCTTACTGGTTAAATAGGGGGTTAACTTTTTTAAAAAGAAACCTGAAATAGCTTCATCAGATAATTTCTCAGCCAAAAACTCCAGAATAAAAATAATAATTTCTTCATTGCCATCTGCAAAAATCTCTTCAATTATTTTTAAAAATTCATTTGTTGATATTTTTCCTCGTTGATACATTAATGTTGCCATGCAATAAAATTCATCATGATTAGTGTTATTGTTCATAATATGCGTAAGATAGCGGTTGTATAGATAACCAATGATCACATTGGATATTATATCTAACGAGCGTAAGCGTTTATATTCCCAATAGTTACCTGGTTCAAGTGTAACATTAAATGATAATAAAATAGTTAAAACCTGAAAAGCCGAATACGAGACTTTGTAATTATTATGATTTAAATCCTTTTCAAATACTTCTAAATAATCATTATCAGCCGAGGTAATCAACTTTTTTGCATATAAGTTTAGTGTACTAATCGCCTTAGCTCTAATCTCATCATCAGCACAGTTACCTAGATTTAATAAGGTCACTTTTATACACGCTAAGGTTTCATTCTTAATCTCCATCTTGAGCAATATTGTCGAAGCAGATAACCTTACCAAGGGAATAAGAGAGTCCAACTGTGCGATTTGTTTATTAAAATATTTATTCTCATTTAATTTACCCATTTTAAATAGCAATTGATCAAAAGAAATTCTTTTCCGAGTGTAATCTATTAATTCTTCACTTCTTGTTTCTAAGCAATTATTTATTGTATCGATTTCAACTTCAGTTAGTCTATCGCCAATGGCAAGTAAATTCTCTAAAGAAAACGAGGCTATGGCCTCAGATGGGTCTGTTAAGTACGCAATATATCCTGAGCGAAATAAATATGTATTTTCATGTAGTTGCGTATAGTTTTTAATAGATAGTTTTGCACGAATAGTGGAAGGCAAGTCATTTTTTCCGCATGCGTTCTTAATTAAAATGTCAATAATAGTAGCATTATGATTATTATTCTCAAACAAAATCTCAGCTGCAACTTGAGATACTATTACACTTTCATTTTCAATATTAGAAAAGCATGCTTTAATAATAATGTCAGTATCATTAATAAAATCTTTTAACTTTGCTTTTGCATTTACGCATAATTTTGGATCTTGTAACTCTTTAAGTAATTTTGATGTGGGGCTTTCCCAATTGGACCGGTAGAAAGTTTCAGTTAAAGATTCCTTATTTTTTGAAATATATTCATAATATTCCTGAGCAATAAATGGGTTTTTATCTAAACTAAATTTAACAATTTGATCGCGAAGAAAATATCTAATGACACCACTTTTAAGCAACATCTTTAAGGTATCTAAAATAAAGTCTTTTCTGTTTTTGCAAAATAAATAGTAATAAGCAGCAAAATTTAGATTATATATATCATTGCGATCTTGACAATAAGCTATAATCTTCTCTAAAACTCTAAAAATAGCATCATCTTTACTATTAATTTTTTCAAGTATAGGTTCTTCACAATGATAGAGCATAATATCAAATTCTTTAGCAGCAACTGCACTATACTTCTCAAGATGCAAAGCTGCTTTGATTTTAGATACTGCATTTTTTGCAGAATCACATCCAGTTACAACCTCATGACAAGCAAGAATAAATTTTTCTTCATTTTTTTGGATAATGGTTTTTAAAATATCCTGAAATTCACTGGCTTTATTCTCAAAACAATGAACCAACACTTCTTTTGTAATTTCACCAAGATCAACAAGTACGTTTAAGGCTATTAAAATTCTGTTAATGCTTAAAGTACGTTGTAATGTTTTATTTAGCTCTTCAATTACTGATGGATTATTATTTTGTTTATGCTGAACAATACCAGCCCAGGCTGCCAGGAAGAGCTCATCTTCCTTATTTGATAAATACCTGATTAGAACAGGCAAGATAGTCATTATTGTTGAGGGTTCAATAAGAGCAACTAGATGTTCAATAGCAGATTTTCTTGCATTAATTATTTTATTATTATTGTCAATAATCAATATTAATTGGCCTATGGGGTCATCAGCAAACAACTCAGAATAGGCGACAGTGGCCCACAAGGGTCCTTCTTGTGACTCTTTAAGGTTTTTTAACTTATTCTTTAATTTAAGTGCCTTTAATAATTTAGGGCTAAACTTGAGTGCATCAACATAGGTTTTTCGGTAATGAACTAAATTTTCATAGCCTTGAAGGTGAGTATGAAATAAAATGTTTTGCAAAAGAGTATCTGCTGCTGTTAAGATTTGTTCTCTCTTGGGTATTTTATCTAAAGTGATTTCTTCTAAGCATCGGCAAAGTAAAAGAAGAAGCGTTGGATTGTTCTCTAAGCGAGCTTTTTCTAAAGAAATGAGATGACTAAAAAATTCATCAATTTCTGGACCAAGTTTATTTTCTCTATAAATATGACCTGCAAGAAACCAAATTACCACTTCATAACGCGCATCATTTACAAATGATCTTAGATCATTAACAGCCAGGTTATGTGTTTGCGCATTTAGCCATAAAAATTTTAGGTGACTTGCAGCAAAATATTCTTGAAATGTCAAATGAATGAAATAATATGCATCTCCATTCACGCCATCGGGCAGTGTGCTAAGCAAACCTAGCTTGCAAATAAAGTCCATGATAGAACGTATGGGAAACATATCGGACTCAGCTGGGCTATCCAGATTCATTCGTGTCTTTGCTAAATAATATAATTTTTTCTTTCTTTCATCTGTGAATAAAGCCTCGATGTGATCTTGAGAAAATATCAACTGATTATTGATCATGCCATGAAAAGCCAGCTCTTCCAAAAACGTAATTAATGGCTGACATTCTTTAAGAAATTTAGTAAAATCCTTGTCGTTATCTTCATGTATTTTCTTATCTAGAGCCTGTTGGTATGGGTTATTTCCATGGTTCCATATTTTACTTAGATTAATTTTATATATACGATAAATAATCGCCGTATATAACTGAGTCATATTTATAGTTTCGATTTCATCAATAAAGCTTTTATCCCAAACACTACAAATTAATGCTAAATTAATAGGTACATGTGAAATACCCCATACACATGGGTTTTTGCGAAGAAGCCCTATTGCTTGAGTTGCATCTAATTTATTTTCGGTTTTATTCTCGTTAAGTAAGTTAAATGTTTTAACAACATAATTAGGGATATCAGGATTGGTAAAACCCATTAGCTCATAATAAGCGTTATTGCTGACAGTGCTAAATGAATCTTGCTCAGCAGCATGCGGTCTTGATGTAATTAAATAATTTTTGAATGTACGCAATATATAATCAAATAATTCTTTTGCTCGTTGCTGTGTTTGAGTATTACCTTCAATAAATCCTTTTATTTCATCGTATCCATCAAGTACAAGTAAGGTTGAATTCCCTTCTAGTTCTAATTGTTTTTGAATCTCACTGGGCTTTACTCTAAATGAAACAAATGTATTTTGTGTAGGAGTCATTAGTTTTGGTATTACATGCACAATAAAACTAGATAACTCTTCTATGCCCGCATAATCATATTTAAAAGAATAATTTGCTAAATAACGTAAAGGTATCCAATACATCATGGTAAATTGCGGCCATGAAGGGCTTGCATCATTTTGCCATTTATATGCAATATATTTACAAAATGTACTTTTACCGATTCCTGCTCGGCCAATCACTATGGCACGGCTATGTTGATCAAATAATTTTTCTAAATCTATTGGATCTTTAACCTTATTGATATCTTCATATGTTTGATTGCGACCCAGTAATGATAAATTTTCATTTTCTAAGGTGCCGCTGCGTCCTGCGGGTATTGCATTTTTAAGCTCACCATGTACTAATTGATTCTGTAAATGTTTATCCACGATGGCTAAATTTACATAACTGTCTTTAACATGCTGAGGCAAATCAAAAACAGGGATTTTTATAGTGGCATTGCTTTTGTAAAAGTCCTTTACTTCCTTTCTTAAACGTTCAATATCAAATTGATTATCTTTATTTTCAGACACAACTTCATTAACTACGCAATTATTAAATATTTTATCAGCTGTCTGATGAAAGTTGATTCTTTTGTCTAAAGCATCGCTTTGAGCTGTAACAGATATAGCGTTATGAATTATTTGAGCGGTATGATGCTCGCCGATAGTAACAGTCGTTGCGTGTATTTCTGATTTTATCTGATTCTTCTTGTCAGAATTCATTTAACTTTGAACCTTTATATTTTACTTTATTATTCTAACATAATCTAAAATAACTCAGCCAAATAGCATTTGAATGAGTTAGAAGAAGATGTTATCAAAGTTTTGAGATTTTGTCTTCATCTTTTGCAGTGAATATGTGATCAAGAAAATCATCGACTTAGATATCCAATCAATAAAGTTAGCTTTTATTAATGAGTTAAATGCTAAAAGTGAGCACACACTACTGCTAGAGTATCCGTATAAACACAGGTATTGCTAAAGCACTTGATATACTCGCTCCTGCTTAGTTAGATACCAGCAATTTAGTCTTGTTATATTGAAAAAAAACAGTAAACTTCAAGTTTAGGTGTGATGTCTATCCCCCATTTTAGGATAAAAGTGATGTTTAAATGTATAAGTTTTACCTTGTTCTTCGGCGCTTTACTGTTAATCCCTTTCTATGCTGCTGCAGATAAAACAGGTGAGCAAATATACCAACAATCTTGCGCAGGATGTCATGAAACGGGAACTGCCAATGCACCACGACGTGCTGATACCGCGTTTTGGCAAACACGATTAATAGAAACAGGAAGTGCTTCTTTATTAACGAATACCGTTATAACCGGCAAAGGTGCAATGCCTGCAAATGGTGGCTGTGCAAATTGCACTGAAGATGAATTACGTCATGCGGTAAATTACATGTTGGAGGCAGCTACTAGCAAATCACCTACAGTTACCGCTCAACAATTACCCTTAGAAAAATTAATTTTACCCAAAGGATTTTCAATTAAAATCTTTGCCGGTAATTTAGCGGGTTCGCGCACACTAGCGCGTAGTGATAAAGGTGTTATTTTTGTGGGCACACGCGGACAAGGAAAAGTGTATGCTCTAATTCCCTCTACAAAACCAGGCGAAACATATCAAACTGTGACTTTACTGTCAGATTTAAATGAGCCCAATGGTGTTGCTTATCATAAAGGTGATTTATATGTTGCCGAAATTCATCGTATTACTAAATACGAAAATATAGATGCCCATTTAAATAAGCTGCCCGCCCCTGTTATTGTCTATGATAAATTGCCTACTGAAAAATGGCATGGTTATCGCGTGATCCACATAGGTCCTGATGAAAAATTATATACCGCTATCGGTATGCCGTGTAACACCTGTAATTACCGAAAACAACAACCCCTTTTCGGTACTATTTCACGCATGACTTTAGATGGCAAGAATTTAGAACCTTATGCCATAGGTGTGCGTAATAGCGTAGGTTTTGCTTGGCATCCAAAAACACAGGAATTATGGTTTACAGATAACGGTCAAGATTTATTAGGTGATGATACACCACCTGATGAAATTAATCGCGCTTATAAACAAGGCCTAGATTTTGGTTTTCCGTATGTATACGGTGATAATGTCATTGCGCCAGGTTATGGACCTGATGATATTAAAGAGTTCACCTTTGAAAGACCGGTTTATGATTTACAAGCCCATGTTGCACCGCTGGGTATGACCTTTTATACCGGTAAACAATTTCCTAAAGAATTTCAAAACCAAATGTTCGTTGCTTTACACGGCTCTTGGAATCGCTCCAAAAAAGTAGGCTATGAAGTGGTCATGTTAACACTGGAAGGAAATAAAGTTACCGGAATCACACCCTTAGTCTCAGGCTTTTTACAAAACCAAACCGGCTGGGGAAGGCCTGTAGATTTTTTAATTTTACCCGATGGATCAATGCTATTTACCGATGACTTAAATGGTGTGATTTATCAGGTTAATTACGCTGAATAAAGGAGATATAACATGAACTCAGGCTTGACATATAAGTGTTGAGCACCGAAGCTAAGCATCCACAGCAGAAATCTATTTTGGCCGATGACACAAGTGCGCTTAACAGTTGACTATGGTTCTGGTTAAAACGTATTTATAGATGGGTGATTGAATTGCAAAACTAGTTATTAGACAATGTAGGAGTTATAGGTATGCTAGCGTCTCCCAAAAAAGTGAAAAAGAATGTTACATTTGGTGGAACAGGAACACATTTAGCGCCTCTTTTGTGTGCTTTAAAAAAATGGGGCCTCGATACTATGCAAGATGATGAAGTAATTAAAAATATTACTCCACATCAAATGGTGAGCATTAACAATATCCTTACTCTCTTAGAGAAGCAAGATTTTTTATTGAATATGAGCGAGACGCTATTTTTAATAAAATATCCAGCAACTTTTCTTTCAATTACTAATTTGTTAATTGACAACGCAGTCCCCTTAGGTCATGAAGTTTTAGAGCTGCTCATGGATAGTGAAATTTACACTCAAAGAATGATTCTTATTTTAAATCAATTATCAATTGCTAATATTCAAATCGATAAAACATTAAAAGTTAATTTAAAAAATGCGGCGCACGTATTTGATCATCTAATCCAAGTAAAGTTTATAACAGGAGAAAATAAGAAAAACCTGGTGACCCTAGTTAATAAACTTCAATACCTCCCAGCGATTGCTTCTGCGCTTAAGGAATTATACAATGACAATCGCCCATTAGCTCAACAAGATTTTGATTTCCTAATACAACATGCAGAACATGCAAGACGCATCGGGCCTATACTTGCAATGCTAAGAAGAGTAGGACTTTCAACACCTGATAACCGTGAAGCTATCGCCTCCGCAAAAGAAGGGAATTGGCTTACCCCCTTTGAGTCATTAAAAGATGAAAAGGAATTTTTAAGTCAAGAAATTTTCACGCTTCTCATTCAAAACATGCAATATGTTTCTAGGTTGCAAAATATTCTCCAAGAATTACAACGATCAGGCATCACATTTGCAGCCTTGCCCAAGAGAACAAAAAAGAAATTCAGTGAAAAGGTATCTGATCCTAGATTTGAATTTATTGAACTTTGGGTAGGCAAAACAGTAGGCAGCGTAAGTACTTTTAGCCTAACAAAAAATAATTTTATTTTTATGATAGATCATTATGAATATGCGAAAGAATTGATAGAAGTTTTTAGAATTTTAACTTTGCATGATATTTATAATATAGAAGCCCTTCATGATTTATTAGAAAAAAACTTATCTAATCTTAAGCAAATCATTCTCGTGTTTCGACGATTTCAGATTGATGATCTTACCTTTGAAAAAAGTAAAGAAATTTTAACTTTGTCAGAAAAAAATGAATCTTGCGAAGCTAATACTGAGCATCCAGTGACTAAAGCTAGAGCACTATCACAAGCACTTTCTAATAAACGAAATAATGATCATCTGGCCAACGATAACAATCCAAAACACCTTAAGATGTCATTAGAACGCAAATGAAGTAAGCAAAAGGCTTTTTATGTACAATTCAAATATATTTAGTAATTTGACTTAGATATTTTTAATGCGTATATTAGCAAATTATCTAATCAACAATTAAAGACTTATATCTAGGTCCTTATGAAAAAACTTGAATCGCAAAGCTCTCAATCGTATGTAAATTCTTCGATTAATGCAGCAACTGGATCGACAGTTAATATAGAAAATTTTCAAACAGCAGAAACCATTACTCATATTACAAATAATATCACTCCTGCTAGTGTTGCAACAAAACTTCCTCTTATCTGGGGGACTATGCCGCTAGAAAATCAAAATTTTTATGAATCTTCAAAAATGAGAACTATTCATGACTCTTTTGAAGAAATGAGTGCGTTTAAAATTTTAGTAGTTACGGGCTTAGGTGGGGTTGGTAAAACAGAACTTGTAAAGAATTATTTCTATCGCACTTCAAAAAAATATAATGCTAAAATTTGGTTTAATGCTGACAGCCGCAATCATTTAGAATCAGAATTTCGTATGCTTGCAATTAAACTTAATTTGAGCAATGAAAATGAAGCTGCTAAATCTAATTAAAAGAAAAGTTCATGCATTTTTAGCAGAAAAATCTGGGTGGTTATTGGTCTTAGACAATGCTGATAATATGCAAGATATAGCTTAATCTATTACCACCTCAAGGAGGTGATGTATTAATCAGTTCACGATCAGCCCATTGGCAAGGACAAATCATCGAACTTAATGTTCTAGATGATGCTGAAGCTATAAATTTGTTTAAAAAACTAAATGGCAATAAATATGAAAATGAAACAATTCCGAAGCAATTAGTTACTGCTTTGGGACATTTACCTTTGGCTATTGCTCAAGCGGCTGCTTATATCAGACATTCACCCAATATCAACGCAGAAGAATATTTAAAACTTTTCAATCAGAATAAAATGAAATTACTTTCCAGCAATAGACTGGCAGGCACAAATGAAGAAAGCGTCAGATTAACAGTCCTTACTACTTGGAACTTATCATTACAGGCAATTGAACATAAATACCCTAAAGATTCACAAGTATGTAACTACATACGCAGCATCCTAGCAGCGCTTGTATTTTTAGATGCTAAAAATATTCCACTGGTCTTGCTAGAAAAGTATCTTGAAAGTAGACACCCTGCCATCGAGCATACGTTAGTTCTAAATGAAGTAATTGCCCTCCTAACCGAATACTCATTGATACAAGTCGCAGATAAAATGTTGTCTATTAATAGCTTGTTGCAAACTGTAATAATGATACAGCTTTTAGAAGGTGAACAACAAGTGGCATTTAAAGCATTGGCAAATACACTAAATCAATTATTTAATTATGAAATTGATCCTCTTGACCTTAATGAATGGGATATAAAAAAACAAGATAATATATTTTATAATCAATTTATTTTTCATATTTATGCACTTATAAATCAAAAGAAATTAGCCATACTAAATCCCTTTGCATTACATGCATTAGCGTCAAAGCTATCACATTATTTAATTGAAATTAAAAATGACTATAGGATGGCAGCTATAATAATCAAGCTATTAGATAGGTTGCATCAAGATACTGCTGCATACCAAAGCACAAAAACTAAATCTGAACTATTAAAATTAAAAGGATGCTTATCTACATCATTAAATAATTTTACTCAAGCAAGCAGCCAATATGAAGACGCCATACAACTTTTACAGGGAAATTCTCAGGATAAGAATCATGTATTTTTCCTTAATACCATTTACTGCAAATTAGGTTTTGTATATTATTTTTTAGGAAAACATGATAAGGCCATCCATCGTTTAAACCACGTCTTAACAGCTCAAAAGAATAGTGAATACCCGAGACAATCCTGATGTCAATATAGCGCTTGCATGGTTTTGCATGGGCAATATTAATTATGCGCAAGACGAAATGTATAGCGCAAGAATTTTCTATGAAAAATCTTTTGGAATTATTAATAAAATTTCTCATAACAGCTCACATAAGCTAATTGCAGATATACAAGGGAGCCTTGGTCTTCTTAATCATAAGACTAATGAATTTTCAAAATCAATAGAATGCTATACTAACGCTTATGAAACCTATCAAAAACTATACTCAACTAAGCGGCATGTTAATATAGCCATCATACTCTATAATCATGCGCGCTTACTATTTGATATGGGTAAAACTGAAGATTCGATAGAAAAGATTCAGCAGTCTTTGAGTATTTATAATAACATCTATGGTGTTTATGAGCATATTGACGTGGTTATTATTGTTTTTTATTTGGGATTTTTAAAGTGCAGACAAGGAGACTATAAAAGCGGCCTTGAAAAATACCAACGCGCATTTCAAGTATATGACAAAACGCTTGATATCAATAACGAAGAGATTGGCTTTAAAAATCTATTCCGCTACGCTAATCACTACCTACAAAAAAATGAATTTAGAGAAGCTGAGGAATGCTATTTTATCATAATGCGATACCGTTACCCGATACTTAAAAAAGCGGGTACGCGAATCCTAAATATAAGTATTGACAAAAATTTAAATGGTGATGCAAGCAATGCTGATAATGTCCAAGATGCACTTATTAATGCCTGCTCCCAAGGAGATGGTAAACAAGCAATATCATTAATGGCTAATAATTATGCAAGCCCAAGTGGGGCAAATTCAGATGGAATAACCCCTTTATATGCTGCAGTACAAAATCAACATTACCATATGGTAAAACTCTTATTTTCATTTGGAAACGTGAAAATTAATAACAGCAAAAATCCAATTTTTATTGCAAGCAATCATGATTCCTTTGAAACAGTAGACTATTTATTACATTCTATAACTTCCACCTCCGTTGGAAACAAAAACCCCCTATTTTGGCAAAACAATACCGACTACTCCTTCTCATTAGGAGGGGGTCCCGTTGTTGCACCTGCTTATATAACAAAAATGGAAAATATATTAAATAATTTTTTTCTAGGTGATGATGAATTAAAAATCCAATCAGCTGAATTTTTGATTAGTTTTAATGAGGGTATATTTGAAGGGATAAGATATCTAAATAAGAATGCTAAAATGATACTCACGAAGGCCGGCATAGAAGAAATCATGCTCACACTTTGCACGATTGATTCTGAAATTATTTTTTTACTTTTTAATGCTTGCCTGCTAGAAGATGTTGAGATTAGTGAATTTCTATTTGAAGCTGATGACAATGATTCTTCTTTTAAACACACTCCCCGTGAAAATCTTACAAAAAAATTAGCGGTCTCATTATTGAAATTAATGGGCATCAATGAAAGTTTTATGAAGATGCTTTGTGCTGAAAAACCACAGAAATTAATAATAAAGAAATTTACTGATGACAAAATGAAGTCCATATTTATATTTGACGTCAATGCATATCAACGGAGAATCGTTGACAACCAAAGTGGATACTCAAACAATTTCATAATAATATTTAGTGAAATTAAAAAGGTCATGCATGTGCTTTCCAGGCTCTCATCACTTGGCAATATTGACCAGATAAAAATTAAACAAGCAATTGAATATCTTAGTCACCCTTATGCACTTTTAAGGCTTGCAACAAAGAATATTATTATCAAACTCAATTTACTCGATATTTTTGAAATTATCGATGCTTTAATCATAAATAGTCAAGACAAGAACTGGAGAATACGCAATGAATCACTTGTCATTTTGGGGATGTGTTCACAACCCACACCTGATACCATAACTTGTCTTAATAAAGCATTAGATGATGAAATTATAGAAGTACGAACAACTGCAGCCATAGTTTTAACCACTGCAAATTATTCTAATCAAAAGACTAAGGATATTTTAACATGCAATATCTCAGGTTTTGATTCAATACTTTGTTTAAATTCTATAAAGGCCTTGACCCAAAGCTCGCCAATAGACATCTCGTTGATGGGTCATCTGATCCCATGTCTCGTTAGCAGCAATACAGAAATCTGTTCTGTAGTTGAAATATTTATAAAGAAAATGCTTTTCAATAATCATGAAGCTATATTTAACGCCATAGATTCTTTTTTTCTTCAAATAAAATTTCGTCAGAATTCAAAAGAATTGACCAATATACTAGAGCTGATATCTAGTAACGAAAAATATAATCATAAGATATTTTCATTATTAATAAAACTGTTATTATTAAATTATGACCGCTACTATTACGACCCTGAAGATGATTATTTGTTGGTTTTACTTATAAAATTCACCAACTCTGCAATGGTTTTATTAAATGCGCTAATAGATCACCGTGAGCATCTTTCACTCAAATCATTGGAAAAAATCATTGGCATTTGGCCAGAGTTTAAAAATGATTTATTTAAAAAAATAGTTTGTGAAAAATCGATTTTTATTAGTCTGATTGACAGCATTTACAAACTTGAAGCATCGTTAAAAATATTTCCACAATACAGCAAAGAACTTCATGAATTATTTGAACTTCACTTTATAGACACATCAAGTCTTGCAATCCAAAGTCTTAATGCTTTAATTAATTTGGCTAAAAAATTTCCTCAAAAAAAGGATATTTTGCTTGCAAAAACTGTTGAAGATCCGATATGGTTCTCAATTCATATTAGAAGTACTCAAGATGCATCAAGTCTTGCTGTTGCATTTCAACCCACTGCTGTTGATAATGAAAGTCTTGTAATCGTTCAATGGAATAACAATGCACCACCAAGGTCACCTTTTAAAAATTTCTTAACTAAGTTGCGTGCAAAATTTAACTAGTTTATCTTAACTACTAAATAATAGAGTGATGCCAAGCCTTGCGCCATCATAAATACTTAATAAAAGTATAATTAAAATTTATAGTCATATAACTTGAATTAATCTATCAACATGATAAAATAGGTTTGATATCTATCTTCTAAGAGGTTGCAAATGTACAAATTAATCCAAATTTTACAGCTTTATATAAAAGAATTTCAAATATTACAAGCAAATGGATTAAATGCTTATAAACAAAAGGTGGAGTTTGCCGCAACTCGTTATAAAGCTGACCGCAGTGAGCTATCTGACAGATATGGTCAATTATTATTGACTGAATTAAAGCAGGTCTCAAATTACAATACTCGACTTGACTTAATTTACGAGGTTTGCCATCAACTAGCTAGCATACCTGTACAAGCCAATTCCAAAGCCTCAATTTTAGTCACATTTGATTATGTATTTCTACGTCATATAAATGATACTTTCTGGGGATTTCCATATACTGCTAATGAAATAAGAACACAATTAAAGATCAGCAATCATATCGTGTTTGCAGCTTGTGGAAAACAAAAAGAAGAATGTGAAAAAGAAAATCTGTCCGTAAATCCTGATGTGGTTTGTATTGCATTACAATATTTATTTATCTGTCATCGACTTGGTATTCTAGATTCAGATAAGCATAAAAATATTAAAAAAGCCATTGACACCCATTTTACTCTAGATAATAGTGTCATCGAGACAGCGCTAATCAAGCTTTATAATGCCTTAAACGAAAATGATAAACAACAATTTATTGCATTAAGTGATCAAGTGAGTAGAAATTTTACAAACAATAAAATCAAAGATGTATTTTCTAGCTTCAGTAAGAATAGAGTATTGACAAATGACTTGACAGTCGTTGGAAAAACTATAAATAGTACAAATATTATTAATGAAAATATAACGCTCATTTCATCTTCAGCGTCAAATGGTACAACTGCCAGCACGCAATCTTATGAGCTGGGTTCTGAATCATCGTCCCAGCCAGACTCTGAATCATCCGTTGATATAAAAGTTACTAATCATTTTGATAAATATAACCACCCATTCGGACCTATTTCACCACCAAAAAAATCCAGTGACCAGGTGACGGTAAATAGCAATACAGATGCTCCTGCGACACATAAATTAGAAACTGTATTACCGCAAGTGAATATAGAGAATAGAAATAATCAACACTTTAAACCAAAGTACGATTTAAGCAAAATTATTTGGGGTGTTCCCCCAGATGGGATGCGAGAAGCGCAACTAAGAGAGTTTAAGCTCTTTATAAAGACCTTAACCGGCTCAGAAGAATCTGTTCGTATGGCAATACAGTTTATTATATTAATTAAAAACGTTGATCAAACCTTACTTTGCAATACGTATCGTGAAAAAGCAATTGAGCTAATCATTAATGGGAAAGCTGATATTGAAGCTGCACTTAATAACATTTATCGAGCTTTAACGACAACAAACGATCAAAATAAGTTCATTGAAATGGTTGGGGAAATTAAATTAGACTTTAATACGCCAAAGCATGCTCAAGTAAAAAAAACGTTTCAGGATTTTTATTTGGCTCACCATCAAGAAATTATACATATAGAACCACCATCAAAAAATAATAACAACAATAATAAAAACGATTTCATTTGGGGCGTTCCTCAAAACTCAATCATCAGAAATGAGCAAATAAATAACTTTAAAAATCATCTTGTGAATATTCATTTGTATGATAGCGAAATGCAGGTTTGCATTGCCTTGCAATTTATTATTTTACTTAAAGATGGAAACCAAACCATTTCTTGCCCCAATCTTTGGCCCAAAACGATGTTTATTATTATTCACAACTCTTCCTCAATATCAAAAGCATTAAGCCATATTCATCTGTCATTAAAAACAACTGATGAAAAGATTAGTTTTATTCGTGTGTTAGATAAGATTGCCTATTCATTTAAGAGTCACAAATATTCTAGTATTTACAATTCAATTTGTACTTACTGTAAGGAGTTGCAAATTGCCATAAAGGTTTACGATAAGAACATTGATTTATTAAGAGATATAAAATCAGAGAATAATCCACTTCTTAAATCTTGTTGTGATTTATTAAAAGATAGAAATGCTCTATTAATTAATTTGATTGAGGAATATATTTCATCAAATAATAATTTATTTAATGCAAATATATTATACCTTGCTATTAATAGAATTCGCCTACTAATAAATGACGCAACAGAAAATCTTACTCAAAATGACAGCCATAATGTACAGAGTGGATTTACTGGACATGCTTGGCAACAGCAACAGCAAAGCACTACAAACAATTCAGACTTTTCAAAAGACAACGCTAATAAAAATTGGATGAGCTACTAATCACGCTACGGGGTCAAGCATGTCATTTCACATGCCACGCAATCGATGGATCAAATGTTAAGCCTGACCCTGTCATTAGTCCAAATAATTTGACATTCATGTCTAGTTTAGATTAATATGTCTAGATATGAAACAACCAATCAAAACTATTCTACCCAGTGCGCAGGCAATTTGTCGGCTATTACACCCTCATGCTGAGGTAGTTGTTCATGATATTGCACTTAATCAAATTGTGGCTATTTTTAACCCCTACTCTCAGCGCAAAGTTGGAGATTCTTCACTTATGGCAGAAAAAGAGCTTATGGAAACGCTTGAAGACTGTGTAGGTCCTTATGAAAAAACCAATTGGAATGGGAGAAAGCTTAAAACTGTGAGTAGCTTGATCCGTGATGTAAAAGGCCAGCCCGTTGGTATGCTATGCATCAATTTGGATATCTCGGCTCTTGATGATGCACAAACTTTAATTTCAGCTTTTATCAATTGTGATCATTTCGAACCACAACCTGAACCACTTTTTAAAGAAGACTGGCAGAGTAAAATCAATGAATATATACACCACTACTTAAAATCAAAACACTTAAGCCTTGACGCACTTAAGCGTGAAGATAAAAAATCATTGATCCAGCATTTAAATGAGGTTGGTGCTTTTGAAGTTAAACGTGCAGCAAATTACATCGCGATGATTCTTAAGATCTCACGAGCCACTGTATATAACTACCTAGGGGAACAGCCATGAGCATACTGCATGAAAGAATAGTTAAAGCCAAACAACAGATCCAGCCCTATATCCGAGAAACTCCTCTTGAGCATTCATTAGTGCTTAGTAAAGCGAGCGGTTGTAATGTATATCTAAAACATGAAACTCAGCAATTTACTGGATCATTTAAAGCAAGGGGTGCTTTTAATAAAATACTTTCTCTAAGTGATGCGCAAAAAGAACAAGGCCTCGTCATAGCTTCTACAGGAAATCATGGTGCCGCAATAGCCTATGCTTTGCACCAGCTAAATCTTTATGGAAAAATATTTGTTCCTAAAAATGCCTCTCAAGCAAAAATTGATAATATCCTTCAATACGGTATTCCACTTGAGTTTATTGAAAATGGTTATCTGGCTGTAGAACACTCTGCCAAAGAATATGCGAAAGACCAAAATATGATTTATGTTTCTCCCTACAATGATATTAATGTGATTGCAGGTCAAGGAACTATTGGTCTTGAAATAGTCCATCAATTAGATGATATCAGTGCTGTTTTAGTTCCTGTCGGTGGTGGAGGACTCATCGCAGGGATAGCTGGATATTTAAAAGAGTCTTCACCTAAAACAAAAATTTATGGCGTTCTACCAGAAAATTCTCCTGTTATGGCAGAATCAATTGCCCAAGGGAAAATTATAGAAATGGAAACACACCCTAGCCTTTCAGATGCAACCGAAGGTGGTATAGAAAAAGATTCCATCACCTTTGAATTGTGTCAATCTTTAGTCGATGATTATTTCTTAGTTTCAGAACATGAAATCAAAAATGCGCTATATCGATTTATTAAAGATCAACACCAACTGATTGAAGGTGCTGCAGCCCTAAGCGTTGCAACACTCTTTAAACATGCAAAGCAATGGCAAAATAAAAATATTGTCCTCATCTTAAGCGGTGGCAATATCAGCATTGAAACACTTAAACAGGTTCTGAATCAATAGCGTAATGAGAGCCTCTTATATAGCATGACATTTATTAAAAAGAAAAAATTACTTAAAGCTCTTTTTAAATTTTTCTTTCAAGAAAGAAAAATGCAATGGATTATATTCGGACTGTTGCAATGACTTTGATTTAATATTTTTGTATAACGGCGCCATTAATCGCGTTTGCGAGGATTTTTTAGCTGCATTTATAGCAGGTCCATTAGTATTAATATTAACGCGTATAGCATTTCCAAAGATATAGGCTAATTGAAAATTCGTTAATTTACTATTAACTGCAATTTTTGCAGGCTGAATTATTTTTGGAACTGTATTTTCATCTTCAAATAATACAAATGGCTTGTATTTCCCTTTCGCTTCCGTAAAGCCATGTCGTATAAAAACATGCTCAATCATTGGACCTAAATGCGCTCCTTGCGGGCAATAATGTCCTGATTCTCGAGTAATAAGCTCAATATAACCTCTTTTTGTATGAATATGACCTGCCGCATAAACGTTTTTATATTGCGCAAGATCATGATGATTTAATATTGTCCATTTCTGATTATTTCTAATGATGGGTTTCTTTAACATTTCTTTGGCTATCACGAGTTTGCCCTTATCAATAATGTCATAGATATAAGAGTCTGAACCATATTTACGGATTTTTTCTTTATCAAGTAGCTTAAATTCTGGTAGCCTATTGGTTTGATCATGGAATAAATTTTTAAATTGTATAGGTTCATCTAACCTGCCAAAATAATAAATATTACAAATTTTATTAGAAACGAGCGGTGCAGCTAATGCACCTTTGAATATCAAACCCATTGAAAATGAACCTACTACTATCCGGGTTAATATTCCTGATTGCTCAGGACCAGAAGCAGCCACAAAATCAGTCCCAAATTGCTTTAAACCTAAAATGCGATCATCTATTCTTACCTGCGCACCTGTAGCTTTAGCTAAATAGGCATACCTTCGTATTACCGTTTGTAACAGGACCATAGAACTATCAAAAACAAAAGAAGTACACGGTAAAACACCATTTTTAATCGGGTGACGCAACGTATCAAAGCTATCATATATTCCTAATAAGAATCCTTTAATAATGTTTGCAGTATATGAATTTTCTTTAGAGAAATTATTAAACATCTTTAGTCTCATCCTCTATAATCTTGTATCAAATTTGCTCTTAAGTTTATATTCTAACATTACCATATACTCATAACAAGGATTATAAAAAAATGTCTATCACTCACTGAGGTCAAGGTTGACTCTTCATTTATTCATGGTATATCTACCACAAAAAAATCTGATTTTATAATAACCTTTTGTCATTTTTTTATTGATTATTTAGCGACACTAAGGTATGTTAGATAACATTTAAATGGGGTTAATAATGAAACCAAATATTACAATAAAAGAACTTACAGATAACAAGCGTTCATTAACAAACAGCACAAAAATAAATGGATTTAACAATAATCAAGATAGGGTGCGATCTTTTTATATTTCTATATCTGATCCATCACTGCTTGAGTTAAGAAAAATATGGCAGCCTTTTTCTAAATCAATTGATTTAACAGTGGCCGATACAACAATGAGCATGGGCCCTATGACGCTCTGTCAAGATTCAGGAAGTAGATTTGCATCTTGTCTTATCTTTAGGGATCACCAAAGTAAAAATCTTGTAGTGATCAATGGCAATTTGGGTGATGTTAGCACGATTCTAATTACAGTTAAAAGTAAAGTGGTAGTGGTGCGCGCTTTAAATAAGTTACACACCCCGCAAGAAGAATTAAAGACAGATGAAAAATTTAATGGTTTGGAATATACCCGCTCAATCGGTGATCTCAACGCAGGCACGCGCAAAGATCCCTCTTATGCTGAAATGACTTTAGAGGAAGAAAATGATACGCAAAATTTTGTAGTCTTATTTAGTCGCGGGATCACAGATGTTTTTTCTCAGATTGATTTAGTCCATTATTTACAAGAAAGTCTTGATACAACTAATTCACCCATCAACACCGCTGATATTCTAAATATTATAAATTTTGCGGAAATACTATGGGGCGAGCGCTCTACTGATCAAAAGGATATTTCATGCCTAGTCTTTGATGTCGCTAGCATTCCTGAAGAAAACATTGCTGCAGGAATACTAGCGCAAGGTAACGGTGACAATGGGCATTTAATTTCAGAAACTGCAGTAAATTTATGGCCTAAAAAGCTAGTTGAAATGTTGGCTGTGCAAAAAAGAAGAGTTTTTATTAATGAATCTCAACAAAATCTAATTTGTTTTAATAGAGAAGTGATCAGCCTCAATAATCGTCTGATCGTATTGCGACCTATACATTTTAAATTCGTGCAATATTATTACCATCGCTTTTGGGAGAATAATGAAACCTTGATCCAAGGGATCATTGAAAATATTGATAGATTAATTATAAATATTAAAATTTCCTTGGCAAATCCTCAAGATTTCAACAGGAACATGTTTGAATTTTATGCGCCAGTTTTTATTTACTTTCTAGAAAAGTTGCACAATGCACAAAATAGTTTAAAAAAATCGAATGACATCAGTAATAATTTGCTATTAGTGAGATCTGCAATGCATTTTTTTACAATTCCTGCATTAGTCACAAGCATCTATGGCCCCGTAGCACATCTGCGCGGGCCTAATGCAAATGAACATGAATTTCAATTTAATGATAATGCAACGGTAAAATTACAAACCACTGGGGAAATAGGGGTAACAATTACTTCATTGCGAAATAATGACGCTACTTCGAATGATCCTTTTTTCGCTTTTCCATCTAATGACACACAAATACAGAGCACGATTTCATTTCCAAGGATTATTCAAGAAAAATACGAAAGCTATAGAGTTCAATTCCAAGGCATAGCAAAAGAATATATAAGGATAGTACCCCCAAATTTAAAACCTGCCACCAGCAAAGATTGGCTAGATGATCATTGTGTGAATGATTTTTTTAGAATTATCGAGCTTTCATCTGAAAATAAAATTGCATGCGTGCTCTCTTTATTGTTAACACCTGAAGTAGATGCCTATATTAATAAAAGAAATTTTCAGTTTTTTAAAAGACTACGTGACGCAGATAAAATATTTTGGCCTTATTGCATCAATAAACATTGGGGGTTATTGATTATTGATCATAAAGTTGCCGATAATACCTGTAAAGTAACCATGGTAGATGGGTTTAATACTAATTACTTTCTTCCAGAAAACCGTGAAACCTATGAATTATTAAAATTGAACGTCACTGCTTTACTCAATAATATTCACTGCAATAATAATAACTATAATGCTAATCAAACCCGTTATTTACATTTTTCCATTCCTAAACAATCGAACACCTATGATTGTGGCGTTGCCATCTGTTATTTTGCTAAGCAATTCGCAGAAAAAGACCAACTCGCTCCTTTCCAAAATCTTAACGCCATTAATTACTCCCCCTATCGTTTTGACATAGCACAAACTCTTAGTGAAAATATGAATCTAGTGCAAGTCAATGGTTTAAAACCGAGTACTGTAGTTACCTATGAGGATAAAAAACGAGTTAAATTTGCTGATCTTGATGCTGAGGTTGTTAATCCTAAACACTTTAAGAATAACAATTTAAAGAAATAAGGGGATCACATTTACATTAAATACGGGACAAGTGATTGAGTGCGCCACTTTCATTTAAAGCATTCATTTTTGTGCATGATCCAAGATTCCAAGAAAATGTACACACACGAGGATTATCCTGGTTTGCAGGAGACCCCATAATATATGAATCCACGCGCTTTATTACCAAGGGAAGAGTTAAATAACAGGATCCCCCATGAACAGCCTCCTTATCAATAGACAATAATAATAGATGCCCGTGGCCTAATGAGTGACACCATCACTAAGAAATGCCCTCTTTACTTTACATCATGAAATTGATATAGTTATTTATACAGCAAACTTATTGGGATTTTATGTTTCTGACGACTTCTCCTACTATCATAGAAGAGTACCCCGCTCCCACAGATGCACTGGTAAATATTTCCTCTATACAGGCAACTGGAGAAATTAACCCAGTTCGAGTTATCTCGCCTGAACAGCTAGAATATCCGACGACTATAAAAATACTTGGGATTGGTGGCTTTGCTAAAGTATCCCAAGCAAAATTTGAAAATCAAAATGTCGCCGTAAAAATATTTTCATTTTTAGCAATCTTATTAACATCAAGTTATAACGACGAAAAGGAAATTCATAGCCCTTTAAATCATCCTAATATTATTAAACTGATTGGTTTTGGTAGAGACGGAATTACAAACTGTTATCTTGTATTAGAACTTGCACAAGGGACTCTAGACAGCTATTTAAGCAAGAATCAAGGTGCACAAAGAGTCCCTAGTGATTGTAAAAAATATGCAATGGATATTGTAAAAGGGGTAAGCTATTTACACGCTAATGGAATAGTCCACAGAGATCTGAAACCACAAAATGTTTTGACTGTTACTGCTAATGGGCAAAACACCGCCAAGCTAGGTGATTTTGGTATGAGTAAAGTTAAAGGTTCTCAAATAAATGAGGCGTCAGGTACTATTAATTATACCCCCGCAGAAGGTTTTTATGCCTCTCGACTTTATCCATTAACTTTGCAGCCCAGCTATGATATCCCTTCTGTTTCAACTCTTCTGTATTTATTAGCAACATCTAGAGAAGTTAGACCAGCTGATATTCCCATAGAGATTATCTTTAGTTATTTATTTATACAATCTGATACCGAATCCAAATGGCGTGAAGCACCCTCAACTGCTTCTGTGCAACTGCAGTGTGTGATCAATAGCGGCTGGAATAGAAACCCCGATAGGAGACCACCGATCGAAAAATTTATGGAAGTGGTGATGGATCCAAGTACTCAATTTCGCATACTGTGATGGGATAATACCATAATGGGGCCAATCTTGACATTTAAAATATCAAGAGATTATAGATGTTTTTTGATTGCGAATATTTATCACTCTTGGATTATGGCTACTTTTTTAATTTTAATTCTTGCATTTCAACAGGCGATTTTTGAGCACCAGGGGTGCTGGTAGTAGTAGCTTTTGGTGCAGAACTGGTAGTAGTGCTTGATGAAGAACCTGTAAAGCGAGTTCGCCATGAAGGGGTTGTAGATTGGGTAGTATTTGTTGGACCTTGTGCATTCTGACGTAATGATGCAAATGAACTACTAATCCTATCACCTATTCTTTTAAAAAATTCTTTCATTACTGCCAATCCAAAGTTGGTCGAAATAGGTTGACGTGTTTTTAAATTTACCATTTCTATAGTTGTTGGTCTTTTTTCAGCTAATGGAGGAAGATCAGATGCTGGTGGTGTTTTTGATACGTTTTTAAGACCTTCAGCAGTAGCTGCAGCTGTTTTAGCATATTCATGCAATTTAGCTGATTCCTGAGGAGCTTCTTTTTTTTGAGCCCCAAGAACAGGACCTTCTTTTTCAAATTCAGTTTGAATTTCTGGTGCTTGCGCTTTTAATTGCTCAATTGGTATCTTTTGCTGTGCTGCTTTTGCTAAAGGTGGACTAACGGGCACTGAAGGAACGGGGATTTCTCTTTGTTTTTGTGCTGCCTCAAATTGTTTCCTAATGCCTGGATTATTATCCAAAAAGCTCTGCACATGAGGATCATTGAAGAAATCAGCTTGTTTTTGTTGTCCTTGCACAGCTGTGCGGCCATTCATTTTAACGCCAATCTCATTATATAGAATGATAAACTCCCTTGCTTGATCATCCGCATGCGCATTAGCAATAAGCTTATCAAATAAATCATTAAATTCTTGGGTGCCCAAACTAATTTCATATGCAGTGATCGTCTGACGACCGGCTATCACATATTCAGGAGGCACGGTCCCTGTATACCATCCACTGATTCCAATGGCAAAATCAACAACATTCTTTATGCGAATGTCTACATTTTCAAGACTTGAAACATAACCTTTAGGTATCTTAGCTCCTGGGTTACCATGCACGCTTTCAGAATAAGCGTTGCCCACATATACTGGCATAATAGTCAACTCCTCAGTTAATACATAAAATCACCTAATACAATATAAGTTTACTAGCATATCGCTAAAATATCATTAAGATATATAACTTTTTGATTAACTTGACCTACCGCCGAGGAAAAAAACATTAGCTTTACCCATAAATAGCCTCAAAATCATCGCTCATTACCATGTGGGGCTATTTATTTTTTTTTGAAGAATCTTATTTCGACAAGCCATCGGTAGTGTTGCCATCATCGGCAATGCCCAGGTCCATATTTGCATAAAAGAATTAAAACCATGAAGCATATCTTCTATTGTATCAGCCGCATGTTCTAAATGTTGGCCCAGATCGACATCTTCAGGTATTTGCTCTTGATATTTATTGCACCATTGCCAAGTCAAACAACGCTTTATTTCAGAAAACATATTTCCTCCTTTATTTTCCAGATAAAGTAGCACATGGCAATCGCACTGAGAAATTCGCCATAAAATTTATCCGAAATGACTTCCTTTTCCTCTATGTTATTGATTTATTAATATTCTCTGGCCTGGCTATTCACAGATAATGCTATAATTTCTTAATTTATATCATGAGCTTGAGCACACTATAATGCCTATTACCCTAATCATATTGTTATTGGTTTTGATGGGTATAGCCCTGCGTAGAGTAGTCAAAACGGTTATTCCTATATGGGCGATTATGGCAAGCGGCGCTGCTGCCGTTTTATTGCTAGGCCAAATTACGCCCTCAGAGGCCTTAATGGCTATAGAGCCAGATGTTATGTTTTATTTATTAGGTGTTTTTCTTATCTGTCAAGCGGCTGAAGAGAGTGGTTATTTAGAACATTTAACTGATAAAATTTTTTCCCGCGCACGCACAGGAAAACATGCATTATTTATTATTATTTTTATATTAGGCTCTAGTTCTGCACTTTTGATGAATGATACGATTGCCATTATTGGAACGCCAATTATTTTGCAATTATGCAAATCACATAGGCACTTAATAAAACCTTTATTATTTGCGCTTGCCTTTTCTATTACTATTGGCAGCACCATGAGTCCAATCGGCAACCCACAAAATCTATTGATTGCGATAAAAGGGGGAATGAGTGCCCCCTTTATGGATTTTATTAAAGTCCTGGGCATTCCTACATTGATTAACTTAGTTTTAGTGTATTGGTTTATTTATTTTATCTATAGAAAAGAATTAGATGAACAGATTAAAAAGCCAACACCAACCTCCATAAAAGATCAGCATACTGTACGGCTAGTTAGAATCAGCTTATCACTAATGGTGTTTTTGGTTGCAGTGAAAATATTGGCCGATACATTTTATTCTGTATTAAATATTAATTTTAGTCATATTGCATTATTAGCAGCCATACCTCTTTTCTTGAGCAAACAAAGAGGCTTATTTATTAAAAACTTAGACTGGGGCACGTTAATTTTTTTCGCAAGTACTTTTGTGCTCATGCAAAGCGTTTGGAACAGTGGATTCATGCAAGCACAAATAAGTCATTTTAATCTACCAGTGACACAAATCAGCACAATTATATTGATCAGCATTATTGCAAGTCAGTTTATTTCCAACGTTCCATTAGTCGTATTATATTTACCACTATTAATGCATACCGATCACTCCTATTCGCATTTTCTAGCTCTAGCAGTTGGTGGCACCATTGCCGGTAATTTAACTATTTTAGGCGCTGCAAGTAATATTATTATTATTCAAAACAGCGAAAGAAGACATGTAAAAGGATTTGGATTTCTTGAATTCATAAAAATAGGCGCACCATTAACGCTACTTAATGTTTTAGTGTACACTTATTTCTTTTAAATAGAGTCCGCATCATTATTGCATTTGATAACATAGAGTGTGAAAAGTGTTAAGAAAAAACTAAACTTTATTGAAAGACTGGTCTAGACATTGGGGTCACTTTAAACTGATAACAAATGCATAGTAATCGCGCTAAGAGACTCGCCATAAAGTTTAAAAAAATACCCCTCTTTGTTATTGATTTATTAATATTCTCTGACTATCTCTTAATCTGTTAAATGAATTGAGCAAGGATGCACTATGGATTTATCAGAGATCTTTTGGCAATATTTTTCAGACTTATCAGATCCTAGATTGGACAATCATAACCACCGACCTAATTTACAAGATATTCTGTTGAGTGCAATATTGGGATCAATATGTGGGGCAGATGGTTGGGCAGAAATAAGTCGCTTTGGAGAGACAAAGCATGAGTGGCTTAAAACATTTTTAGAATTCCCTAATGGGATCCCTTCACATGATACATTTGGCCATGTTTTCTCTCTGATTAATCCTGATTTATTTGAAGCTTGCTTTGGGCGGTGGATAAAGTCATTATCAATTGATATAAAGAATAAAGTGATCGCAATTGATGGTAAAACCTTGCGAGGCTTGCATGATCGGAAAAAAGGTCATAAATCTTTACATTTAGTCAGTGCATGGGCCAGTGAGCAACAGACATTATTAGGGCAAGTCAAGACGCCAGAGAAAACAAATGAAATCAATGCAATCCCTGAGCTTTTAGATCTATTAGATTTACAAGGCAGTACCATAACCATAGATGCGATGGGTTGTCAAAAGACAATAGCCGATCAAATTATTAAAAAGGGAGCAAATTATGTGCTTGCACTTAAGGAAAATCAGCAAACACTGCATGCTGATGTATCTTCTATTTTCGCGCAAGGCAAAGAACGACAATACAAGAAAATGTTGCATAGGCGTACAATTATGGAATATAGTCCTTGGATGATGTGCGGTTTAGATGTCTAACACAGATCATGTCTTAAAATCAAATTTCCAGTTTAAATATAATTGATTTAGTTCCCTACTTAGGGCATCATGTATTTTTGAAAAGGAGTATGCGATGTATTCGATCAGCAAATATGAATTAATCGAACAATGTGCAGGTACTTGTGCAGAAGCATTTAAAAGCTCAATCGAATTTATGGTCGATTGCATGTTTACTAGAGACAACTGCTTGACTAATCAATGGACTAACAACGCGTGTGAACAACTAATCTGGAGACAAAAAATGTACGGGGGCTGCCCAGAGCCTGTTTCTGAATGTGTTCCTCGCGAAATAGAGCAAAAAATAGCTGCAGAACTGGGTCCCTATATTTTTTTGACTTATACAGCTGCAATAATTGCTGGTGTCGGATATTTAGCATATGAATATATAAAGGATAGAAGACAAAATATTCTAGTATTAAATTCCTCTATTCATAAAACTGATGATACTGGAACAGGATCATTGCAATTTAATAATGAAGCTATAAAAAGGCCAAATTATTGAGTAAATAATGTGATCAGACTTAACATTTGACATTTGACATTTGACATTTATGTTTTAGATTATTTTAGTCTTTGTCCTTATTTAGATCTGTTAAGCCTGATCACAATTTCTATTTTTTGATCTGAATAAAAATATCACCATAGGATATAGATTCATTTTTATTTTCGCTAAAAATAACCATTTCTAACTTAAAAACTTCTGCTAAAATTTCAAGCTCTGGACCTGGAATAAAACGTCCAAGAATTTGCGCACTATCACAATACAAATCATAAAGATATTTACTCTCCATTTCATCAGATAGTTCTCGATCATAAATTGCATCAAATATTTTTGCTTGCTTTTGTAATGAAATGATTCGAGCTACAATTTGTTGGTGTCTCGATGTAGAGTATACTTCAACGGTTTTCAAAACCTTGAGGGTAATGAACGGCTGGAGCAGTTTCTTGTTGGTGTGTTGAAATATTGGAATAATTAATAAGATAGAGTTTAGCAGCTGACAGTGCAGTGATTTTATAATTTGATGTTGAATAACTTTTAATGATTAATGCAATTAATAATAAACTATATGCACTTTCCCAATAACCCATTATAGGGTTTGATCGGGGCTCATTTTTATTGATTAAAACCGCAAGTATTTTTTTATTTTTTTCTTTATCACCATTCCTTACACCCAATTCAGCTTTTTCTTTAGCATAATCTAAAGCTGATATCTCTCTTTTAGAGTCATATCTTAATTTTTTATCCGGATTCGCACCATACTTTAAAAGTATTTTCACACTTTCTTGGTTGTTTTCTTGGGTATCATCCTGATAAAAACCATTTAAGGCTGCAAATAATGCGGCGCTTAAACGTTCTTCTAATATACCTAGTTCTTTATATTTTTCTAAAAGAATTTGAAGGATTTCTATATTATTATGATCTGCAGCGATACATAAGACACATAAATCTTTAGGACTGCTACCCTCAGTTAGCGCGTAATCATAAGAGACATCATGATCATCAATTTTTTTACACAACTGTTTTCTATCAGCGAAAAGAAGCAACAATTCAACCATTTCCAGGTCATCATTACGGACAGCTGTGCGAATGGGTGAAGAGCCCCAAGCACAACATAATTTATTAATCTCTTTGCGATAAGACTCCAAATAATTTTCTAGCTCATCTGTCCGCGTACAGGTGCTAAGGCCTTTATTATATTTCTCGAGGTGTTGATAAATGCGTTCTTTATTATCTGCATTGCTGTCCATAACCTGAAACTCCAACTTATGTTCAATTAACCACAGAGTTATTTTATTGATTTTGGAACTGAGCATTTTTATACCCATCAAAGTGATGATTTCACGGGGAAGGTTCAAGGGTCCAAGTGCGTTAACTATTTGAAAATCATGAAAACTTTTTGGGAATTTGTATGGCATGATAAGTCTCTTTAAGTTAAAATTGATGTATTATACCATAGTGAGTTAGAAGGTTCAATATTTAGCGAGCCAGTAGATCTCTAAAGATAACTTATTTTATCTTAATAATGGCTTTATGGGCGAGCTCATCACTCATTCTTTTTCAAACTCATTTGTGTTTGCTTGCGGTTTGTCTCTATATTTATATTATCGTCTACGGGTTCTTCTTTAATTGTAATCCTTCGCCAAGTGGGTATTTGTAAATTCTGATAAGCAACCGTCACTCGTTTTTCTTGAAGTCGTTTCAATGCTAATACGGCATATTCATCTTTTTGATCGGCTGCTTTTTGATACCATTTCAAGGCTTCGTCATCACTTTGGATAACACCACGACCAACTTCATACAAAAATCCAATAGCACATTGTGCATCCACCTCATTATCAGCTGTCGCATTGGCAAGTGTTATCTTGGGATTTAATTTTTCAAGTGCTTTTTGAATCCATTCTTCAGCGCTAACAAGATTTTTTGTAACACCCCGACCTGTTTGATATAGAAAACTTATTCTTAGTTCAGCGTAACCTGTATGATAATGATGGGTAATTGATTTTTCATAAAAATCTTTTGCAATAGTGTAATTCTGTGCCACTCCTTGTCCATTTTCATATAACCAAGCCAGACTATATAAAGCAGCAGCATTATTTTTCTCTACCGATAATTGATAATATTGAATCGCCTGATTAATATTTTTAGGAACACCTATGCCGAATTGATAACACCAGCCTAAAAAGAATTGTGCATCATCATGATTCTTATTTGCGGCTTTTTGTAACCACTTAACAGCTTTTTTATCGTTTACAGAAATGCCTTTTCCAAATAAGTAACACCGTGCTAAATTGTATTGC
Organism: uncultured Gammaproteobacteria bacterium; assembly: GCA_963798975.1. GTDB lineage: Bacteria > Pseudomonadota > Gammaproteobacteria > JABCZS01 > JABCZS01 > JABCZS01. The sequence goes on from CAWCVU010000008.1 coordinate 76,756, forward strand.
GCCTCAACATGCTCTAGATTTGCTGCCTTTCTATAGGATCTCGCTGCTTTTATCAGGTTTTTGTCAACACCTTCGCCATTTTCATACATCTGCCCTAAATTAAAATGAGCAGCAGCAAGTCCTTGCTTCGCAGCTCTTCTAAACCATGTCACTGCACTTTTTGGTTTTTTTGCAACGCCTTGGCCTTTTCTAAGCATTAAACCTAAATTGAATGCTGCATATTCATGCCATTTTCCTGCTGCTTTTTTAAATAAGCCCATTGCTTTTTCAGGGTTTTTCTCAACACCTTTGCCTTTTTTATACGACAAACCTAATGCAAATAAGGCGTCAACCTGTCCTTTGTCTGCTGCTTTTTTAAACCATTCTGCTGCAGTTTTATCGTTTTGTGAAACACCAAAGCCTTGTTTATACATCAAGCCTAAATTGTATTGTGCATTTGCAAGCTCTTCAGCATCTGCATCCTTATTATTTACAGCTTTTCTAAACCAATACACTGCTTGTTCAAGGTTTTTCTCTACACCTTTTCCGGTTTTATACATTTGCGCGATTTTGAGTTGCGCAGCAACAAATTCTTGATTCGCTGCATCTGTAAAACAGATGGCTGCTTGTGCAAGATTGCGATCACCGCCTATGCCATTTTCATACAGGATGCCTAAATCATAGAGCGCCTTATCAAAACCTTTTTCTGCAGCTTTTTTAATCCATACTCGCGCATCTTTTAACTGCGCTTTTCTAGAATCTGCAAAATGGATATAGTCTTTGCGTATGGTGCCATACTTCCACTGTGCTTTGACATGTCCATTTTTTGCCGCGCGATGATACCAATCAATTGCCCTCTTATAATCTTCTGTAGAATCTTTGCCTTTGTCTTCAAGGAGTTGACCTGCACGCCACTGTGATTCAACATGCTCTTTATAACCTGCTTTTGTATAAGTTAAGAGTGCTTGTAATTCACTTTTTCCAACACCTTTACCATATTGATAACAATCGCCTAAATTGAATAGCCCACCCACATGCTCTTTTGCCGCAGCTTTTTGAAACCATTTAAATGCTTCTTTATGATTGGGAGGATTACTGTTTGCATACATCATGCCTACTTCATTTTCTGCATCAGCATCACCTAGATTTGCTGCTTCTTTAAACCATCTGTTAGCTTCAGTAGGGTTTTTTATTCGATAATAACAACCCACTTTATATTTTGCACCGGCATGCCCTAGATTTGCGGCCTTTATAAAAGATCGATACGCTTTTCTAGGATCGGCAATCTCATCAGCAAGTCCTTCTTGATATTGGACTTCTTTATCTGTAATTTCTGCGTCTAAATCCTGTTTCCATTTTTTAGAATGAGATTCTGCATTCGAATCTTCTTGTATTTCTCTTTTTATCCCTGACACTAGGGGTAATGGTTCATTTGTATTATTTTTCATATTATATTAAGCCCAGTAACTTACATTAGCGAAACAATATTATATCTTAAATATATTAATTTTTCCTTAATATCTACTGGCTGCGCCGTTTTGTGATCATATTCCGCTAGATTTTCATTTTACATTAGACTGCAAGATGCCTGATCATTATTAACAGCTGTTTGAAATGTGGGGAATTTAGACACGAGTAATTCTTTCATTTCATGAATTATTTTTTCGATAGTGGCATCAAGATTATCAGCCGCTAAAAACTCTGGATCTCTATCTAAACCATAAACGCGCACGCTTAACTCAGTGAATACATTATTTAGCTCTGAATCGTTATTGACTGTAATATTTAGCTCGCCCTTTGAGCTGATCACTTTATCTCTATCACCATCGGTGGTAAACATATAAAATAGCTCTTTCAGGAATACCCACTTTAAAGATTCTTTATCTTGCCCACCTTCTGCACTTAGGATCTTAAACAATGTTTCATGCATATTACTGTCAGTGATTGCTAGCTCCTGCGACCAAGGCGAACGCGTACTGATTTTATAAATACGGTAAAGGGGTTGAACTATGCTAAAGTTCTTTAAACCACCATCGAGCAAATACCTTGCTGATTTTGTTTCGCTGATAGCCCATTCGAGTAATTTCGGTGTTAGTCCATAAAACATAACTTTCGCTGCAATTTCTGGTAGGTTTTCTTTCGTGATATATGACATTTCTCTCTCCATTATAAAGGAAACTAAATCATATTAACAGGTCAACACTAAAAAATCAATAATGGGGGGCAAGCCCGTATTCGGGATTACAATAGTTGACTTAACGTTGAAAAGTACTCTTTAACAAAGGGACTACATGTTTTTTAGCTAAGCTTTGACCTTCTAATAAATTTTTATATTGACCATCAGTAAGGTTCACTTTTTTTCTCGCATTCCCTGAATAAAAATAAGTTTATAGTTTGCTGTTTTCCACGCACGCTTCAAAGTGTGTGCCACTTAAAAATACACCGCCTTCGTGAGGTTGTGCCCCAGCTTTTTTTCTGATCATACTAGCGAGCTGATGAATGGTTTTCTTTTGCCTCGTGTCAGGATAACTGAATGCATAATTTTCACAATCCGCATAAGTGGCAACCACTTCATAAGGTTGATTTTTATCCACACCATCTGGATTTGTTTGGCGCTCAAAACCACATCCCCCAACATAACGATTGTCGTTTAACAGCTGAGTTCTTTCTAAATCTTTTTGTTTTTTGTAATTAATCCTATAAGCCACAAATTAAACAAATCAAATACTCCATAGGCCGCAACAATTTTTCTCGTAACATGCAAGAAACTTTAGTTTAAATAAAGAAGTGATTGACAATGTGCTGACACCCACTTTAATATGCAAATAAAGGACACATCATGTATCAATTTATAAAGCCACGCGAAGAACATTTTCAACAGTTAATCCCCTTATTGCTTTCAACAGGATATTATGAATATGCGGCTAAAAACAATAAATTAAATCTCAGTACTGCAGATTTTTATACCCTCTACACGTTAAAGCCTTTTGCAGAATATACGCATATTCTAATCGACAATAATCAACCCATAGGATTTTTTATTGCGTCAACCAAAGCGCAAATGAAAGCAGTAGAAGAGCAAATACCTAATGAGTATCGAGATGATCCCATCTTAATGGAATGCATAAAAAAAATAGAACATTTTTATCTGCACGAAACAAAAGAAACTGATTATATTTCCTACGCCTTAGCGATTGCGCCACAGTATCAAGGCAAAGGTTATTTTAAAGTGATGAAACAATATCGAGATACATTAGCAAAAGCAAATCATTGCAACCGTATCATTTTTGCTGTCTGGGAATCAAATCCCGCGCTCAACATTTTTAAAAAATATGGCGCAAAAATTTTGGATGCAATGGATTTTACAAATGTACCAGAGATACAAGAGCGTCTGTTAAAACTCGAATTGCCTATCAATCAATAACTCTATGATTAACAAATAAAAACCATGCTGTACCCTTGGCAATAAAGGTGTCAGGCTTAACATTTAACTTTTTGTTAATTATGATAAATATAAAATGATTGGGGATCATTGAAAATTAAGATGTTAAATAATAGTATGGAGCCCGCCCTTTAATAAGACTTCTAAATACGAGCAATTTAAATTATTAGATAAAGACACGGATAAGTACTCTCAGGGGTTAGAGGTATTAGCTCGGACCAACGAAAAGTGCCAACGATTAATGGCCATAGAGGGCATAGGTCCATTAACTGCCACAGCAATGGTTGCTGCAGTAGGCGATGCAAAAATATTTAAGAAAGGCCGTGAATTTTCAGTTTGGTTGGGATTAGTTCCAAGACAACATTCGAGTGGGAATAAAATTAGATTATTAGGAATGGGCAAGCGCGAAAATTGTTATCTTCGAACATTACTCATTCACGCTGCTCGTTCTGTAGTAAGGGTATCTAATAAGGCCGACAAACGTAGCTTATGGATTATAAATAAGAAAGAAAATATAGGTCAAAATAAAACTGCGGTTGCACTTGCTAATATAAATGCACGTATTGCTTGAGCCTTGTTGGCCAATGAGGAAGTATATCGTAAGTCTGCGATTGCAGTTTAATGTCTGCGCACTTAAATTTTTAGCTCTTCGTGCGTTAACTATACCTATTACGCTTGAACATGCGAACTCCATCATTGCGAGCGAAGCGCGGCAACCCAGGCGGGATCCATATATGTTAAACCTGACCCCATCCTTTAAAGTTTATATGGGGTCGGTGGTTTATGCTTTGATAAATCTCCCCAGCTGGCTATCTCTGGGATGAGCAATTTAATATCCCGCTTCCAATCATCAGATGTCACTTTCAGGCCTAAAATTATGGCTACTGCCTCAAGTAGTTGTTCATTGCTAAGTCCAGTGGCTGCGATGGCATGCTTTTTCTGATTTTCTTTTTTCTGCTCAAGTGTCACATTGATTTTTTTATTTACAAGACTCGTATAACCAACACAGAATTTATCAACGGTACCACGCGCTAATCGCTCTTCAAACTTTCTATAGTCGGGTTTATCAAATTCACCCTCGGGTATTCTTTGTTTCTCGTGTGTTATGGCCTCTAAAGATTGAGCAATGCCAAGCATTCCGAGCCAGAGTGGAAAATCCCCCAAATGGACAGCACCATTTTCTGATTTTGCTTTGAGTGTTGTGTAAAGGATCTCTGCCTCTTCAACTGTCAACCGACTAAGTTTTCCTGCCAAACAAACAGTAATAGTCTGGCAGCCAGACAATTTATTGTATTGAATTCTTGTTTTGGAATGGATACTAGAAAAATGAATCTTATTTTTTGCTAACAGGCTTGTTAAATCAGCTTCTAATGTTGCGCAATGTTTAGAGCAATCGCCAGTGCCATCGATCAAAACGGCATGTATTTCTGCATTAATTTTTATACAAAAAATATTGACCGCATGCGCTCCACCTACATTATTTAAAGGTACAAACAATATCGCATTAACAATAAAATTGCCATTCTCTTGGTTATACATTTTGATTAAATAATCACTTAAGCGTTCTTTATTTGCGAAAACTCTTGCGTTTACAGGGTGGCCTGATTTTTCTTGTCGTGCTAAATCTTTACCAATGAGGGAGGAAAGGAGCATAACCGGGTTATATTGTGTAAGGGGCGGACTAAAACGGCCCTTGAGATATTTTCTCTTATCGTCACGTGTTCTCGTGAAAAATTCAGGCGCTGCCCAATAGACACTGACACGATCCAGGGTTTCATTTTCGATACGATCCATTGCTGCTTGACCAAATCTTTTAAGGCCTATGGCTTTGAATTTATCGATGAATATTTGATTTTTGCAAATAACCGCAAGTTCATAGGGTGTTTCACCTCTTTTAGCCTCTGCATTTAAAACTTCTAAACTGGCGTTGTTTAATAGCAAATCAAGATTTTCTGCATTGGCTAGGTCTTCATTCCAAGCACATTTCTGAACGATGTTAAAGCCAGTAGTTGTTGCTATTAACGATAAATTGGGTTTTGCATCCATAATGATTTGGATAATTTGTTGAGCACTTTTCTTTTCAAGCGCAAACTGAAGTAAAGTACCATTAACCTCTACTTTCTGTTTTGAACTGTCTGTAGATGTCTCAATCGACAAAACGGGGATGTCGATTAATCTGGGTTCATTTTTGAGTAAATACGCTAGGCCCTCAGTCCAGTTAAGAAGAATGAGAGTTTGAATCAAGTGTTCATTATTTGTTTTAGGGTCCAAATCACGAACATCAGCCGTATATAAACGAATCAGTAGCGCAAGACCAAGCTTTGGATCTTTGCCACTGATAGCCTTCGCCATGGCTTTGCAATAGGGTAATTTTTCAGCATCGGCACGAAAAGTCACTTCAATCGCCTGAAAATCGGCCTCTGTTTGGGCTTGTTGCAGCTGATTGATGAAGTCATCAAGTAATGGCATGATTAAACCTATTTAAAATATGTATTTACCTAACTAGCATAGCATATTAGTTTGAAAGGTGATAGCTATCTGTATCAAAAAAATTCTGGGGTCAGGCATGGGTTTAAAGAAAATAGGGTCAAGCAAGCAATTAATGTTTATTTTGAGTCAAGATTTGTTTGCCTGACCCTATTTTCTTTAAACCCATGCCTGACCCCATTATTCTACAGATGGTAGTCATAACTTTACTGCAAATACGCCTTATAGTGCTGTTTCAAGTACTTTAACAACGGCATCTTGTGGTAGTGAATGTTTTGCTGCTGGGATAGATTACAGCGGTGATATCGATTATCAAGGTTTTATCGCATTTGAAGACAGCATTATTGTACCCGATGCATTTGCCAATGTTTTTTTTAATAATGCCGCTTGTGTTGAGGATACTTGTATAGTTGTTGGCTATGGCGCATCAGGTGCTTTTTTAAGTACAACAACAAATTATTGGGCTTCTAGCGACCTCATGTTTAGTGATGATTTTGGCTCAGTCAATCAGACATTTGTGGGCGCAAGTTGCAGCACTGCGGGTGACCATCATTTCTGTGTTGCTGTTGGTCAAACCAATGATGGCACTTTCACCCCTATTGTTTATGTCAACACAAATATCACTGCAACCACACTAGATAATTGGACTGCAGCAAACTTAAATCCCAGTGATTTATCAGTAAATTTATTCAGTGTTTCTTGTGCGCCTAACAATAATGGTTCATTTTGCGCAGCTGTAGGCAATGATGATGGTGGAAATATGGCTATTATCACCAGCACTGACAATGGCCAAAATTGGTCAGAATTTGCTTTATCTTCTAGCCAACCTACTTTTTTAAATGCTATCTCTTGTACCAATAATGTCTCAACCGTAATTTGTACCGCATCAGGTATGACATTTGATTTAACCTCATTTACACTTGCGCCTATTGTATATGTCAATCTTGATGCTGCAGGCACAGGCACCTGGGAGCAGCCTGCTGGGCTTACATTACCCGCGAGCGGTTGTTTAACAGATGCGGGTACAAATGGCCAAAGTTTCGGTGGCTATTTAAGTGAATTAAGTTGCATACTTGATTAATCTAAGGGGGCAGGCTTAACATTTCAATTTCACAGATGTTAAATGTTAAGCCTAACCCCATCCTATACGTTTAGACCCCATCATATACGTTATAATGGTAGAAGACGGCTAAAAAGGGGTGTAAGAGCCATTTGACATTATCCCTACCCCATGGTACTATGTTTACTCGCTTACTAACATGGTGGTTCATTATGCCTAAAACCGAAACTTTTGATTATTTCCAAACTGCTCTGCACGTAGGATCAATCACTAAACTGCCAAAAAATATAGTCAGCATCATCCGGCTTTATTTTGGTCCTGAAATTTATGAAGAAATTTATAAATTTTTAAACCGCCCGCTTCAATTTTCTTCAAATGGGTCTCAAAAAACAAACCTCAAAGAAGTTTACTCTGTTTCAAACAACGGGGTTACTATTAAAGAAAAACTTCAGCTCCCTGATGTGTTGCGCTATATATTTTATAACCCTCAAAAAGCTTTACCGCTTTTCTTAGCAGATAGAGATAGGGAGTATCGACAGCTAGCTGATTTTTTTCTAAAAGAGATTCTAAAGCCCAATCAAACTCAATTTTTACAGAGTCTAACAGAAAGAAAATATAGGGCCAGCATCCATGGATCAGACGAACTATTCGACTTATTTTATATTGCTGCTTTTGAAGGCTTTAATAATATAATACAGGCGTGTCTTTTGGAGAACAAATCTATCGATGATCCTTGCGAACATGGGAGGAATACTGCTCTTCATTATGCCGTAATCGGAGGTCGAAAAGACACCGTGGACCTGCTCGTTAGTAAAGGTGCTAATGTTGGTCTGCCTAATGCAAATGGCGAAACTCCTCTGACTCTAGCCCTAAATACAAGACGACTCAACTGCTTAGATTCTATGCTAAAAGAGATTCTAAGATCCAAACAAACTCAATTTTTGAAGAATCTGAATCTAACAGAAAAAAAATATAGAGACATAATTCGTATATCAAACGAATCATTCGACTTATTTTATATTGCTGCTTATCTTGGCTACAATAATATAATACAGGCGTGTCTTTTGGAGAATAAATCTATCGATGATCCTTGCGAACATGAGAGGAATACTGCCCTTCATTATGCCGTAATCGGAGGTAACAAACACACCGTGGACCTGCTTCTTAGTAAGGGTGCAAATGCTGCTCTCTCTAATACAGATGGCGAAACTCCTCTTAGTCTCGCCATAAAATATAAGAATAAAATAATTGAAGCAGATCTTATATTTCATATGCGAAATAACAATTTTGAAATCATTATTCATCAAATTTTCTCCGAGGCATGGTCATATTTGCTCCTAGATTGCTTACGTATTAACCAAGGTTATGAACGGGGCCCTATTACGATTCCAGTAGAGTCAGTGATCTTCGTATTCTGTATATTTTTCATATCTTCTGTAATGATGTTCAAAACAATTACCTCAGCACCATTAGACAAGACAAATATCTATATGTTGAGGTGTTGCCTAGTTTTGAATCTCTTAACTTATGTTGATGCAAAAGACCCCAAAGAACCTACCCCCAATTTACTTGGGATGTTGATCTTTGCTTTGTTATTTATGGGCCATTTGGAGCTTATTGCAAAGACCAGTAAAACTCCCTATACCCTACCATCAGAGAAGCCGATTTTTAGTCTGTGGACGAAGGACTCTAGAGAAAAAATTAGCACGCAACAGCCTATCCCTCACCGATATGGCCATAAAACTGTGAGGTTTGCGCAAAAATCCGATTAAGGTATTGAGTCACCCATTAGCAGCCTCCTTGTCAATAGGCAATAATAATCGGTGCCCCAATCACTAGATTAACAACACGAATATATTTCAAGAAATAACGGGGTCAGGCTTGACATTTTGACATTTATTTCTTCTTACATTTATATGAAAACCGATTAAAATCAGGTGCAATTCAAATATCGGGGTCATGCCTAACATTTGGCATTTCGTTTTAAACGCGCACAAATTCGAATTAAAAAGTCAAATGTCAAACCTGACCCCAATATTATTGCTAGCTGACAAGTGTCAATTAGTGTATTTAGTAGTATTGTTATTGTTATTGTTATTGTTATTGTTATTGTTATTGTTATTGTTATTGTTATTGTTGGCTGTAATTGTACTAGTTGAAGTCAATGCAACCTGCTTCGTGGGTTCTGAGGACTTTTTCAAACTTTCATATAAGTATAGTTCTGCAGCAGAATCTACAGCACTTATCTCTGTGCTCTGACTTGTTCTATTATTGGCGATTGCAATTTTTGAAATATCTTGCATTTCTCCAGGTATTGGATCAGTTAATGTGTGTCTCACGTAGGCTGTAATCTCAATAAGAGAGAATTTGTCTGCGTGTTGTTGTAGTGGCAGCGCGTAGTTATTTTGAAACCTCTCAGGTACTCCTTCGGGATATGCTGTATAGAGTTTTCGTATCAAAAATCGATACACTTCAGGTAGTGTAATTTCATAACCTGGAGCGTTGGTTTTGAGACTACCGGTAATCTTCATAAGAAAATCTCCCAGACCTAAGGCTTTAAATTTTCCAGGTAACGCCTCAATTTGTCTAGCACCCTTAACGATAGGATTTTGCAGATCCCAAATAAATTGTAATGGGCTGTTTGCAGGCTTGCTTTTTCCTTGAAGCACTTTTTCTTTAATGTCGTGTATTCTTGACCATATCAAACTTATATCTGATTCACGTCCAAAATCGTTGCGTTGCGCATTCACTAAACCACCACCAGCGGGTGTTGCTAGATTTACAAAACATTTCGCCATGTAATATGAAATTTCTGAATTTGGGGAGGTTTCTCGTATCGACGCATCAAGCAGATAACGTATGGCCAAATAATTTTTCCCTTCATTAAAACAAGCAACCGCCTCAGTTAAAAAATCATCTGAACTTTTCTCGGGAATATCATGCAAGCAATTAAGATTTACATATCCAGCAGTCACTGGGCTAACAACTAAATAATTATAAGGCATCTCGAAAAGATTAATAAAAGCAGCACCAATAGCAAGGGGCACCGTCCCCCAAAGTTTAGCATTATATGCAGCGCCATCAGTCATCTTTTTAAGAGGTGGAATTTGATTGGGAAGTATAAAAGGATCAACTAAAGCTGGCACCGAATAGGGATTATATAGCACCGCAGCCCGTAAATGCTTGCCGCACTCTAACCTATTTTCATCCCCAAGCAAAAGCCCAGCGGCGATAAGATGATCTTTTGCCAGGTCAACTTTGAGCTTAAAGAATGTATTGCGTTCATCAAAAGATAGGGTGTCAAAATTTTTCGACTTTATATGGGTATGTTTTTCTTCGTTTATTCTAATCTGCTCAAGCGTCGTGGATAATAATGACATCACTATACTCCTAGTGAAAAAGGTTGAAGTTGTGACTTTAACCTATATATTAGCCAGATGTCAAGTTATTGACTTATTTATGACGGGCTATCTAGCAGCTCTGCATCCCTTGCTACCGTACAATGGCAAAGAACAGCCCTCCAAGTAATTGCTGTTGCAGCAGTTGGAGCAACTTTTGTCTTTACAGCTTGCAACATTAGAAATTAACTTTCATGCAATCTTCATTAATAACTTAAACCCGTTCCATAAGCATAAGGATAATGGGATTTAACTAATACCTCTTTGGATTCACCTTGCGCTAATTCTGCTAACCATTGCGCATCCGTTCCCCTAAATTGGCCAGGCTTAGTATTAAACACACTGGTGTTTTCTATTTTTGTTGGCCAGGAAAAAGGTAATCGGCCTTCAAAATTAGCGCCATGTTTTGCAAATAATAAATCTACTATGGCAGGCCCACCTTGACTGCCAGGTAAAAATCCAGCAATAAAGGCATCACTTCTCTCTAATGCATCGACTACCAGTGGACGGCCAGAGAAAAATACCGTTGTGACTTCATAACCATGCGCTTTTAATTTTTTAACCAACGCTTCATCTTGTGCATATTGTTCGCGAATAGTTTTATAAGCAATAGTTTGATCGGGATGATGCGTTTGACTCGCATGAATATCTCCCCACCACTCCGCATAAGAATGCTCCCCCATCACCACTAACGCTTTTTTAGCTTCTAGTGCGCAAAACTCCTTTCCCGTTTGATAATGACAAAGAGAAATACCGGATTTCTTTAAAGCCTCTAGCACAGTAATTGCTTGTGGATAATCTGCTTTATTGTGAAATGGTTTGGGAGCGGTGCTATCAAAACCTTGCCACTGTAAACCCCAGCCTCCCAATTGCATTTGTGGACTGTCTAATGCACTGCCAGCAACCAATAACGGCTGTTTGGTAAATTGATGTGCTTTAAAGGGTAATGCATTTTCATTTTTCATCAGTACCATTGATTTTTGTGCTAATTCTTTAGCTAAAGGTGCCCATTGATTCAATCTTTTTTCTGCTTGATGTAAATTTTTATAACCAAAAAATTGATACGTCTTTGAAGGTTTGCTGGCGGTCAACAAACCCATTGCATATTTTGCCCGTAATATGCGTCGTACTGCATCGTTAATTCTTGATTCAGGTATTTCACCAGAAAGCACTTGCATGATGGTGTTTTCATGAAAAATTTTCCAAGCACCGGGAGTCTTATTACTGATCATAAATAAATCTACACCTGCATTCACTGATTTAGGACAAGAATAAATAGTGCAACCCTCTACTTGTTCAATCGCATCATAATCAGAAATAATAAAACCATTAAACCCTAAAGTATCTTTGAGTACATCTGTTAATAGATAACCATCTCCATGCAATTTGCCGTTTTCCCAACTACTGTAGGAAGCCATAACAGAGTGGGCACCCGCTTCTATGCCTGAGAAAAAACCTGGCGCATGCACATTAATTAATAAATCTTCGCTGTATTGATTTAAGCCTTCATCAGTTCTTTTTTGTAAAAATACTGTATCTGTAGGATCTAACGGCGTTTGAGAAAGCATAGTTTGATATCCTGTCCCGGTCGTGGTACCACCATCGCCTACAAAATGTTTTAAAGTGGCAACCATATGTTGTTCGTGCCGGCCTTCGAACCAAGGTGTTTGCAGCCCTTTTACTGCAAAATGCGCTGCATTATAAGCAATCACTGGATTTTCAGAAAAACTTTCATAATTGCGTCCCCAATTTCTGTTGCGCGCAACAGCAATAGTCGGCGCAAAAATTTGTCTAAACCCTTGAAGTGCAACTAGCTCACGCGTGGCTACTTGCGCTTCTTGTAATAATGAATAATTAGCAGGATCACCAATGACCGCCGCGCCCATGCCAATATTATGTGGGAATAAAGTAGCCCCATAAATGGCGCCCGCACCATGCACAGCGTCGGTGCCCCATAATAAAGGCACAGGAGAAGCATCATTTGCCCAATCTGCAGTTTTTACAGCATTCCAATATAAATCAGCAAATTCTGCCCAGCAAGTCAAACTGACATATTTTTCCATACGGCATTTTTGAGATAAGCCTTGTTGGGAGGCTAAATTTACTTGTCCAGCCGCATGTAACATCGCACCGATTTTATACTGAGCCGCCTCTTCTGGGGTAATTGCCTGATATTCAATAATCAACATTTGCGCTACTTTTTCTTTCAAGGTCATTTGCGCAAGACGTTTTGTAACCCATTTTTCCTGCTCAGGATCAAGGTGTTGTGGAGGCAAAACCGGCCAATGAGCGTGCCATACTAAAGGTTTTAACTCCATATGCGCTTCTGTATTCACCACTACCAACATTGATATGCCCAATAAGCAAGATAAATACTTTTTAGACTTTTGCATAATGTGTTTTCCTTTAGTAAAATTGTGTTGTTACAATTTCGTAACAGCTTAAATTTCTCTCGATAATGTACATTTTAGGGTATAATTTAGAATTAGCCTAAATATAGATATGTCTTGTGTACCCTATCACTGCAACAAAGGAAGGGTTAAATAAAAACCTATATGAAATCTGTAACCCACACTACAAATACTGTTGAAACTCGTCCCCTTTCCTATATAGAAAAATTTGGTACTGGCTGGATGTCTCCAGCTGTACATTTTACTTTTTCTGGTCCCTTTACAAGAGAACTCATTACAGATGCAATGAAAAAAGTGAGATGGAGCAATCCGCTGTTGAGATGCTCTATCAGCAATGGTTGTATTGTTACAATTTCAGCGGTTGATAGCCTGAAAGAGCAACTGCCCATCAGCCTGCACCACGTCAGCACTGGCTCTGATGAACGATTTAAACAAGCTGCCCATTGTGCATACGAAAGAATGGGATTTAATATGGTTCCACGAAATTTGTGGCATATGACATTCTTTTATGATCACCAAGGATGCGAGATGGTTTTTCAAATTCATCATTCCATTTTGGATGGTATGTCTTGGTTCTCGGTAGCAAAAGATTTTTTGGCTATATGTGAAGGAAAAATTCTTGAGCCAAAATCGCTCAACCTCGCGATGGAATCTATTTACCCTAAACATGCGCAAGCTATCCAGGGTAAGGAGCCCTTCAGTGTTCAAGAATGGTTCGAGATTGCAGGTACAGAACCTCAAATACAGCCCATTTTTACTTCTAGTGTTTTAACACGTCTTCCACAAGAGGCTGTTATTGCGCTTAAAAAAAGTTGCAAGGATCACGGCATTACAGTACACGCTGCTTTGATGGCGGCCTATTTGTTTGCGACAGATAATCAGTTGCCAAAGCTCTATTCGGATGTCAGTACGCGAAGATGGTGTGAGCCAGCTTTGGATCCGATATCTCCAGGTGTTTATATTGGGCAAGTGGTATGGGCAACGCATGTAGATAAGGATAAAAGTTTTTGGGAGAATGCAGCCAGGCTTATAAAAGAATTAAATGAAAAGATTGCCGCTGGTGTCCATCTTTCGTCTAATGCAGAATGTAGCAGTACTTCAATAGGACCTGAGATATTCTCTATTACCAACATGGCCCCTCCTGAAATCCCAAGGGGCAAATTTGCACTCGAATATTCTACAATGGAGTTCGCTACCGGGACATCGGTTGAAATACCCAGTTTTCCTGTTATTTTTTCGATTATGACAAGCAACACAATTTGTAATCTGCGACTTCATTACCACAAATCTTTTTGGTCAAGTGATCAAGCCGAATCAATTCTTCGCAAAATGGGACGCATTCTAATTGAAGAAGGTGCAGGATTGAAAAGCGAGAATTTAAACATTTTTTCGCAGCCAGAAAATATGTGGAATTTTATGAGATCAGATCAAAATAAACAAATTGCAAAGACCATCATATTAGATACTTTGGATACCTTACCCGCTACGGTTCAAGTGAGATTGCTCAACTATCAGATCGTAAAAACTTTGCGTAATGCGTTTGCACTAAATGACGTGCCAATGCAAATCACCGACGAAGCATCCATCACTGATCATCAGCTTGTAAATAAAACCCAGATGGATTTACTGGCTGTAATGATAGAGAAAAGTATTGCAAGTCTTGAGAAACACATAACAGCGGTAACCGTTGCGTCTCAAACGACTATTGATCCTGCTGCGAATACTAGTGCCGCAACCAAAGCACCCTGTGTGCAAGAATATCTGCGCTTGATGGAACTTGTGAAAAAACAATTTGCAAACAAACCGCCAGAGATGCTTATCAATAATCAGGAATTAAAGGCGGTATTTAAAATATCTCAATAACGAGGTCAGGTTTAACATTTCAATTTTAGATGTTAATGTCAAGCCTGACACCTTCATATATTAATATTGTTCCATAAAAGATTATCATCAATTTTGGCATACTTACCTATGTTAGTGTGTTCTTTATCAAAAAAGGAATACCATTGAATATTTTTGTTATTTTGATAGAAGTACTGTATTAGATTGTGCCAATCTTGCATGAGTATACCCTCCTAGCCTTTTGACCTCGGCTATGGTAACACGTATTTAAGGGCCGCAATATGATTAAGGTAACCTTAAGTTACGGGGTCACCCATTAACGGGGGCACCTATCATTATTGCCTATTGACAAGGAGGCTGCTAATGGGTGACCCCGGTATGTCAAACCTGACCCAAGCAATTAAACTAGTTGACAAAAGAATGTTAGCTTGATAATATAAGTTACCTACTAGTTTGACAAAATGGGATTAGACATGAGAAATAAGCGTAGAGAAATGGGTGTTATCCACCCTAGCATTAAAGAAAAAAGAACGAACGTAATGCACGCTACCATGGCTAGAATTATGCAAGAAATTATGCTTAAAGCCAATCTGACTCATACAAAAGCGGTTATGCCAAAACAGGAACCTGGATTTTCCGAGGCATTTCAAGATATTATCTATGATGCAGCCACTAGAAAATTAACCACTATTGAGGCAGTCGAAACACAGATCCCCAGCTATCACCGACATAAAAATAATTTTATCAACGAATATAAAGACCAATTTTGTGATTCTGTTGATATCAGCGAAATAGAAGCCATGTTAAATGAATGGTTAATCCAACAGATAGACGAGAAATTACCACTGTATATGCATCGTGATGAGATGGACGTTGATGCTTGTGCAGCGTTAATGGCAAGTACTTTGAAAATAACTGAAGTGCCTGTTCTGCAAGCACCTAATTGGAGAAGAAAAAATACAGGCTCTTCAATCGCATCCCCTTCTGAGCATATGAATGTGGATATCTTAAGTCCTGCCAGCAGTAGCAATTCATCTTTATAAAATTTCTCTTGAACACTTTGATCTCATCAGAAAATCGGGGTCACTCATTATTATTTTGGAAATAGCTATTGATGATCGGAAAAACTGCTAAGCTTGGATTTCCGCCTACACGGGAATGACTGTTATTATTAAAAGAAACGGGGGCGGGCTTAACATTTAACATTTCAAATTCTCCGATGTTAAAGGTTAAGCCTGACTCCATTAACTGGTGACTCTGCGGTCATTTCATGTTGCAAATTATACCCCTTCAGCGTAGCAATCTGTCCTTTTAACTGAGTAATTTGTGTATCTACATCCACAGAATCTTCTTGGATGGCTTGAGAAACTTTGGAATTAATAATTCTACAGTAAGCAACAATTTTAGTCGTGGCTTTTAAACATTTAGTCAATAAATTGAGTTGTTTTAAGCGTTTTTTGACTTCAAGGATATCTGCAGATGTGAGCGCTTGTTCAATATCTCTAGACAATAATTGAAGTTGGCGTTTATTGGAGATAACACGCTTTGGATGAGAGGCAATATCAATGAGTTGCTTTTGATAAGACACTAATTTAGGACTACCATTTTCATTTAGTGCCTGTAAAGATGCAAGCGTTATTTTATTATACTCAATTGCCTGATCTTTTTCTTCTTGTGCTTTATCTAAGGCAGATCTCAAATCATTAGCAAACTGTCTTTTACGGTTTTGCAACACGTTTATTTTTGCTTCTAAAGTAGCAATTTCGGCTTGTTTTACACGTTCGCTACCAAGCCCGTTACTGTAAATTGGTGTGGTTCCGTTCATAAAATTCCTAAACAATTTTACTAGTTTGGCACAATTATTACATAAACTTCAAGTGAATAAACAAAAGCCGATCATTCCTTATTTTTATTGAAGTTTTGGAGAGACAGGGATTCGCCCCCTGGAAAGGGGGCTGCCCTTAAATGGTTTTCAAGACTCAGGGTCACAAAAATTGCACTATATAAATCAATAGTTTACTGCCTCCCTCTCCACCTCAAAGGGGCCTAAAAGCGTGACAATACGCCTCAAACGGCTGTAAGTTGTTACAATTTCGTGACAGTGATTATTAATAGCATTTTGGTGCGCAAATAGAATTAATGATTTTTATTAGCCTTTAGATATAAAATACCCACCGTATCGCGGTAAAAGACTTT
Organism: uncultured Gammaproteobacteria bacterium; assembly: GCA_963798975.1. GTDB lineage: Bacteria > Pseudomonadota > Gammaproteobacteria > JABCZS01 > JABCZS01 > JABCZS01. The sequence continues at coordinate 93,571 of CAWCVU010000008.1, forward strand.
TATCCCAGCCCCTGCTCAATGCCGATTTTTTTATTTTAATATATGACATAAAGATGCAGCACCCTCGAGCCAAATTGAGGGAGCAAAAGCGACTATGGTAGATACACTTGAAGCTGAGATACGTCCTATACCCCCCAAATTAAAATAGTTTACTTAATGACTAATGGGTGGTATATTGAGCCTTTGACTACTTTGAGGAGGATATATGCTTATAAGTGCTAACCCTTTACCGAAACAGGCGCTCAATTTATTTTTAAATCATAGCTTAATCGAAGATAACTTTGGTCTTTATCTGCTGAAGACTATCACACCTGGATTAGCAAGAGCATATGATGAAGATGGCTACACTTTATTGCTGAGAGCGCTTATTAAATTGGTAGAGATGCATTCTAAAATAACTAAAAATATTAAAGCTCATGAAGCTCAAGTAAATGCGCTCATATTAATTTGCAATACATTAATAGTAAAAGATGCTGACATTGAAATGCAACTTTTCATACCGAACAAGAACACTATTAGTATTCGAAGCATACATGCTGAATTATTAAAAAAAGTTCCAGATATAGCAAATCAGATAAGTCTCGAAAGAAATAATAGCTGCACAAACCATGTAAATATTCCATCATGGGACAACAATAACAACAATAACAATAACAACAACAACAACAACAACAACAACAACAACAACAACAACAACAACAACAACAACAACAACAACAATAACAATAACAACAATAACAACAATAACAACAACAACAACAACAACAACAACAACAACAACAACAACAATAACCAAGGTAAACAAGGTAAACAAGGTAAACAAGAAGAAGCAGGTTTTTGTAAGATCTCATAGCAGGCACGCGTAAATCTGTGTCATACCTCATGCTCTACCTCCCGCAACTTGTCCGCGGGAAGTAGAATAGAAAATGCAAATCTAGGACAGGCATTAATTAGTATAGTGATGTGATGGAGTCAGGCTTGACATTTAACATTTTAAATTCGAATCTAGACTCGTCATGACAACTAGTAAAATTGTTAAATGTTAACCCTGCCCCGTCACTGAAACAGAACTCGCTGGATTAGGAGCAATTGGTTCAATACTCATACCGACAAGATTACTTAATGTCATTGAGATCCCCTGTTATAAAGAATTTTTGTTTTTTTAAAATTTGTTGCACAAATGAGTTTTTATTATGCAAAAGTTTTCGCCATTCATCTATAGAAAATAACTTGGGGGTTATTTCTCGCTTTAAAATAGCTTGTGTTGGATACAGTGCTGTTATCAGATCATTAAAATCAAGCGCCCCAATAACTAACAGATCAATATCACTGCCCGCGTTTTTTGTTCCACTTGCAATTGAGCCGAAGACTAATGCTACTTCAATTTTATTCTCTAGTTCTAAATTCTTTTAATTATTTATTTTCGGAGAGACCAAGGATTCGAACCCTGGGAAGTTGAGTATACTTCAACGATTTTCAAGACTTGGGATGGTGAATATGGTTCTATATAAATCCATGCCTTGTGATCTTTCTTCATATATTAAAACCGCCTAAAACGCGTTAATACACTGCGTGGAGCCATGTTTTGACACAAATTTAGCACAATAAAAAATTTCAATATTGCCCTAGCTATTTGTTTTTTCGTTTTAACACTGGCCATTTGCGCGCACCATGAACAATACGCAAAATATTAACAACCTCGCCAATTATCCGATAAGCAACGAGATAAGGTGTACGTATAATAATTAATTCTCTAGTACCATTCACTCGCCCTATTCGACCCAATTGTGGGTGATCTTCTAATAAACTAATCTGCCCTTTTATTTCATCAAATATCTGATAGGCAGCCTGAGGATTTTCGGCTGCAATATATTGTACAATTTCTAACAAATCTTGTTCAGCAAATAATTGCCATTCAATTTTCATTCGTTTTTGTCACTTAATAGTTTATCCAAAAGTGCATGCGCTTGTTTCATAACTGCTTCGTGTGATTTAGCAGGACGTTTATCATCAAGTGCTACTTGAACCTGTTCTTTTCCTCCCTTTAACCAAGCATCATACCCTGCTTCCGGTTGTTGGTGCTCATTCACATAAGCACGCATAAAATCACGAAGTACCTGAGCAGCAGGACGATCTACTTTTTCTGTTGCCTCTTGAAAAGCGATTTTCAAATCAGCTGGGACTCGGAAATTAAAGTGGTCTTCTTTTGGGTGCAAGCTTGTGCGGGCCATGTTTATGTCCTTGATTAAGTCATATATCGTATTATAATGTAATTACATTATATATGCAAGTAGCTGGTTGGCTCAAACTTGGGTTGAGATAAAAATGCCACAAGATTTGTTGGGAATTCGTCTACTGAAACCACTTTATAACATTTCATCTTCCTGAGCTTCTCCCATCATCATTTCATGTATACTATGTTCAGTTTTCTGAAAAATTTTCTTAAACACAGCAAGATACCTTTCAACTTGCGTATCATCAATGGAGTGACAGACATCATCAAATACAGAATGTGAACCATCATTAACCCATGATACAAGTGAGATGCAGATTGCTTTATCGATATCATCAAATTCATAGTGAATCTTACGAAGATCTATTCCACCTAATATTTTAAAATAATGTTCTAAAAATTCTTCGCAAGGTATTTTGAATTGTTGATGTTTGACGATCTGCCTTTCGCACTTGATCCCAAAGCAATTGGTAAGACGTTTATGGATTTTCAGGGTGGTATTTCACTTTTGACAGAGACATTGGCTTACTAACTATCCAGAAGGTCTCGTCGCGCTTTTTACCTTTAGCTTTAAATGTAACTTCTTTGTGAAAATATACATTATGTGTAAAAACAAACAACTGCTTAATCTGCCCATTACCTGATTGCACCTCATTAAATAACCCTCTGATGAGACTGCTCACAATAAATAAAATATCACTATCTAAGCTTGAACAGGATCATCAAAACAACAACCCTATCAGTGATTGTTCCACTTTCCAAATGACAACCTTTTAGAAGATGATAAAAATATAGAAAGGTAATAACTTGTCCTCTCCCTTCACTTAAAGAATCTTTCGCATCTGATCCATCATTCCTGATTAGCTTATAACTGTTACCGTCAAGTCCTTTTGCCAATGAAAATCCTCTGAAACCAAAAGACGTTAGTAGCTTGTTAATTTCATCAATCGTTGGTTGAATGCTAGTTGCGTTCCTTTCAAGCTCTTGAATCTCTTCGTTCTTCCGCCTCTGCTTTTCAGTTTCAGCCGACAACTTGGTATTCAGCCCTTCAATTGCTTTGTTAAGACTACTTTTTTTAGCATTGTAATCAATCAACTTTTTTTTGAGCTCTACATCTATTTAGATATTTCCAAACTTGTTCTTTAAGATTGCGCCTCTCTTGCGTAAGGTTTTCAACAGTTTTATTATGGTCAATTGCTAAAGCATTCGCAGAGCTTATAAGCTCTGTTATTGTAGATGATATATTACTTATATTCTAATTCTATATGCCTCACCAGGTTCTTTTTCTTTGTATCCAACTTTTGGATATTTATTCAATGATTTTAGCATCCAACAACTCTTTCTCTTTTTTTAATTTTTTTACATCAAGAAACTGTGAAGGATGATCAATAACAGATGTAAGCTGCTGCCTAAGACTCTCGGAATCATTTGTATAGCTGGTGATTAGTGTATCAATAGCACTGCTATCTGTTTCAAAGGCATCATCAAAATACTCACTCAGACTTATAGCAAAATCTTCTTCTGTCGTTTGCTGACAAAATGGGCAAACCATCTCATTTTCTGCGAAAAAAGCACGCCCCTTCTTGACCCAGTCACTATTTCCAAGTTTCTTTATCATCGCAGCAATATTTACATCTGACTTACCAACCACACATTTTTCCAAGATGAGATTGGATTCATAAGAAATGACATTTGCTGCATTGATAGGCGTAATAATTTGTTCAGTAGTCGGTGCCGCGCCAAAGACGGTTTTATATTTCTCTTCTAATCTTGTTAACTCTAGTTCTAACAATATTTTAATGCAGCTAAATTATTGTGTTCATTCATTATTTTATTTAAAAAATTTTCTTTACTATCCCTAAAACCTTTCAAAAGCCAAGTCTAGATTGTTCTTGTGCTTAGTAAATGCCTCCCAACACGTGTTCTTGAATTCCTCTTGGAGAACCGTCAATCGGCTTTCTTTCCGACTTGTCCATCTTTACCATTCAATGTGAACTTAGGCCTTTCAATTTCAATTGTTATAATATCAAGTTCATGTTTTGCCACCCCAATTTTTTTAAGTATCTCAACATTTTTTTCTGACCTAGAGTAAAGATACCCTTAATTTCAGAAACTTGGTTAAAATTATGCTTAACAAAATCCTGATTATAAACCATCGGTTCTAATTTTTTGCCTCTTTTCCATCTTATCTCGCAATTTGGAAAAGCTGTTTCATTAGCTATAACACGAGTAATTGTAGTTTTGCCAGTGGCGTTAGAACCAAAGAAAAAATTGAACTTCAATAGACCATTTACAGGAGTGCTCCCGTAAGTGGCCACATCCACTATCTGAATCGATTCAATCATTTAGTACCTCTACTACTGCCCTTTTTATTTTAATTACCAGAATTTGTCTGCTAGTTTTAATCTGGGCTATCAAGTGCGGAAAAACTCAAACCCTCAATTTCCTGCAACGATTTTCCTGCAATCCCTTGAAGATCTCCATACATCCCAACTGTTGCATCCATTACGCGTTCAATCTGCTCTTCACGCTTTGCCCATTGTTTCATGATAACTTTTCTTTCTTTATCAAGATCTTCTTGCATAGTGGAAAATGCCTCGACGATAGCTTCTACTCGCTGGCGGAACGTGGACCAGTAAGATACTGATAGATAATTTCGGTTTTTGTCTGCTGACCTTCGATAGACTGACGCGCTATTGTAAGCTCAAGCAATGACTGGCGCAAAACCATCGCTACTGGCAATGCAGTGCGGGGGTGTGTTATCCAAACACCCTCTACCATTTCAAATGTTTCTACCCCTTTGGGCAATATTTGACTTACAATTACGGCAATCTCTGCTTTTGCTGTCCGCTGATCATCGCGTAATTTTGGTAACCACCCATCGCTCCAGTTTTTAGTGCGTTTAAATTCCCATAAAATAGTGCCGCCAGATTGACCACCTGCACCAACAACACGATGCAGTACATCTCCACCAAACTCACCCTTGGGAACAGGTTCAATAGAATCAAAAGGAAATTTGGTGCGCAATAAATTTTCAAGTTCCAATTCCTGCACTTCGCCTTGTAATTGCTGTGAACCTTGATCAGCCCTGCGCTTAAGCTCTTCGATCTGCTTTTGCATTGCTGATATAGTCTGCTCTTTTTCCATTACCTTGAGTTTTTGTTCATCCTCAGCTTCTTTTTTGGCTTGTGTGCGAACACTATTCAATCCGTCCTGCACCCGCTTTTCTACTGTAAGTTCTAGTTCCCGTTTTTCATCATCAAGTTCACGCTGTTTCTTAATAAGTTCTGCTTGTGCCTTCTGTGCTTCAGCAAGTTTTATGTCGTGAGCTTTGAACATTTCTTGAAGATCAGCAAGTTCACGCGCCTTGTTTTCTAGTTCAGTAGCACTAGCAAGCTTAGCTTTTTTAGATTCTTCAGCAATAACTTGAGCACGCTCTACCTTCAGCTGTGAGGCAACTTGATCGGCTATCTGATCATCGAGCGTTCGCTTATCTTCTATAAGCTGTTTTTCTCTGTCACGCATGAATTGCTCGCGTTTAGCAATGTCACTGTCCTTCTGTGCTAACTGTTGTTCAAACTGCTTTCGTGTGGACTCAATCAGAGGCGCAGCTAGGGACTCGGTAAGTTTTATTTCGGTCTTGCAAGCTGGACAAGTAATAGTTGGCTCAGTCATTTTTTCTATCTCTCAAAGTTTCACAATGATGGTTTTATATTGGGACCAAATGAATTTTGCATGATTTCCGCACTACTGTCTAAGTAATTATATTTTTTACTCTTTAGTTTATATACTAGTCAACAAACATGATTTTTTATTTAAAACAAGCTTATCTTTAAAACCAATCCTTTTTCCCAAACATTAGCGCTCAATCGCGCCTATAGATAGCCAGAAGCTAACACACCTGTCGCAACAAGGTTGCTGCGAACCTTTAACATAATGCCATGATTATTATAATAAAATTCTATTTTCAAGAAAATTCACCGTGATGCCAATTTCAATCTTTTTGAAATCAAATTGATTTCAAATTTAAAATAGTGAGGGCAAAAATTTTTTACCTGATTTCATTTTGACACCACCTTTGCTTTTAATCATTATATTTCATGATATTACAAAACTTTTTTGATGCCACTTAAAATTTTAAAAAAATTATTTTAGCATCAATAAAAAATGCTTTTACGTGGCTTTTCTATTAGCAAAAACAATTCAGATGTGAATCACTTTGGCGCCCAATTGCAGCACTTTTTGCTTTATCCTATGGTTGAAAGCCTTGGAGATAAGCTTGCCGAATATGTGTAAAAAGCTTATCCTGCAACTGAAGAAAGATTGCAAGGCTTCCACAATAAGGAGGTAATGCAATGGCAATTGTTAAACGTGGCAACATCTACTGGGCAATTTTTACGGCACCCAATGGACAGCGAATACGCAAGTCTACTGGGACTCGCGATAAAAAATTAGCGCAAGAGTTTCATGATAACTTGAAAAATGAAATGTGGCGAATTGTGCAATTGGGTGAAAAGCCTAAGTATTTATGGCAAGACGCTGCGGTACGCTGGATTAAAGAAATGGATCATAAACGAACTATCAAAGAAGACAAACGTTTTTTACGTTGGTTTCATGATCATCTTTACAATAAACGTTTGATTGATATCGATAAGGTATTAATTAATCAGCTTATTGAAATTCGGCAAAATGAAGGTGCTTCTAATGCGACTGTGAATCGATATTTTACGCTACTGCGAGCGGTGTTGAATCGCACAAAGAATGAATGGGAGTGGATAAAAGTTGTTCCTACAATTAGGCGACTTAAAGAGCCACTTGCACGTGATAGAATTTTATCACGTACTGAAATACAACGGCTGCTTGCTGAACTTCCCGCTCATACTCAAAATGATGGGGCCACGCTTAAAGATGAGAGTTTGGTAACATGGATTTAACAGGAACTTTATTCTCTAAAATACACTTATTCTCTAAAAATTTCTCAAAAGAAGAAAACAAATCTTGCATAGCAGCAGGCTGTTGCTGTTTTAAGTGAGTTAAAATCGACAATGCATGCTCTGACTCTTTAAGATAACTGTACACGATAGCCAAGACACGGTGTGCATTAACCCATCCTTCTTTTTCAGCCACACTACTCGGAGTTTTTTGTGTAATTGAAATAAGCAATTCTTTTAACATATCAATAATATTAGGCTGTTGTTTCTTAAGAAAAGCAACCCAATCCTCTATTGAACTTACACCTAACTCTTCCTGCCTACAAAGTAATGAGGAAGATTGCTCTTTTTGAAACAAATTTTTCATTATGACCACTTCACGCAATGGTTGATCTTCTTTACTGATCAGATTTTTCAAAGAAATAAGCATCGAATTATTCCTTTCGGCTATTAAAGAGGTTGGGTTTAGGGAGGGAGAATCGGAGAGACAGGGATTCGAACCCTGGGAAGTAGAGTATACTTCAACGGTTTTCAAGACTTGGGATGGTGAATATGGTTCTATATAAATCAATGCCTTGTGGTCGTTCTTCATATGCTTAAACAGCCTAAAAACGTGTTAAAACGCCATGTCGAGCGGTGTTTTGACACAAATTTAAGACAGTCCAATTTCTACAAATTAGTTACGCTGTGCAATGCACATTTATAAGAGTAATTTATCCGCATATAATTCCCATAAAATCAATATGTTATATTATTTGATTGTCAGATAAATCTATGCTATTATCTGACAATAAAGGAAGATTTTATGTCATCTATAACCGATCAAATTACAAATAGAATTAAGCAGAAAAAGCCGGGATGGGTTTTTTCACCTAAACAATTTTTTGGATATCGGCACGCGTGCAGCTGTTGATCAAAGTACTCTCTAGGCTGACTAAACAAAGTATGATCCGTCGTCTAGATCGCGGGATCTATGATTATCCAAAACAAAGTAAATTACTCGGAACGCTCTCCCCTACACCTGACAATATTGCACGTGCAATGGCATCTGATGATCGGTATTTCCTTCTGGCGCAATGGCAGCAAATCTATTGGGTTTATCCACTCAAGTTCCTGCTAAATCATCATATCTGACTAATACAACTGCTCGCTTACGGCGCGTAGCTGGGCGGACTATTCAGTTAAAACGCGCGCGCGTAGCGTTGATGAGCAATATATCTTATCATGCTAATTTGACTCTGCAGGCTCTCTCCAACCCTGGTAAGAACAATATTGATAACAAAATTCTCAACCGCTGTGCCCTGCTGGCTTTACGGATAAAGATTTATCTGCTTTACATCGTACAATGGGACATCTTCCGGCCTGGATGGCGGATACGATTCATAAAATTCAGGATGTAAAACATGGATAAATTTATTGCATTGTCTGAGGAAGAAAAAGAGCGGCGTTTCAAGAAGCGGCGGATAGGCAAGATATTTCGCCGATTATCATCGAGAAAGATTTTTGGGTTTGTTGGGTGCTAAAACAATATAATTTTGAACACAAAGAACTTGCAGAGCATATTACTTTTAAAGGCGGCACGTCACTTTCGAAAGCCTATCAATTAATCGATCGTTTTTCTGAGGACATTGATCTGACTATTAGCCGTCATGTCCATATATAGTGGAAAGTTCCGACCCAATGGAAGTCGACATTTCCCGGAAAGAACGTGAACGAAGAATCGAAGCTCTAAAAAGAAAATGCACAGCGCTGCGTAAATGAATACCTTTTGACAACACTCGAGAAAATCTTTACTGAAAAACTGCAGGGCAACTGGGAAACTAGATCTTGATCCGGAAGATCCCGATCAACAAACCATACTTTTTTATTATCCTAAAATATTCAGATACGAACAAGGAATGAATTTTAGTAATTGGAATTTTGATCACAGCAATTTTGCAGTCACCGAAGGATATATCAGGCCGCATGTAAAATTAGAATTTGGTGCACGCGGCGATATTGAGCCAAGAGAAAAAGAGAAATTATTCCCTATGTTGCCCAAACATTTCAGCACTTATTCAATGATCCACGCAGCGATGTGCACGTGCTTACGAAAGAACGAACATTCTGGGAAAAAGCCACTATTCTTCATGCGCTGCATCACAATCTCAAGGAGCGTGACCGCATGTCTCGCCACTATTATGATATTTTTATAATGGAACAGAAAGGGACTGCTGACACAGCACTCCAAAATCCAATGTTGCTAGAAGCGGTAGTTAAAAATAAAAGCATTATGTTTTCGGAGAAGAATGCGTCTTATGAGACAGCTGTTATCGGCAGCTTACGGCTAATACCACGCACTGAAGGAATGGCAAACTTGAAGCAAGATTATGCTGATATGCAGGAGATGTTCTTTGGTGAAGCGCCAGAGTTTGAGAAGATGATGGATGTGTTATCAAGATTAGAAAAACGGATCAATGCACAGACTTAGTAGAGGCGTGAACTTTCCGTTTTACCCCAAGCTTTAAATAAAGTGATTTAGTTGCTGCAGTGACGGAGTCGAGCTTGACATCTCGATTCAAAATCTTAAATGTCCAGCCTACGCCGTCATTACTCAACTAGCTCTAGTTTAAACTCCCTCGAGTGCATATGTAAAAAATCTCTTAGGTATTTCCAATAGGTTGCAAAATCAACACCCTCATGATTATAATCACCCATATCTAAAATTGCTGCTATCTTGGAAATCGGCAGGGACTTTGAAATTATTGCCGTTGAATTAGCTGCAATATCATTAGGAAACTTATATTTAGGCACAGGAAAAAGCAGTTTAAATTCAACATTTATTAGGGTTATATTTTCTTGCAAGCATGTCGAATGATATTTTAAGAAAACTTTTTTAGTCCCAAGTTCATGTGAACGAAGTCCTGATTGCTCATGCCAGTGTTCAAAAAACTTAAGTGAAGGCTCAAGGTCGTTTTCATATTCTAAAGTGAACTCAGGAAATTTAGCATAATATGCACCTGTAGCTGTCTTTCTCCAGCCTTGCGTATCCTCAATATAACTATTCATTCTTTCGAGTGGTGATAATATTAGCCCAAAACGCTCTTCCACATATTTTTAATATCCACCTCAGATGCTGTTTCATTGATCGGGGTGTTTACACTAGCCACTCTGCTATAGACAACTCCAGCACGAGCTTCTGTTTTGTCACTCTTCTTTCCGCCCTCTTCTTTAGTTTTTCGTTTTACATCCTTAAGGAGAAAATAGGGTTTGTAAGGTTTATTTTTAATAATAAGGACATCTACCACCTTTTCATTCAGTTGAATACTTTTAAAATAAACTGTTGGCAAACGATTACATTTATTACGTAAGATATCGATAGTCCATTATTTTCTCTTTTTCGATCCGTTGATTTTTGGTCTATGCCGACTATATTTCTATTGTTATCATCTACGCCATAAATAATATACCGATCTTGCTCTCCTTCAGCATTTGCCAAGCATAAAATATCATGGATTAAGTCTACATCACACCGATGATGCTCTCTTTTGAAATCAACAAATTCAGTTTCTTGTTTTTCAATTAGCTTCAAAATCATATTTGCAAATTCAATATCAGACATCACTTACTCCTAATTGAGGTTATCCATTTTTCCGTTGAAATTATATTGACGGTCCAACTAATTTACTCCCACTGCACCATGTAATTGCATAGTTTCGCCATTCTTTAAGAAAATAGAAAAACTAATAATCGCTATCAGTCTTCGGGCTATTTTGGGATAGCAAGCTACACATACCATAATATGCCGCTAATTTTCGTGATGCTTCGGTTTTATCGGGAGCAAAACATGGCGTATACCCGGTTGAGAATCCAGATATGAGACAAAGAAAATCTATAGCTGCGATACATTTGTAAAAATTGATGGGCGTACCATAGTCCGCGTCAGAATACGCACCATGGACAATTCCATGCCGATTTGTTTTATCATTTAAAGGGTATAATTTAGAATTGATGTATAAATAATCTTTGGTGAATTGGATGAATGAATCCATCATTGATATTATTTCACCAACTGCACCTATGTTTTTTTCAATGGTTTGCTTCTTGCAATATTCTGCAAGATTTAGAAAAAGATTGGTAGAACTACCCGTAATAGCTACTCCCATGCTATGGGCTATCTTTTCCCCAGCACCTTCTACTACCGGCACCAAGCCTGCAACAGCAATATGATCCAGACCAAGAAAATGTGCCGTCACAGCTTCTGAAATAATTTTCTTGTAATTACTCACATATTTTACATCTGGGTATCGTCCACTAACCATGGCAGATAAATTTTCTGCTGAGTAGATATAAGATAGAACTTGCTCTAGTTTTTGCTGGCCAAAAGTGTTGTTTGCGTCTACGATTTGTTTTACAACAAAATCAATAAAGCCCATCGATACGTATGGCGGAATGAACCAGCCAACACTGTTAAATGCTTGCTTTTGATAATCTAAATTATGCATAAATTCCTGTTTACAAGAGCAGTCAAACCATTGTGTCCCTCAGAGATAGCCTATATCTAATCGCACGCTCGTTTAGGCAAGCATATTGTGTCACAGAATATTAAAGTAGTCGTTCATACCTTGATGTTTGACATCTGCCCATCGAAATGTCAGCATCAAGCTTGCCCAGTTACTTTTTTCAAGCAATTACACAATTTTATTCATAAAATACATGGGGTCTTTTTTTTGCTTTTCAATGGATAAAAATAAAAAATATAATTAGCTACTAAACAGCTGACGATGCAAGACAGTGCAATTAGGAAGGTAATTTACTTACACCACAAAAAATAATCCTTGAAATACTATTCTCAATAATTTATTGTCTCGATAAACTTCGGGAGAATTTTATGGTTACAAAAAAACTGTTTTTGTGGCATTTGCTATTGAAGATGAGCGCCAGCGAGATTTTCTGAAAGGACAATCGCTCAATACTCATGCCCCCTTTGAATATATTGATATGTCGGTAAAAGAGGCCTATGAATCTGATTGGAAAGAAAAAGTACGTACCCGTATTCGTCGATCTGATGGCATAATTGCTCTGGTCAGTAAGAACTCTCTAATTTCTGCAGGGCAAAAATGGGAAATAGAGTGTGCAAAGGAAGAGAAAAAACCTATCAAAGGTATTTGGGCCTACACAGATGACCGCACCATGCTCTCCGGCGTTGGGGCTGTGAGTTGGACGTGGAACAACATCGCCAACTTCATCAACTCTCTTTAAAAGAGACGAAGATAATGCGGAAAGCTTTGATCGTTGGAATTAATTATTATAACCATATTTCACAACTTCATGGTTGTGTAAATGATGCTCTTTCGGTAAAAGCAATGCTGGAGCGACACGAAAATGGTTCAATTAACTTTGGAGTTAAACTCCTAGTAAGCACAACTGAGGATGATGCCATCAGCCGCACTGCGCTAAAAGAGGCAGTGCGAGAATTATTTGCCGATAATAATGACATTGCTCTTTTTTATTTTGCAGGGCACGGTCATGTTGAAACAACTGGGGGTTATCTTTGCGCAAGTGATTGCAAAACGGGCGATGACGGTTTGCCATTAAATGAAATAATAACACTGGCAAATCAAAGTAAAACTAAAAACAAAATTATGCTATTGGATAGCTGCTACAGTGGCATTGCAGGAGCACACTCTACAAACAAAGATCTCTCCGAAATTGCGGATGGCGTAACAATTCTTACTGCATCAACTAAAGATCAATATGCTTCAGAAGAAGCAGGCAGTGGTGTATTTACGGGGCTGTTAGTAGATGCTCTTCAAGGTGCAGCTGCTAATTTAGTGGGTGAAGTTACACCTGGCAGTGTTTATGCACATATTGATCAATCATTAGGTCCTTGGGGACAGCGTCCGGTATTCAAGACGAACATTAGCAAATTTATATCCCTACGGAATGTGCAAGCACCACTTCCATTACCAGAACTCCGACGTATTGCAGAATTTTTTCCATCGCGTGGCTATACATTCCAACTTGATCCGAGCTATGAACCAGAGCCGACACCCTAATCCTGATAAGACAATCATCTTTGCTATTTTACAACGTTACAACCACGTGAACTTACTTGTTCCGGTGGAGGCAGATCATTGTTATCACGCTGCAATGGAGAGCAAGGCATTACGTCTTACAGCACTCGGGGAACACTACCGCCAATTGGCGGAAAAAAAATTGATCTGAAGTAAACTGTTTATAGTCACCTCAACTAATAATAATTAACTAACGCTGATTTCACATGAGTCATGACTGTTTAATAGATTTGACAGAGCGTATTATCAATGCTGTTTTTGTTTTATTGTCACTTCAATAAAATAAATATTTTATCACTAATCTTTTAACACTGATTACAAACATTAAAAATCCAATGATTATCCCCAAAACTGTGCGCTCAAACGCGCCTATAGAAAATCATAAATACACACACCTGTCGCAACAAGGTTGCCATGTGTAACTTACTAACATTATGATTTATAATAATTTTTTGTGATTTATGATTTTCTGTTGATATCTTTTTTATATCAAATTGCTATCTTTAAGATATCACCTGCAAATAAATTGATATCCCAGCGTATAGCAATTTGATATCATCACTCTAAATTTTTTCAATTTTTCATACTGTTACACGCTATAGCACAATTGCGCTTTTAACCAAGAATTGATATCACCTAAAATAATATTTTCTTGGCTTTTTAAAAAAAATAATTATCAAAAAATTTACTCTGCTGTCGTCCATCCGCGACACTTTCCCATCTATTCTAGCCCAACCTTAACAACGATTTTTTATAGGCTAACATGCGAACCCTGAATTTAAACGAAGCGGCGCAATATTTAAAAATTCATCCGCATACCTTGCAATCTCGCGCTAAGCGAGGGCTTATTCCTGGCGGTCGAATTGGTCGACGTTGGGTTTTTCTTGAAGCAGATCTTGCTGAATATATCCGAAAAGCTTATCCTGCAACTGAAGAAAGATTGCAAGGCTTCCACAATAAGGAGGTAATGCAATGGCAATTGTTAAACGTGGCAACATCTACTGGGCAATTTTTACAGCGCCCAATGGACAGCGAATACGCAAGTCTACTGGAACTAGTGATAAAAAATTAGCGCAAGAGTTCCACGATAACTTGAAAAATGAAATGTGGCGAATTGTTCAAATAGGTGAAAAACCTAAGTATCTTTGGCAAGACGCTGCAGTTCGCTGGATTAAGGAGATGAATCATAAGCGAACCATTAACGAAGATAAACGTTTTTTGCGTTGGTTTCATGAACATCTTTACAATAAACGCTTGGTTGATATCGACAAGGTATTAATTAATCGGCTTATTGAAATTCGGCAAAGTGAAGGTGCTTCTAATGCGACTGTGAATCGGTATTTTACTTTGTTGCGAGCGGTATTAAATCGTGCAAAAAATGAATGGGAGTGGATCAAAAGTTGTTCCTAAGATTAGACGACTTAAAGAACCACCTGCACGTGATAGGATTTTATCACTTGATGAAATACAAAAATTGCTTGCTGAGCTTCCCGTTCATACTCATAACATGTGCGTATTTGCGCTTGCCACAGGGTTAAGATCAGCGAATGTCGCGCGCATGAAATGGGCACAGATTAATCTTAAGCAAAAAATTGCTTGGGTTGATGCTTTAAATGCAAAAGCGGGAAAACCGATTGGCGTTCCTTTGAATGTTGATGCAATGTCTGTGTTGCAAAGACAAAATGGCAAACACGATACATTTGTATTCACCTATCAAGGTAAACCGCTTAAATATCCTAGCAGAGATGCTTGGGATAATGCATTAAAGCGCGCAGGCATTGAGGATTTTAAATGGCACGATCTAAGACACACTTGGGCTACTCGTCATGCGAAGAAAGGCACGCCATTACAAGCACTTAAAAAATTAGGTGGTTGGGCGAGCTGGAAATCCATGGAAAGGTATATTCATTTGTGTGTTAAAGATATAGAAAAATATACAGAGAATGTCGAAATCGCTGAACGTCATTTAATAGTTTGGTACAAATTTGGACACAATCTGTTATTTAAGGGTTTATTTGTCAATTAAAGTAAGTTAACCGAAGCCGAGTAATTTATTAATTTTAATGAAGTTATTCGGAGAGACAGGGATTCGAACCCTGGGAAGTAGAGTATACTTCAACGGTTTTCAAGACCGCCGCATTCGACCGCTCTGCCATCTCTCCGTTTGTTACTATACTAAAAAGAGCCGCTTAAGACAAATTTTATGTTAAAATAAATTAATTCAGTCACTTTTATAGAAGGTTTAATGTCATGACAAATCAAAGTTATACGCTAGCTCAGTCCAGTGATGCAGTAGCCGTTAATCGGGTATTGCGTAATACTTATATGTTGCTCTCGCTTACGCTGTTATTTAGTGCTTTAGTCGCTGGTTTTGCCATGGTGACTAATGCCCCTACCCTGGGATTATTCTGACTTTGGTTGGGGTTTACGGTTTAATGTTTTTAACCTACCGCTTACGTAATAGTATGTGGGGTTTGGCCAGCACTTTTGCCTTTACTGGCTTTATGGGTTATACGCTGGGGCCTATTTTGAATATGGTCACTGCCAGTTATGCCAATGGTACAGAAATTATCATGATGGCCTTTGGTGGTACAGGTATCATCTTTTTGGGCTTGTCTGCTTATGTACTGACAACCCGTAAAGATTTTAGCTTTATGACCGGTTTTATGGTGGTGGGTACTCTAGTGGCCTTAGTCGTGATGGTATTAGGCTTCTTCTTCCATGCACCTGGGTTTCAGCTCGCTATTTCAGGCCTATTCATGCTCTTGTCATCTGGCTGGATTTTATGGCAAACCAGCGCTATTATACATGGCGGTGAACGAAATTATATCCTTGCTACTATTGGCCTTTATGTGCAAATTTATAACTTGTTTATAAGCCTGATACAGATATTGTCTGCTTTTAGTGGCAGAGAATAGATTTAGATACCTGACAAATCCAATCTTAGGTTATATACTGTAAGCAGTGTGATAATGTAGGCTAGATGAATTATCATCTAGCCTTACTATTTTGGTCTATAGTCAAACATATTTACGAGGTCAGTTATGCAAGCCTTTATCAGGATGCTTTTAGTAATAGCCGTTAGTGCTTATTCCAGTGCTTATGCGCTCACCTATCCAATGGATAAGGATACTCAAGTTGTAGGAGAAGTGATTACCTTTAATGCAAAATATGAAGATACCTTTGCGGAATATGGTCGTACTTATGATATGGGCGCTTATGCCGTACAACGCGCTAACCCCGGTGTTGATGAATGGATACCTGGCGAAGGCACAAAAATCACCATTCCTTCTGCTTTTATATTACCTAGTGAAACCCGGACGGGTATAGTGATCAATTTACCTGAATTGCGGCTTTATTATTTTATCCTGATGGTACGCAAGTATCTACCTACCCTATTGGCATTGGTAAAGCGGGTTGGTCAACACCTTTGACCACGGGTAAGGTCACTGAAAGAACTGAAGAACCTACTTGGGTTGTACCTGCAAGTATTTTGGAAGAGCATAAAATTTCTGGTGAGCCTATTCCAGGCTTGGTTAACGGTACACATGTGCCTCCTGGACCTGAAAATCC
This sequence comes from uncultured Gammaproteobacteria bacterium, assembly GCA_963798975.1. Taxonomy (GTDB): domain Bacteria; phylum Pseudomonadota; class Gammaproteobacteria; order JABCZS01; family JABCZS01; genus JABCZS01. The sequence goes on from CAWCVU010000008.1 coordinate 110,364, forward strand.
TTTAGGAAAATACCGTTTACGCTTAAGTATTCCAGGCTATTTATTACATGGCACCAATTCCCCTATTGGCGTGGGACGTCGCGTGACACATGGTTGCGTACGTATGTTTGCACCGGATATTGAACAATTATTTAATAATGTAACCGTAGGTACACCCGTGACTATAGTACATGACTCGATTAAATTAGGCTGGAAGAATGCAGAACTCTACCTAGAAGTACACCCTGAGCTAGTAGAACATCCCTTAAATCCCAATGAACGTAAAGTATTATTGGTCGATAAACTGGAAAAAGCACTCAATGGCAAAGAAGCCAATATCAACTGGGATTTGATTCATAATATGATGACTCAACAAACCGGCGTGGCGCAAGCAATTGCAACTGTGCATTAAAACAGAAGATAACCCCACCGCTACTATCAAAGCAGCGGTGGAAATCCTATAAAAATCAACACAATATGTTCTAAGCCCACTGCCAATAGTCAGAGACCTTAATATACACTTAATATTCACTCTGTATAATAACTATATTAAAAGCTAATTTAAATGGAGATTAGATGAGATATATGCGGTTAGCCATGGGTGAAGGCGAAGTAAACGATACATTTCTTGTAAGGGTAGGTAGCGATCTAAAAGAATCATTGAATGGTGGTTCTGATAAAGATCTATTCCCAATTTTTTACCTATATACTTTCTTTACTACTTTATTTTTGCAGCTACCGTTTAGCATAATAAATCACACAACACTATCACTAAACCTAGCACTTGAAAGTCGCAGCTCTTTAAACCCGATTATATGGCTTCAGTTCTTGCTAGATTTGACTAGCGTATTTTTAAATCCAATTACACGCCCGGTAGAAAGCTTCAAACAATTTAAAAACCACTTTAAAACAGCTATTGGTGCAATCATTTTAGGTTTATCATCCGCAGGCGCTGCTTATTATTTTGGCTACTTGGCTTTCGCAGCAGAATTTTTTGCAGAAATAGCCTTTCTTATTAGCGCAACACTTGCTTGGGAAATTATTATAGGTATAGCCCTCATACTCTACCTACCTTCGCTCTGCGGGCAAATAATTAAATTCATAGATGAATTTAACAAAGATGAAAATATAACTAAAAATTCTATAACGCAAAAAAAAGAACCTCCCTTATTTGAAGAAGAAAATAAGGTGGTGAAAAAAATAGAAAAAGATGAAGAACTTGCAAAAAATTATAACAATAAAGCAGCGAGCCGCAACCCAGATCATATGTTAAGCACAATACAACGTGCGTTCCCTCATCTTAAAATCACCAATATAACTAAAACAAATCAAAGAAAAATGATTAACACAATAGGAAATGGCGTGCATGGAAAAGTATGGCTCAACGACGATAATTCAGTTGTAACAAAAATTCCTAATAATGCCACAGATATAGATCCTTTCAATGAATTATCTGCTCTAACAGCAAGTGAAGCCGGTAAAACAGAGGGAAAAGAAACGTATATTATTGGCTTTTATGGCTGTTCAAATATTCCTGGTATAGTTCTTGTGCTTGAAGCTGCAGACATGAATTTAACAGATTTAATAAATAAAGGTAAACTTCAGGATGGTGAAATAGATAGGATTACAATAGAAATAGCAGAAGGCTTAAGGTACTTACACGATGTATTACGCTTAATCCATAGCGATCTGAAAACTGATAATATTTTATTAACAAAAACAGGCACTGTCAAAATCGCTGACTTTGGTTCAGCAAAAGCATTGACACTACAAGACTCAGAGTTTTGTAATTCATATAATGGAACACCTAACTATTCAGCGCCTGAACGACTTTTATGCTTACCTGAAAATCATCTTCCAGTTCATCTAAAAAAAGATTATACAAAACAGTACGGTAAAAGTATAAGTAAAACTGAAGAAAATATCACTTATAATAGTGAAGCCTGTGATATATATTCTTTAGGCGGAATCAGATTTGCAATGGAATCTGGTGAGCAACCCTATAGAGCTGATACTAATAGAATGACTCTTACACAAATTACTGCTTACCTTATCATGAGCAAAGGCAATCCACTCGAGTATCACAATCAAAACTTCGGGGGAGTAGAAAATATTAAGAAAAAAGGTTTTAGTGAAAATCTCATGCTGGCAACGTGGAATCCTGATCCTACTAAAAGACCTACTGCAACCCAAGTTGTAAAGGCCACCTTAAATCAACAAATAACTTTTTAGATTATATAGTGATTTAGCATTTTTCTTGACTCAACTCTGGTTCCAGCAAAATAGGTATCCCATCTTTTACTTGATAACTGATGCGATCAATAATGCAGATCAGCTGTTGATTTTTTTTATCATATTCTAGGGCGCCTTTGCATTTTGGGCAGGCTAGTATGTCTAGTAGTTTTTGTTTCATTTCTTAATCCTCAAGGTTTTTATTTTGTTTAGCAGGGCTTTGGTAAACGCAGGGTCTAGTGTTGATTTTATTTTTACAACAAAGACATTAGGCAAGTTGAAATTTTTGCATTTTACAGCGTCTTTTTCAGTAATTAGAACAGGTAAATTATCTTTGAATATTAAATCTTCTTTTGATAATAAATAATGATCGGGGTAAGCATGATTAATGGTTTTAATGCCAAAATTGTTTAGCGAATCAAAATAGCGCCACGGCGCTGCGATGGCGCAGACTGCGTGTACTGATTTATTTTCTAGTGAAAATGTATGGCTTGAACCAAAAGTTAGGGGATAAATAGTGTCTATCTCTACTTTATTTTCAATAACAAAATCTACTGTTGATAATAATTTTTTTGGCTCGCGCCAGGGGCCTGCAGGTAGTAGATAAGGATTTTTTAAGAAATTTTGATCGGCTTGCATTGCGATTTTAATGTCGGCGATTAAGTTGTAATGTTGTAGGCCGTCATCGCTGATAATAATATCGCAGTGTTCAGATAATTTTTTTACGCCCAAAGCGCGGTTTTTATTTTTTATAACTGGGCATTTGGTTTGTATTGCCATTAAAACAGGCTCATCGCCAGCTATGCTTGGGTCAGAATCTTTGGTGATAAATATATTTTGTGCTTTTTTATCGCTGCCATAGCCTCTAGTGATAATGCCGGGTTTATACCCTGCTTCTACTAATAGTTTTGCAAGGGCTATGACCATGGGAGTTTTACCTGTACCACCGACTACAAAATTACCTACGATTATGACTGGACATGGGGCACGATATTTTTTAAAAATATTATTTTTATATAAAAATCGTCTTATAGAAATGATGAGTTGGTATAACGCAGATAGGGGTAAAAACACAATAAAAACCCATGGGTATTTATACCATGCGTATAAAAAATAATTATAAATCTTAAACATCATCGTCTTGTTTAAATTGCAAATAATACAATTTGGCGTATATGCCATTTTTTTCTAATAACTCTTGATGGCTGCCTATTTCGCATAATTTTCCTTTATCTAAAACTATAATTTTATCGGCATTTTCTATAGTAGATAAACGGTGTGCAACGATAAATGTGGTACGGTTTTGCATTAAATCTTGCATGGCTTCTTGAATATAACGCTCTGAGGCTGTATCCAAGGCGCTGGTTGCTTCATCAAAAATTAAAATCGGCGCGTCTTTATATAAGGCTCGGGCTATAGCGATGCGTTGACGTTGGCCACCGGATAATAACATTCCATCTTGGCCGATGCGGGTATGTATGCCTTGTGGTAATTCTTCTACAAATGATAATGCATTGGCATGTGTTAAGGCCTGTAAAACACGCGCTTCATCATAACGCAAATCACCGTGTGCTACATTGTGCGCGATGGTATCGTTAAATAAGACCACATGCTGTGAAACAATAGCAATATTATTACGTAAATCAGTTAATTTTATGGTTTTAATATCCATACCATCAAATAAAATTTCACCGCTATATTGGTCATACAACCGCGGTAATAATTGCACTAAGGTACTTTTACCGCCACCAGATTGACCCACCAAGGCAATTTTTTCTCCGGCTTTTACATGAAAACTAATATTAGATAAAGCTTGCGCGTCTTGCGAGGCATCATAAGCAAAATGCACATTTTTAAATTCAACTTCGCCTTGTATGGGATCTAATAATTTTATGCCACTTTGATCTTCTATAGGTGTATCTAGTAATTCAAATACACTTTGTCCGCCCGCTATACCTTGTTGAACTTTATGACTAACAGAAGTAATTTCTTTGACCGGCTTTAATAAACCAATCATAGCGCCCACCATAGTCGCAAAACCACCGGCTGATAAAGCATAAGCGTCGGTCTGTTGTGTTGCTATGTATAAAGTAATGGCCACACCTACACCAGCGACAAATTGTATAAGCGGAACACTTACAGATCGCGTCAGTGCCAACTTCATTTCTTGTACGCGGTTATTTTCGGTCATATCCACAAAACGATTATATTCTGTCTTCTGCCCACCAAAAATACGTACGACTTTATAGGCTAATAAGTTTTCTTGAACAACATGATTAACATCGGCCACACTTTGTTGAATCTTATGACTGTAGCGACGAAACAATTTAGTCGCACCCAAAAATAACAAGGCTATCAAAGGCCCTAATAGTAAAAACCATAAAGCCAAACGCCAACTAATTGAAAACATCACACCCAATAAAAATACGATTAAAAAGAAATTACGTACAGAATCAATAATCGCATCCGTACACGCTTTAGCAATTTGCTCAGTATTAAAGGTAATTTTTGTCAGTAATTGACTAGCAGGATGATGATCATAATAACTGGCCGGCAATTTTAATAAGTGTTGAAAGATTTGCCGCCGAATATCGATTACCACTCTACGCGCAAGCCAATACAAACTATAACTGGAAACAAAACTCATAATTCCCCGCCCCAGCAAAAAGAGCGGCAACACTATAGGAATTAAAGCAATGACTTTAGGATCTTTATTAACAAAACCATCATCTAATAAAGGCTGAATCAAACGAATCAAAGCCGCATCAATACCCGAATACAAAGCACTCGTAATCACGGCTATCAAAAAAACATACCAATACTTTTTAACATACACAAACAAACGCCGATAAGTCGGCCAACTATTAGCAGTCGTATACTTGGGCTGTTTAAATATTTTAAGCATTGCACATTCTATCACAAAACCCCAACCAATCTAATTCCAAACGGGTGGCCGGAGGCTTTTTTTCTGCGCGCAGCCTGCGAGCACAGAAGAAAAACGCAGGACAGGCCCCGTTTGGATAGAATCTTTAAGGTTTAATATAGCGATCCCAACCCACCTTAGGTGCAAAACGAGGGCCAATGCTTTTCTCATAACCCTTTAATTTATCATATATATTTTCAAAACCAAGCTGTTTAGCATACTGCAGCGGCCCACCTAAAAACGGCGCAAAGCCCATACCAAAGATTATCCCCGCATCAACCTCATCACTGGAGGATACGATACCCTCACCCAGACAAGCCACACATTCATTGATTAACGTTAATATAAGACGATCTTGGATTTCCTGTGCCTGTTCGGACGATAGATTCATAGAGGTTTTAAGCGCTTGCGCTTTACCATGTTTATACAAATAAAAACCTTCCCCAGATTTTTTACCCAAATGACCCGCAGCAATTTTATCCGCTAATACTTTAGGTGTCTGCTGGCCCAAGTTTTTGACTGCAGCCATACAAATATCTAGGCCCACTAAATTGATCATCATCACCGGCCCCATGACCATACCAAAATCTTTAGCCGCTTTATCGATATGTTGCATTGGTACACCTTCTTCTATCAAATGCACTGTTTCTAATAAATAGGGGGCTATCACCCGATTGACTAAAAACCCAGGACTGTCTTTTACTTTTAGCGGTAATTTACCAATTTGATGTACAAAGGCCAACGCTTGCTCACTGATTATTGGATTCACTTCATCGGTATGCACCACTTCCACTAATTGCATTTTTGCAACCGGATTAAAAAAGTGAATGCCGACTAATTGATCGGCATGTTTAAAGCCTTGCTTTATTTCTGCAAGGGAAATACTTGAGGTATTCGTCGCAACTATTGCACCTGGTTTTATTTTATCTGCAATATCACTTAATAAGGCTTGTTTAACCGCTAAATTTTCAAATACAGCCTCAAGAACAATATCCGCATGCGCAATACCATCGCCTGCGATATCAGGAATAAGTTTATCTAACATATATTTATCCGGACATAATTCGTGCGCACGTTTCATAGCACGGCATAAATCTTGCGCAGTTCTATCTTGCAAAGTAACCGTTAAACCTTTTTTCGCACACCAAGCGGCAATATCACCCCCCATAGTCCCCGCACCTATCACATGAATATGTTGCGCACGCCAATTCACTTGTTTACCGCTGTTTTTTAATTGCTCTTGTAAGAAAAATATTCGCACAAGATTTTTTGTACTATTCGTTTCTAATAATTTTATAAATCCATCAATCTCAGCAGCATAGGCAAGTGCACCTTGCGCACCAAATTGTTGCCAATGATCAATAATGGTAAAAGGCGCAGGATAATGCTGTGGCTGCGCTTGCTTTTGTACTTGTTTACGCATAAAAATTGCTGCTAAACGTCGTATCAAAGCAGGCTGAAATAAGGATTGCACACGCAGGTTGAACTTGTGCTTTCTAATGCCCTGCAAAGCTAATAAGCGCGCGGCATTAAGCATTTGTCTTTGTGGCACCGCATCATTGACCAAACCTATTTTTTTTGCAATCCTAGCATTAACCGTATGTCCTGTTAATAGCATATTCATTGCTTTAAGAGGATGAATTAGTTGTGGTAAACGCACGCTTCCGCCCCACGCAGGCTGCACACCTAAGCGTACTTCTGGCAAACCCATTTGCGCAGAATCAAGTTGAGCAATACGGTAGTGACAAGCAAGGCTTAACTCCAACCCACCACCTAAACATAAACCATGAACTAAAGCCAGGGTGGGAAAAGGTAAATCTGCTAATTTTTGCATCACACCTTGACCATAGGCTACATATTCTCGAATGAGTGATAAATCACTATCTGGACTAAATTCATGTATATCTGCGCCCACACAAAAGCCTGCTTCTTTTTTAGATAAAATAATTAAAGCTCTAGGCGGTTTGTTTTTAAAAGTATCTAATATTTCATCTAATTCTTTTACCACGGCTGTGCGTAATATATTAACTTTATTATTTTCGTTATCAAAATATAACCAAGCAATTTTTTCTTCATCAATAGTCATAATCCAATTTTTCATAAGATACCTTAAAGGTTAATATTTTCTATCAACATAGCGCCGCCTTGACCGCCACCTATACATAAACTAGCTACACCAAAGCGTGCTTTTTCACGTTTAAGAATATGCGCTAAATGCAAGACCAAGCGTGCACCGCTGGCACCGACAGGATGTCCCAACGCTATCGCACCCCCATCGATATTAACAGTATCCTGATTAATCGCACCAAAACATCTGTTAAACCTAAAGCTTGCGTGCAATAATCTTTATCTTGCCAAGCGGCATAACAACCTAAAACTTGGGCCGCAAACGCTTCGTTTATTTCATAATAATTAACATCATCAAGGCCCATTTTATGCCGCATCAATAAAGGTGTAATCGCATGCACAGGACCTAGTCCCATAATTTCCGGAGGTAGGGCCGCCCATTCACAATCTATGATGCGCGCCAACACAGGCAATTGATATTTTTTAACGGCATCTTCACTGGCCAAAATAAGTAAAGCCGCACCATCGGTAATTTGCGAACTATTGCCGGCAGTCACACTGCCATATATTTTATCAAAAATAGGTTTTAATTTTGCCAATTTTTCCATACTGTTATCAGGACGTATGCCATCATCTTTATCAAAACACTCACCGGTTTGTGAATAAATAGGGATAATTTCAGAAAATAAACCATGAGTTTGCGCATATGCGCTGCGTTGTTGGCTGCGAAGCGCATATGAATCCATCGCTTCACGGCTAATATTAAAACGATAAGCTACATTTTCTGCCGTCTGTCCCATGGATAATCCCACAATGGGGTCAGTCAAGCCTTGTATAACCCCAATCTCAGGTTTTAAAAAACGTAATCTAAATTGCGCGATTACTTTTAATTTATCTGCCAAAGTTTTGGCACTCGCAAAATCACCTAACCAATTGACCATTTCATGCGGAAACATCACGGGTGATCGACTCATATCATCGGTGCCACCGGCTAATACTAATGCATGATCACCCTGAGCAATCAAACGTGCAGCGGTATCGATTGCTTGTAAACCCGAAGCGCAATTACGTTGTACCGTCATCGCAGGTACCAATAAGGCACCTAAACGCAAACCGATAACTCGCGCTACATTAGGCTCATTGGAATGGCCTATCACCGAACCGATAATGATTTCACTTAAGCTTTCAACAGAAAAATTCTGCCGCATCAACAAGTTACGTCCACAAGCGGTGGCTAAATCCGAACTGCTAAAGGCCCCCACATGCGTCCGCGCTTTTAAAAAAGGGGTACGCGCGCCATCAATAATATACACAGGGCTTTTATTCATAGTTTTTCCTAAGACTGAATAGTTTAATTGTATCTTACTTGTACTATTATTCCATAATGGTCATTAATAAAAAAATATTTGGATTTCTAATCCTAGCCCTACTGGCTGCTTGTAATAAAAGCGAGCCACCTATGCCTGCACCGAGTGTTGTGACACAACAAGCACAAGCTACAGAACTTGTGAGCACGTCTTCTTATGCGGGCACAGTAACAACCGTTGAAATGGTTGAATTATTACCGCGCATTGAAGGTTATTTACTCGCAAGACGTTTTGAACAAGGACAATTAGTCAAAAAAGGCGATTTGTTATTTGTCATTGAACCCGATCAATATCAAGCGACAGTCCTGCAAAAACAAGCAGACCTGTCCGCCGCACAAGCAACCCTTGCCGAGCGCAGTTTAAATTATGAGCGTTTCAAAGCCTTATATGAAAAAAAGGTAGTGGCCAAAGCAAATCTGGACCAAGCTGAATCTGATTATTATAATTCCAAAGCCAACGTAGAAGCAGCAAGCGCCACATTAACCAATGCGCAATTGGATTTAAGTTATACCAAAATTTATGCGCCCATTACCGGTCGTATTGGAGTCACACAGTTTAGTCCTGGTGATTATCTCTCTCCCACAACTTCGACCTTGGCTACGATAGTACAACTAGATCCCATCCGCGTCGTATTTTCTATACCTGAACAAGAATGGTTAGCCATTGAAACCAGCGCCCACCGCACAGCAGATAATTTAGATGGTTTTTTACAACCCAAAATTAAATTAAGTAATGGCGCCTTGTATGATACGGTAGGTCGTATTGCCTTTGTCGATAATCATATTGATGATAAAACCGGCGCGCTTGCCGTTTATGCTGATTTTGCCAACCCCAATGCTTTATTACTTCCTGGTCAGTTTGTCACTGTGATCATTGAACGCGGTCAGCCCCGCAAAGGCTTGCTCGTCCCCAGCGGCGCTGTATTATTTGATAAAACGGGGCATTACCTCCTATTAGTGACGCCTGATAATCATGTAGAACAACGTTATGTAAAAGTGGGTCTGACGCAACAGGGTAAAACAGAAGTGACTGAAGGATTAAATCCGGATGAGGTGTTTATCGTTGAAGGTTTGGCAAAAAGTGACGCCTGGCATGACCGTCGCGCCTACTACAAAAAAGACGGGGTAATATGAACTTATCTGAATTTTTTTATTCACCGCCCGCGCTTTGCTATTGTTATTTCTGCCTTATTTTTATTGGCAGGCTTTATCGCCTTAAAAGTTATTCCCGCAGAACAATTTCCCGATATTACCCCGCCGCAAGTACAAGTCAGTGCCAGTTATCCGGGTGCAAGCGCGGATGTGATAGAAGACACCGTTGCGGTCCCTATCGAGGAACAAATCAATGGTGTGGATAATATGTTATACATGTCTTCCACCAGTGATAATAATGGCAGTTATTTATTAACAGTAACCTTTGCTGTAGGCACGGACCCGGATATTAACGTTATCAATGTTCAAAACCGTTTACAATTGGCTGAGCCTCGCTTACCCGACCTGGTGCGCCGAATTGGTATTAGTGTCACTAAACAATCCGCTGCTTTTTTAACTGTTATAGGTCTCGTTTCACCTAATCAAACACGCTCGGCCTTATATTTAAGTAACTACGCCAGCATTAATATCATTGATGCCCTCAAACGTATTCCAGGTGTGGGAAATGCTTCTATCTTTGGTCCACTGGATTATGCAATCCGTATTTGGCTTAATCCCGATCGCATGTCGAGCTTGAGCATCACCACGCTGGATGTAACCAATGCCCTCGAAGATCAAAATATTCAAGCCTCTATCGGGCAAATCGGCGCCCCACCCAATAACAGTGATAACGCTTATCAGTACAGCTTACACGCACGTGGTCGTTTAAATACGCCAGAAGAATTTGCACAAATTATTATAAAAACAGGCGTAGGTAATAGCATTACCCGACTCAAAGACATAGCGACCGTCGAATTAGGTGCACAAAATTATAGCTCTTATGGCCAACTCAATGGCGTGGCATCTGCGAATATTGGTGTTTATCTCTCTCCAGGCGCCAATGCCTTGAAAGTGGTACAAGATGTTCAACAGGTGATGGAAAACTTGAGTCCACATTTCCCTGACGATGTCGCCTATAAAATTCCCTATGACACCTCCTTGTTCGTTAAAATGACGATAGAAGAAGTCCTTATGACTTTAATCTTAACGTTTTTTATTGTCGTATTAGTGACTTATGTATTTTTAGGGGATTGGCGTGCAACCTTAATTCCCACCCTTGCTATTCCCGTATCTTTGATAGGTGTATTTGCCCTACTACTGGCTTTGGGCTATTCGATGAATACCATTACCTTATTTGCCCTAGTTTTAGCTATCGGCTTAGTGGTAGATGATGCGATCGTCGTCGTTGAAAACGTTTCCCGTTTATTAAATGAAACTGATTTAACACCTAAAGAAGCAGCCATTCAATCCATGAAGGAAATCACCGGGCCTATCATTGCAACCACCTTGGTATTATTGGCGGTATTTGTACCGGTTGCATTTTTTCCGGGTATTGAAGGGCAATTATACCGCCAATTCGCGGTGACCATTTCCGGTACTGTATTTATCTCAGGCGTGGTGGCGCTGACCTTAAGCCCTGCTTTATGCGCAATTATATTACGCAAAGAAACACCGCCTATTAAAATTATTAAATTTTTTCAGCAATTATTAGAGCGGACTCGGGAACATTATGTTAATGCCGTACATTATTTATTAAAACGACGTACTTTGGTCGGTCTTGCAGTATTGGCAAGCTTTTTATTATTTGCGTTTATTTATCAAAAACTGCCCACTGGTTTTTTACCCAATGAAGATCAAGGCGTTATTTTTATCCATGCACAACTGCCTGATGCGGCCTCTTTATCGCGTACCCAAGATGTGATAGAACAAATTGAAGCGGTATTGGCGCAAACGCCTGGCGTAAAAGATGTTTTTAATGTCAATGGTTTTAATATTTTAAATGGTTCCAATTCATCCAATACCGGACTGGTGATAGCTGTGCTTAAAGATTGGCACGAACGGCCCAAGGCTGCAAAGGATTTCTTTGGCTTAATGAATCAATTACGTCGGCAATTCAATGGCATTCCCTCCGCCAATATTTTTACCTTTGGTCTACCACCCATTCAAGGCTTGGGCACCACCAGTGGCTTTGATTTTTGGTTACAAGATATCGGTGGCAAAACGCCAGAAGACCTTGCACAAGCCACGCGCGCAATGTTAACCGCTGCTAATCAAAATCCAAAATTAACTCCTCTCTTTAGTAGTTATAACACCAATACACCGCAATTATTTGTGGATGTTAATCTAGATAAAGCTAAAATTTTCAATGTGAATCTCAATGATATTTATCAAACCCTACAAGCACAATTTGGTTCATTTTATATTAATGATTTTAATTACCAAGGTCGTGTATTCCAAGTGATTATGCAAGCTCAAGAACCTTATCGTAAAAATATTGATAGGATTTCACAACTGTATGTGAGATCCACTGACGGCAATATGGTGGGGCTGGGCACCTTGGTTTCGATTAAAGAAATATTAGGGCCACAAACCATTACCCGCTACAACTTATTTCGTGCCGCGCTAATTAACGGAGAAGCCGCACCGGGTTATAGCTCCGGCACAGCCATTGCCACCATGGCCGACATTGCTAAAAAAACCCTCTCCAGTGATTATTCTTATTCATGGTCTTCATTGTCCTATCAAGAGGTATCCAATCAATCCTCCGGGTCTATTGTATTTATTATTGCCATTATTTTTGCCTATTTATTCTTGGTCGCAAACTATGAAAGTTTTGGCCTACCGCTTGCTGTTTTATTTTCTGTGGGCATAGCCATGTTAGGGGCGGTTATAGGAATAGGCCTAGGACCTACAGATAATAATATTTATGCACAAATTGGTTTAGTTTTACTTATTGCACTTGCCAGTAAAAATGCTATCTTGATTGTTGAGTATGCCAACCAATTAAATAAACAAGGCAAAGACTTATTGACAGCTGCTACCCAAGCCGCACACCTGCGGTTTCGGGCAGTAGTCATGACGGCTTTTTCATTTATTTTTGGTGTGTTACCCTTAGTGTTTGCCTCGGGCGCTGGCGCTATTAGCCGGCAATCGATAGGCATTACTGTTTTTGCAGGGATGTTGGCTGCAACTCTCGTGGGTATTTTGTGTATCCCGGTTTTATTTTGTATGATCCAACGTAACCGTAAACAAAATGAATAGAGGTCATTATGCATTCTGAAGAAATTTTACGTCCTATTATTGGGCAATGGTATTACGATCGCACTAACGATAGAGAATTCGAGATTACCAATATTGATAAAGAAGAAGGTATACTCGAGCTTCAATATCTTGAAGGCGAAAAAGAAGAAATTGAGTTAGAATCCTGGGAAGATTTAAATCTTGCAAAAATTGCCGAGCCTGCAGACTGGGTTGATGAAAATGATGCAGAAGATGAAGATAAAGATGATTTTGACGATCTCGAATCACTTGACGAAGAAGATGATGACGATGATTGGGACTCTGACGAGGATAATGACTGGGGTAATTAATTAAGGATTTTCATGCGTTTTAAAGCACTGTTTTTATGTGTGCTTACTTTTTTTGTCTGCAGCTTTTTGCTGCAGACAATGCCAGTTTGCGCAAAAATTTTCTCTATGCAGAAGAAGCCCTTCAAAAAGGCGACCTCGATACTTATTATAAACTTAAGCCCGGTCTTACTGAATATCCCCTGTATCCCTATTTACAATATGCAGAAATAACACGCATGATGCGTCAGGGTTTACCCAGCGACACAATAGAAAAATTTATTGATACTTATCCGGGTTCTGCCCTTGCTATACGCCTACAAGCCAATTGGTTAAATACTTTGGCTAAACAACAACAATGGCAACTTTACCAACAGTTCTATAAACCTTCTAACGATGTTGCCCTGCAATGTTATAACGTATGGGCCGACTATAAAATTACCCAAAAACAAAATGTTTTAGCGCAAGCAACACCCTTATGGGTACAAGGCCGCTCACAACCCGATGCTTGTAACAGCTTATTTGCGACCTGGCAAAAAAGTACGTATTTTAATAATGAACAAGCCTGGAAGCGCGCTCAGCTCGCTATGGATGCCAATCAAGCTAAATTAGTCACCTATTTAAAACGTTTTCTAAATGCTGAACAATTAACCTTCGTAGATACCTGGTTTAAAATGTATGATCTGAAGCTTTCAATCAGAAAAGATACCGAACTAGCCCTAGTTAATTGGGAAAAAATTAAAGATAAATATCCATTCACCGCGCATGAAATTGGCGAAGTTAATTATGCCTTTGCCTTGGAATTAGCAACAGATCATGATGAACGTGCCATTAGCTGGCTTAATGCCGTACCTAAAGCCCAAATGGATGCGCCCATTTATGAATGGCGTGTACGTTATGCCTTACGACAACAAGATTGGGACCAGGTTCTTGCGTATATAAATGACATGCCCAAAGACTTACAACAACAGCCCAATTGGCGTTACTGGCAAGGCCGTGCCTTACTTGCTTTAAATCAAAGTAAAGAAGCACAGCCCATTTTACTAACCTTATCCAGCGAGCGCCATTATCACGGCATGTTGGCCAGTGATTTAATTAAAAAACCCTACTCCTTAAATAATTCTGTCTATAAAGTCGATGCTAAAACAAAAACTTTTGTTGAAAATGATCCGGGCATACAACGTGCTCAAGAATTATTTGTCCTTAAACGTTTAGGCGATGCTAGACGCGAATGGAATACTAGCACTGCAACTTTTAATGAAGAACAACTCCAAGCCGCTGCACAATTGGCACGGTCTATGGATTGGTATGATCGTGGTATTTTAACTGCCACCCTTGCACAAAACCGCAATGATTTAAATGTACGCTTTCCCTTAGCTTATGAAAATTCAATTAAAACAGCTGCAAATAAAAATAAAATTGATCCCGCTTGGGCATTTGCAATCACTCGGCAAGAAAGTGCATTTTTACCCGATGCCCAATCTTCCGCTAATGCCATGGGACTGATGCAATTATTACCCTCAACGGCACAACTGGTCGCCAAGCAAACGGGACAAACATATAGTAAAAATAATTTAATTATTCCAGAAAAAAATATTGCTCTAGGCACTGTTTATTTAAGAGACATGTTGGCTAAATTTAATCAAAACAAACAACTCGCCAGTGCCGCTTATAATGCCGGTGCCTCGCGGGTTTATCGCTGGTTGCCTGATGATAAATTACCTACAGATGTGTGGGTTGAAACAATTCCCTTTAAAGAGACCCGTGGTTATGTACAAAATGTGTCTTCTTACTGGGTGATTTACAACGATCATTTGGGTATTGATGATAGGCGTTTGAATCATCACGATAGCTATATTTCTAATTTGTGAAGACTCGTCTAGCCCCTACGGGCTAGACTTACGCTGAAGGCTATTTTACTTATCCGTCGATTCGCAGATTTTTTCAATAATCTGCCCACATAATTTAGGATTATGGGTTTTAGAAGCGATATCACCTAAAGATAAAACACCAACTATGCGTTTATTCGCGTTGAGTACGGCCAAACGGTGTACTTGCTTGTTTTCCATGCGTTCAGCTGCAACTTGAATATCGTCATTTTCATAACAATAAATAACCTTAGGGGTCATAATGCTTTTGACTTGAATTTTTGCAGCATCGTGTTTTTTGGCTACACAACGCATGGCAATATCCCGATCGGTAAGCGCACCTAATAAACGGTCTTGAAAAGTATCCCCTATCAGAAGAAAACCGATGTCCCTTTTACGCATTTCTTCTGCGGCTAATTGAACGCTTAAATTGGGTGCAATATAATCGGGTCTTTTATTCATTAATTGTTTAACTTTCATGGGCTTATACTCCTGCTTTGTTTACTAACTCATTAAGTATAGCGCACCTAGAGGAGAAATCAAAAGTTATTCACTAATCACTTCTACCCCTTCGGGTGGCGTAAACGTGAAATAATGACTGGGGAATCTTGGATTAGTTTTTATATGCGAAAAAGTAATTCTTGTACGCTGACCTAAATTATCATAAATTTGCATTTCTTGAATGGCATTATGATTAAAATTTAATACAACTTTATCTACTAGACCTTCCTGATCCAGGGATTTTAATTCATACCATAATCCCGGCT
Source organism: uncultured Gammaproteobacteria bacterium (assembly GCA_963798975.1). GTDB lineage: Bacteria > Pseudomonadota > Gammaproteobacteria > JABCZS01 > JABCZS01 > JABCZS01. The sequence goes on from CAWCVU010000008.1 coordinate 126,104, forward strand.
GGGTACTATCGATTTGCGAGACTTTAAAAAATTCTCTGTATCGATTCTACTTCCCCTGCCAGTAATAAAGCAGGCGTTTCATCTAAACGTTGATTCACCGGTTGGATAATCACTTGCTCTAGATCTTTATCATAAATCCATAATTGTTTACCGTCGGAAACTAATAATTGTTGATCCGGCTTATTAATTTGCCAAAGAAATTTACCGGGACGCTCGAGGGCCATTTCCCCTTCGGTGATTTGAATTACCAAATTGTGCGCTTTTGAGTTAGCCTGTACAAAATGGGCTTGAAAAAGTTGTTGCGTGTTCGCCAATTGTTTATCCAGGGTATCAACGGCCGGATTGGCATATAATGAAAAACGGTAGTAAACACTAAAACTCAACAAACACCCGATTATTTTTTGCATGGGCTTTACCCTGTTGTTTTGCTAATACTTCTCGACCACCATTGGCTTGTACTGTCGGACTACTAAGACCTTCGGCTTCCATTTGCTCGACTAAACGCGCGGCGCGATTATAACCAATGCGTAAACGTCGCTGAATAGATGAAATCGAGGCTCTGCGTACTTTCTATCACAAGTTGCACCGCTTGATCATATAATGAATCTTTATCCCTCGTCTTCATCGTCTAATTCTATGCCTGCAGCAAAATGAAGCTATATGATCCTTCTGACGTTTGACCCGATAAAATATCATCTTGATATTCGGGCGTACCACGATTTTTCCAATCATTGGCGACGGCATGGACTTCTTGATCGCTACAAAAGCCCCATGCACACGCACGGAACACCCGTACCAGGCTGGCAAATAAAGCATATCCCCTCGGCCTAATAATTGTTCTGCGCCTTGTTGATCTAAAATCGTGCGAGAATCAATCCGAGAAGATACTTGAAATGCAATTCGCGTCGGAACATTAGCTTTAATCAAACCGGTAATCACATCCACCGAAGGTCTTTGTGTGGCTAAAATTAAATGAATTCCTGCAGCTCGTGCTTTTTGCGCAATACGTGCAATGAGTTCTTCTACTTTTTTACCCACGACCATAATCATATCGGCAAATTCATCAACGACTACCACGATATAAGGCAATTTAACAAGTCGGTGCTTCCTGCGCATTTTCTTCGGTCGCCAAAGCGGATCTAAAAGCGGTTTACCTTTTTAATCGCATCCTTTACTTTGTGGTTATAATCCGCTAAATTCCGCACACCAACAGCTGCCATTAATTGATAACGTCGTTCCATTTCGCCACACACCAACGCAATGCATTGGCAGCATCTTTCATATCGGTGACAACCGGCGTTAATAAATGAGGAATGCCGTCGTAAATAGATAATTCTAGCATTTTTGGATCAATCATAATAAAGCGTACATTCTTCAGGTGTGGCTTTAAACAGCATACTTAATAACATCGCATTTAAGCCCACCGATTTACCGGAACCCGTAGTACCCGCCACTAATAAATGTGGCATTTTTGCCAAATCAACAACTACAGGGTGTCGCCGGAAATATCTTTACCCAAAGCCAAGACTTAAGGGTGAATCACATTTTTCATAAACTTGTGAACTCAACACTTCGCTCAATGAACCGTTTGGCGATGTATCATTCGGCAATTCTAAACCAACGACTGATTTCCCAGGAATAATTTCCACAACCCGCACACTCACCATGGATAATGATCGCGCAATATCTCTGGCAAGACCTGTGATTTTACTGGCCTTAATGCCCGGTGCTAATTCTAATTCAAAACGCGTAATGACTGGGCCAGGATGAACGGCAACTACACTGGCCAACACACCAAAATCGGCTAAGGTTTCTTCAAACTTGTTTCGATCAACACTTCTAACATTTGTGGCGTATAAGTTTCGTGCGTTTCTTCTTGGGGTGGATCAAGGAGTGCCAGTGAAGGCAAACTTCCCTCACTATCAAATAAAGGTATTTGCGCTGAAGGTTGTTTTGGTTTTTTAATCACAACCAAAGGCGGTGTAATCACCAATTGTGTAGCCGTTGTTCCGGCACGACAGTGACGGGGTTAAATCGCGGTTCTATGGGATTTTCCGCAATAATTTTTGGCTTAATTGTATCTTGCACCCATTTATCTGCGCGATAATCACGATATTGTAACCACAGTCGCAAAGTTAATTGTTTGGCTTTACAATAGATAACGCTGCTGATCGCGTAATAAACGTTGTCCCAATTTTTCTCTCGATTAAATTTAACCAAGATAATCCAGTTGAAAAAGTCACACAGGCTAAAAATACGGCAATTAAAAGAAGTGTAGTCCCATTGGCATTAAGTGCTGGCACCATACTCATGGCAATGATTTGCCCTAGCAGGCCACCGGACCTTGTGGACAAAAATGCTAAAATTGCCCCACATATAATTGCGTTAATGCACAACTTGTAAGCAACGTCCCTAAAAAGCCTAAACCATGAAATAATAATAAATGTGCTGTTGGCCCTTCAACTTGACGTTGTTTTATAAGGCCCGCCGCTAACCCCGCTATCATCAAGGGGAATAAATAGGCCAGATAGCCAAACAGATAAAAAAAGATGTCGGCAAACCAGGCGCCTGTGTGACCGCCTAAATTAAGAACTTGCTCAGTACTGCCGGTTTTTGACCAGCCCGGATCGGTTTGCTGATAAGTGACCAAGGCCAAAAATAAGAAGAGCGCCAAAAAACTTAGCAAAATGACCCCGCCCTCGCGCAGACGATAATGCATATGCAAGAGCCGATCGGGTTTTATCTGTTTTTTACGTTTAGCCTGTGCCATGCGACATCCTTATGCATGAGTGTTATTTATTTAACAATTATATACGCAATCTAAGAAGAGATGTGAACTTTGCACGTTTGCCCAACAAACAGGTATAATGTTCCAATTTTTGCCATAACAAGGAGTGATGATGGGCCACTTACATGCACGTTTACTGATTTTAGGATCTGGGCCTGCGGGTTATACGGCGGCGGTTTATGCGGCGCGCGGGTGTTTAGATCCCGTATTAATTACCGGCATAGCACCAGGTGGACAACTGACAACGACAACTGAGGTCGATAATTGGCCAGGTGATGTTGAAGGTTTACAAGGCCCTGATTTAATGGATCGTATGCAAAGACATGCGCAGCGCTTTAATACTCAAATTATTAATGATCATATACATAGCGTAGATTTAAATCAGCGTCCAATTCGTTTAAAAGGCGATCAAACTGAATATACCTGTGATGCTCTTATTATTGCTACTGGCGCTTCAGCCAAATATTTAGGCATCCCTTCAGAACAAGCGTTTATGGGTAAAGGCGTCTCTGCCTGTGCAACCTGTGATGGCTTTTTCTACCGTGGTAAAGAAGTTGTCGTTGTGGGCGGTGGTAATACCGCTGTGGAAGAAGCCCTGTATTTATCGAATATTTGCAAAAAAGTAACCCTTATTCACCGCCGGGATCAATTTCGCTGTGAAAAAATTATGGCCAATAAATTATTCAAAAAAGTTGAAGAAGGTCAGGTCGAAATTCTCTGGCATAGTGTGTTAGATGAGGTCTTAGGCGATGCCAGCGGTGTGACAGGGGTCAACATTCGTAATATCAATACTGCGCAAGTCACTACGATCAAGGTTCCTGGCGTATTTATTGCCATAGGCCACACACCCAATACGCAAATCTTTACCGATCAATTAGAAATGAATAATGGCTATTTGGTCGTCAACAGTGGCTTAGAGGGCAATGCCACCGCCACCAGCATTCCTGGTGTTTTTGCTGCAGGTGATGTAACCGATCAAATCTATCGACAAGCCGTAACTTCCGCGGGTATGGGCTGTATGGCAGCCCTGGATGCCGAGAAGTACTTAGAGCAGCTGGCATAAGTTAAAAAACCAGGTATACTAGCAAAAAACTTTAGGAAGAATCTATGTCGCGTGAAGATCATATTGAAATGGACGGTAAAGTCGTTGATAGCTTGCCTAATACCATGTTTCGTGTTGAATTAGAAAATGGGCATTTAATCACAGCCCACATCTCTGGCCGGATGCGCAAGAACTATATCCGCATTTTAAAAGGCGATGATGTTGTCATTCAGATGACGCCTTATGATTTAAGCAAAGGTCGTATCGTATTTCGCGGTAATCTTAAAACGCGGAATAAACAAGAAGATGCGGATTAGGCTAAAAAATACCCTACTCCACATCGGCGAATACTTCTGCTTTGGTATATGCAAACGCAAGCTTGCCTGTTCCACAACTGATTTTTACATAACCACCATTGATCAATTGACCAAATAAAATTTCCTGTGCCAATGGCATTTTAACTTCTATTTGAATCAATCTGGCCATAGGGCGTGCGCCCATTTTAGGATCATAACCTTTTTCTAGCAAATATTGCCTTGCACTATCGTCAACTTCTAAAGTCACGCCTTTATCATCTAATTGTGCTTGTAATTCAACCAAGAATTTATCAACAACTTGATAAATAACCACTCTGTGGTAAGGATTGAAACTGCACAATACCGTCTAAACGATTTCTAAATTCCGGCGGAAAAGTGCGTTAATTTCACGCAAACTATCACTGTCATTATCTTGTTCCGTAAAGCCCATAGAACGGCGATTCATCACTTCTGCGCCCGCATTAGTGGTCATAACAATAATCACATGACGAAAATCAGCTTTACGGCCATTGTTATCAGTTAAGGTACCATGATCCATGATTTGCAATAATAAATTAAACACATCAGGATGGGCTTTTTCAATTTCATCTAATAATAAAACAGTATGTGGATGTTTAGTGATGGCTCGGTTAATAAGCCACCTTGATCATAACCCACATAACCAGGAGGTGCACCAATTAAACGTGAAACCGTATGTCTTTCCATATATTCAGACATATCAAAGCGTAATAATTCAATGCCTAATACATTGGCCAATTGTCGTAGTAACTTCTGTTTTACCAACGCCAGTTGGACCTGCAAATAAGAACGAACCCACTGGTTTTTGCAGATTCTCGCAAACCTGACGCGACAAGTTTAATAGCAGAAGCTAAAGCGTCAATGGCTTCATCTTGTCCATAAACCAGCATTTTCAAATCGCGTTCCAAATTACGTAATGATATCTTTATCAGAGCTAGAAACTTTTTTAGCTGGGATGCGAGCAATTTTAGCAACGATATTCTTCAATTTCAGTGACGCTAATGATTTTTTTACGTTTATTAGCGGTTAATAAATGTTTGATAAGCGCCAGCTTCATCGACGACATCAATGGCTTTATCAGGTAAAAATCGATCATTAATATATCGAGCGGATAATTCAGCAGCAGCTTTTAAGGCACGCTATGGAATATTTAACACCATGATGTTCTTCAAACTGTGCTTTTAAGCCTTTTAAAATTTCAAAGTTTCATCAACAGTGGGTTCAGTAATATCAATTTTTTGGAAACGTCGTGCCAAGGCCTGATCTTTTTCAAAAATGCCACGATATTCTTGATAAGTGGTTGAACCAATGCATCGTAATTCGCCAGTAGCTAACAAAGGTTTAATTAAATTAGAAGCATCCATCACCCCACCAGAGGCAGCCCCTGCACCAATAATGGTATGAATTTCATCAATAAATAAAATAGCACCTTCTTGTTGTCCTAATTGTTTTAATACCGCTTTTAAACGTTTTTCAAAATCACCGCGATATTTTGTTCCGGCTAATAAAGCACCTAAATCAAGTGAATAAACAGTGCAATTAGCTAATGGCATCAGGGACTTTCTCCATCCACAATACGTTTCGCTAAGCCTTCAGCAATCGCTGTTTTACCTACACCAGCTTCACCCACAAATAAAGGATTATTTTTACGGCGTCGACATAAAATTTGAATGGTGCGTTGAATTTCTTCTTGACGGCCAATCAAAGGATCGATTTTACCCAGTTTTGCTCGTCGCATTGAGATTCATAGCAATAACTTTCTAAAGGCGATTCGATTGCATCTCTGTCGAACATCATTTCTTCATCCATTGAGCATTCATGATTCTCATTCATGTCATTACTTATGAGTATTTAGAAACACCATGCGAAATATAATTAATCACATCCAATCGGGTAATATTTTCACGTCGTAAAAAATAAACGGCTTGGCTTTCTTGTTCACTAAAAATAGCTGCTAAAACATTGGCGCCAGTCACTTCTGATTTACCGGCAGATTGCACATGAAAAACAGCTCGTTGCAAACACGTTGAAAACCTAAAGTAGGTTGGGTTTCTCTATTATGTTCATCATTGAGGAATTGTAGGGCGTTGTTTCATCAATAAAATCGCTAGATCGACGCTCGTAAACGCTCAATATCAGCACCACAGGCGTCGTAAAACACTACGGCAGAGGGTTATCGAGTAAGAGACAACAACAAATGCTCTACCGTCATGAATTCATGACGTTTTTCACTTGCGCTTCTTTAAATGCAAGATTCAAAGTAAATTCTAAGTTCTTTATTTAACATTGTGCGTTGCTCCATACCCGTCTTTATCAATTCTCCATTACAGGTTCCATGCAGAACAGTGGATATTCATGTCTGCCTGGCGTAATCATTGACCAGGGCAACTTTTGTTTCTCGCATACATCATACGGTAAAAACACCACAATACACCTTTACCCTGAATATGAACTTGAAACATCATATGCTGCAGCTCTTAGTTAAAGTGAAAAAAGATGCTTCAGTACTTCTACGACAAAATCCATCGGTGTAAAATCATCATTAAGCAATACATGTATTTCTTGATACCATTGCAGATTCCTTATAATGGTAGTCCTTGCCGGCTATCTCATAGTGGTATGACCAATTCGCTCAAAATCATGCCCTTGAATAACTGCTGCATTCTCTTACTATCTTTATGATTCTGCTACAGCTTTCACCAGAACAACCAAGCTCATTACTCTGGAACGATTTCAAGCAATTTGAAAATACCTACAGAATACGCATTTGAGATGGAGTTTACAATTCCCGCAATCTAGGTAATCATCCTATGAATTGTAAATTCTTACGAAAAGATAAAAGCTACGAACATTAAGTGATTTGTAAATAATCAGCGTATGAAATTCTCAACATAAAATGAAAATAAATGTGTTTGCCGATTATCGAAATTTAAATTTGATGTAAGGGTATAAACCACCCTTAAAGTTCTATTGGTCAACTTATGACTCCATATTTATAAAATCCGCAGAAATCTTGCTAGGCCAAAGCCAACGCACGAAAAATTTAAATCGCACGCCATCTCATGCTAAATTTAACATGTGATTTATTATTTGCGTTTCCAAATCCAGAGCATGCTGACTTCATTTAGCCCCTTCCATCAAGCGCGCAAAATCATAAGTCACGGTTTTGGCTTCAATCGCGCCTTTCATACCCTTGATAATTAAATCAGCGGCTTCAATCCAACCCAAATGTCGTAACATCATTTCAGCGGATAAAATCAATGAACCAGGATTTACTTTATTTTGTCCGGCATATTTCGGTGCAGTACCATGAGTTGCTTCAAACACAGCCACCTTATCACTCAAATTAGCGCCTGGTGCAATACCAATTCCACCCACCTGTGCAGCAAAGCATCGGAAATATAATCACCATTTAAATTCAAAGTCGCAATCACACTATAATCTTCAGGCCGTAATAAAATTTGCTGTAAAAATGCATCGGCAATCACATCTTTAATAATAATATCTTTTCCAGTTTTAGGATTTTTTAATCATCCAGGGTCCACCATCTAATAACTTTGCACCAAATTCATTCACGGCAACTTGCATAACCCCAATCTTTAAATGCACCTTCGGTAAATTTCATAATATTACCTTTATGCACCAAAGTCACCGAATCGCGATCATTATCAATGGCATATTGAATGGCTCGTTGTAACCAACCGGCGTACCTTCTTTAGAAACAGGTTTAATACCAATGCCACAATGTTCTGGAAAACGAATTTTTTTCACGCCCATTTCTTTTGTAAAAAATTGAATGATTTTTTTAGCTTCATGTACTATCGGCCTCCCACTCAATACCCGCATAAATATCTTCAGAATTTTCTCGGAAAATAACCATATTGGTTTTTTCAGGTTCTTTCACAGGACTTGGTATGCCATCAAAATAACGAACGGGACGTAAACAAACATATAAATCTAAATCTTGACGAATGCCACATTTAAAGAACGAATTCCCCCACCAACAGGCGTAGTTAAAGGGCCTTTAATGGAAACCACATATTCTCTCATTGCCTGCAAAGTTTCTTCAGGTAACCAATCATCTGCGCCATAAACTTTTGTTGCTTTTTCGCCCGCATAAATTTCCATCCAAGCAATTTTTTCGCCCGCATAGGCTTTTTCAACCGCAGCATCAACGACTTCTCGCATCACTGGTGTAATATCAACACCAATACCATCGCCTTCAATAAAAGGAATAATCGGATGATTGGGTACTTGCAGGTGTCCTGCTACCTG
>CAWCVU010000009.1:0-109297 GCA_963798975.1 uncultured Gammaproteobacteria bacterium
GAACATTTGCTCGTTGCAGCGAGGAAGAAATGGGTTAGCGGGTTATTTGTGTTGATCTCGATGGAGCGGCGAAACAATGCGACCGCCTCCTCCTCACGGCCCAGATACACCTTCGCAGCGCCCGCGAAGTGCAGCCAGAGCCACGCGGAACTGTCTCGCGGAGACAGACGCAACGCTTCGTTTTCATGGGCTCCGGTTTCTTCGGGGTGACCGACGAATACCTTGGCGAGACCCATGAGCCCGTAAGCATGGCCAAGTTCGGATCGAGCACCAACGCTCGCTTGAACTCGGCGATGCCCTGTTCTGCGCGTTTGGTCTCGACCAGGATGCCGCCCATGAATTCATGGGCCTGCGCATCGTTCGGTCTCAGAGCGAGCACCTTGGCGATCTCCGCCTCGGCCGCCGCCAGCCGGGCGTCCCGGTCGTCCGACAGATAGGCTGCACCCACCGTATAGTCGACCTGCCCCTCGCCACGCAAAGCATCAAGGTTCCCCGGATCGATCGTAAGAGCGCGCTCAAAAAAGCCGCGCGCCCGCGCCATATTTTCGACGTGATTCCCTTGTTGATTGACGCCAGTCCTTGAAAGAAGAGGTCCATCAAATTCGGGTTCGGCGCTCGTTCGGCCCGATGCGCTTCGGCCGACGTCAGCTCCGTCCCCAGTTGATTGGCGAGACGGGCAACGATCTCATCCTGCATTTCGAAGAGATCGGCTAGAGGCTTGTCAAAGCGTTCCGCCCAGAGATGATTGCCGCTTTCCGCGTCGATGAGTTGGACGTTCACACGCATGCGGCCGGCGTCGCGCTGGACAGACCCTTCAAGCACATAGCGGACCCCAAGCTCTTTGCCGATTTCCCGAGCATCGACATTCTTGCCTTTGAACGTGAAGGCGGTGTTGCGGGCAATCACAAAGGAGCCGCTGAGGCGTGACAGATCGGTGGTCAAGTTCTCCGTGAGTCCATCGGCGAAATAATCCTGGCTTGGGTCGTTTGAGAGATTCGCGAACGGCAGTACAACGAGGGAAAGGTGCCCGGCCTCGTCGGCGCCCGTGAGGAGACAGGTGCGGGCGGGCCTGTGGCGACGGTGGCCGGACGGTTGGCGATGAGCCAGTACCCCCGCCAGCCACGATCACGACGAGTAAGGCCACGATCCCCAATAGCGCCGGCGATGTTGGCTTTATCTGGATGGCAGGCGTTTGAGGCGTCGAGGGTTTCGCCTTAGCGCTCTCGCCGACCCCAAGTGCGTAAACGCGCACCGGTTCGGCGATGTTTTTCAGCGCCGTTGGCCCGAGATCGGTGACCGCGAGATCGAGCCGCCCTCTCACCTGCCGAAAGGCATCCTCGGACAGGCAGATCGCGCCGGGCTTGGCGATTTCTTCCAGCCGCGCCGCGATATTGACGCCGTCGCCCATCAGATCGCCGTCGCTCTCCTCGACGACGTCGCCGAGATGGATGCCGATCCGAAACACAATCCGCTGATCTTCGGGGGTCCCGACATTCCGTTCGGCCATCGCGTTCTGCAGCGAAATCGCGCAGCGCACCGCTTCGACGACGCTCGGAATTCGACCAGCGCCCCATCGCCAGTGCGCTTAAAAACCCTTCCGTTTTGGCTCGCGATGATGGGATCGATCAGGTCGGTGCGCAGCGCGCGCAATCGCGCAAGAGTGCGATCTTCGTCGTCGCTCGCCATCCGGCTAAAGCCGACAACGTCCGCCGCCAAAATCGCAACGATTTTGCGCCTCTCGAGCATAGAACCCCAACGCCGAAGAAAGCCTAACGCACGAAAGCGTTCTCTCTCTCTCTCTCTCTCAAAAGTCCCACGGAATCTTACGCTCCGCCTCTGTCCCACAATTCTTTCGGACGGGTTGAAGCGGTCGAAGGTTCGATAACGCTGCTGCGGACGCCCGGCCTGCCCCGTTCGCGTAGCCTCAGGGAACTCCGAGCTGAGCGCAAAGGACGTTATGTTACACTACGGCGATGGATTCGGACCCTCAAACCAAAGCCCTCGCGGCGATCCTCGAACAGCCTGACGATCGTCGATGCCGGCGAACGCCTTCGGCCGGCCGATCGTCGTGCCCGCGCTGGTCGCCGACGTCGGACCCCGCGCGGCGAAACGCTTCGCCAATTTCTTCGGCTCGATCGACAACGACAACACCCGCGCCGCTACCAGCGCGCCTGCCAAACTTCTTCGCCTGGTGCGGCGCCAACGGTCTCGACGAGCTGGCCGCGATCGAGCCGATCCATGTCGGGGCTTACATCAAATCGATGGCGGGAAAGTTCGAAAAGCCGACCGTCAAGCAGCATCTCGCCACGATCCGCATGCTGTTCGATATCTTGTCGTCGGGCAAATTCGCGCCATCAACCCGGCGCACGCGGTGCGCGGGCCGAAGCACTCGGTCAAACGCGGCAAGACGCCGGTGTTGTCGGCGGCGCAAGCGCGCCAGCTGCTCGACAGCATCGATGACGTCGACCGTCGTCGGCCTGCGCGACCGCGCGCTGATCGCGCTGATGACCTTCAGCTTCGCCCGCGTCGGCGCGGCCGTCGGCATGCGCGTCGAGGATTATTTCGCCGACGGCAAGCGCTGGCGGCTGCGCCTCAACGAAAAAGGCGGCAAGGTCCACGAGATGCCGGCGCATCACAATCTCGAAGCCTATCTCGACGCCACATGCATGCGGCCGGCCTGTTCGGCGCGAAAGGGACGCCCCTGTTCCGCTCCGCCGATTGGCATGGCGGCGCGCTGACGGCGCTGCCGATGCACCGCATCGACGTCTGGCGCATGATCCGCCGGCGCGCCGAGAAGGCCGGCATCGACGCCGACATGTGCTGCCATACCTTTCGCGCGACCGGGCTCACGAATTTTCTCGCCAACGGCGGCACGCTCGAAAACGCCCAGGCGATGGCCGACCACGCCAGTTGAGCGGAGTGCCCGCCGTACGTTTGATAATCCTGGGCAGGGCTCGACAAGCAATACGTGCTTCAGCTCAACCAGGGCGATTCCGACAAACAGGTTTCGCTGATGCGGTCGCTGCTGACGACCAATCCGCAATGCACCATCTTCAACGTCGAGCCGAATTCGGACACCGTGATCAAGCCGATGGTCGACACGGCGAACGAGTTCGGCGCCTGGATCGTGACCCATTGGGGACATCCCCGGGATATCACCCCTACGACGGCAACGACCAATGGGTCGCGCATGTCGCGGTCAACAGTCTCGACGCTGGAGTCTCCATCTCCAAACTGCTCTTCGAGGCGATGGGCGGTAGTGGCGGCATCGTTGCCCTACAGGGTCGGCTCGACACCGATCCCGCTCAGAAGCGCTTCGCCGGCCTGCAACAGATCCTGAAGGACAATCCAAACGTCACCCTGCTGGATCAGCAGACCGCCAACTGGGATCGGACGGCCTCCTTTCCGATCATGCAGACCTGGTTGAGCAAATACGGCGACAAGATCAAAGGGGTGTGGGCGGCCAACGACGACATGGCGCTCGGCGCTCTCGAGGCCTTGCGCGCCGCCGGCCTGGCCGGAAAGATTCCGGTGGTCGGCGTCGACGGCATCCCAGAGGCCATCGCCGCGGTCGATAAGGGCGAGATGGTCTCGACCGTCTCAAGCGATGCCTTCTATCAGGGCAGCATCGGCCTCGCGATGGGATATTGCGTGATGACCGGGCAGACGCCGCTTCCCAAGGATTGGTCAAAGGACAAGCGCGATTTCTACCTCAAGCTCGTCGTCATCACGAAGAGCAACGCGGCTCAGTACCTGAAGGAGCCGGAGACCGCGGCCTATGTCGGGACGTGGGAGTGCGACAAACTCTGGAGTCGCAGCACTGGCGCGGCTCCGTGAGTTCCTCCCCCTGCTGCGCGCCGAGGCGTTGCGTCGGCCGAAAGATAGTACGAGACCTAAGCGGCAGGCCGCGATGGCGACAAATGATGCGCCTCGCGGCCCTCCCGGTCTTGCGAGCGGATGCGGCCGAAAATGACAGCTGGCAAACAAGAACGGCTCGCTCCGTCGCCAGGACCTTCGCTCATCGGAACCGCCGCCGCGTCGGCCAGACGCGCCGGGGGACAGCTGCGACAGTGGGGGCCGCTCGTCGCGCTCATCCTGCTGTACGTCGGATTCGGGGTGGCCGACCCGAGCTTCGCCACCTTGAAAAACGTCCGCACCATCGCGGACCGGAGTGCGATCCCCCTGATCGTCGCCATGGGGATGACCTTCATTGTCATTCAAGGCTCGATCGACCTCTCCGTCGAGGGCGTCATGGCGGTGAGCTCGCTGATTTTCGCCATGTCCGTCTTGAACAATCGGACGGGGCTCGACCTCGGAATGATCGGCATCGCGTTAGGGGCGGTCGTCGGGGCTATTTTCGGCCTCGCCAATGGCCTTCTGGTGACGCGGCTTCGTGTTCCTTCCTTCATGGTCACGCTCGGCGTCTGGTCGGTGAGCATGGGCATCGCCATGCTGCTCTCCGGCGGATCGCCGCCGCTGATCCACGACCAGACGATGCGTTCCTTCGGCCTCGGCCAGACGCTCGGGGTTCCGAACCTGGCGATCGTTGCGCTGGTCTGTCTCGGTCTGGGCTATGTGCTCCAGGGCTACACGCGCCTCGGTCGCTATAGCTTCATCATCGGGGGAGGCGAGGATCTGGCGCGCCTTTCCGGCATGCCGGTGGATCGGTACAAGCTGCAGGTTTTCGTATTTTCCGGTTTCCTCTCCGGGCTCGCCGGCGTCCTGGAATCGGCCCGGCTCGGCCTTGGTCACGTCGACATCGGGCTCGGCCAGATGTTCACCGCCGTCACGGCGGTCGTCATCGGCGGCACGTCGTTGAGCGGCGGACGTGGCGGCGTGCTACATTCCGCGGTCGGCGTGCTGATCCTCGCCGTGCTCGCCAACGGCATGATTTTCGTCGGCGTTTCGCCCTATCTGCAGAAGGCGGTCCAGGGCGCGATCATTCTCTCGGCGATTCTCGTTGCGACATGGCATCTGCGCAGCCGACTTCGGGTCGTGAAATGACTGAGCCCGTGCTGCGGGTCGAGAATCTGAGCAAGGGCTTTCCGGGCCTGCAGGCGCTCGACGGCGTCTCGATCGAGATCAACTCACACGAGGTGGTCGGCCTGATCGGTGAAAACGGGGCGGGCAAGTCGACCCTCCTAAAAGTGCTCGCCGGTCTCTATCCGGCCGACCAGGGACGCATCCTGCTGCGCGGACGCGAGACGTCGTTCCGCAGCGTGGCAGCCGCCGCCGACGCCGGCATCGGCCTCGTATTTCAGGAACAGTCGCTGCTGCCGAATGTCAGCGTCGCCGAGAACATCCTCCTCGGCTACGAGGGCGAGGCCGTGCGCTTCGGTCTCTATGACTGGCGCAACCTGTATCGGCTCGCCGCCGTTCAGCTCGACAAACTCGGGTCCAAAATTCCCCCGGATGCTGCAACGCAATCCCTGTCCTTTGCCGATCGGCAGATCGTAGAGTTCGCGAAAGTCCTGGCCATCGAGGAGCGCACCCGGCACGAGCCGGTCATCCTCCTCGACGAGCCGACTTCGGTTCTCGAGTCCGAAGAGGTCGACAGGATCATCGCGCTGATCAAACGTCTTCGGGAGCGGGCCTCGGTCGTTTTCGTATCGCATCGGCTGGACGAGGTGCTCCGCGTTTCCGACCGGGTCTATGTGATGACCAACGGCCGTTGTGTCGCGGAGCGGGATCCGCGCCATTGCGACGTCGCTGAGTTGCAGCAGCTCATGCTGGGCCGCGAACTGAGCATCGCATACGACAACAGATCGGCCCGCCCTTCGGCCGCGCCGGACAACGTGCGGCTGCGTGTTCGCGATCTGAGCCAAGCCGGGCGCTATGAGGGGATCAGCTTCGATCTTCGCGGCGGGGAGGTGCTCGGGCTGGCGGGCGTGCAGGGCTCCGGCCGTGACGCGCTCTGCCGCACCCTGTTCGGCGCCGAAAGCGCCGACAGCGGTCAATTCCTGATCGACGGAGCGTTCGTCCGGTTCGAGAATCCCGCCGACGCCGTCGAGGCGGGCGTCGGCTACGTGCCGGCCGAACGACGCGTCGAGGGCATCATCGGGGGGCTCAGCGTCAAGGAGAACATGACGCTGGCGCACTTGCGCGAAGTCATGCACGGGCCGTTCATCGATCCGCGACGCGAGGGGAACCTCGCCGCGCGCTGGATCGACAGGTTGCGGATCAAGAACTCCGTCGTCGAAGACGCCGACGGGCAACCTGAGCGGCGGCAATCAGCAGAAGGTCGTCCTGACCAAGTGGCTGATAGCGAAGGACCTCAAGATTCTCGTCCTCGACCATCCGATGCGCGGTCTCGACGTCGGCGCCAAGGCGGAGATTTCACGCTCATCCACGATCTCGCCCGCAGCGGCATCGGCATCCTGCTCATCGCCGATACGCTGGAGGAGCTGATCGCTCTGAGCGACACCATCGTCGTGATGCGAGACGGCAAGATCTCGGGCCGCTTCCAGTCGAGCGAGCCGCCGACGCAGCTTCAAATCCTCGAGCGCATGGTGTAGCGCGATGGCCGTCGACGTCAGGAGCCAGTTCGAGGAGGAGCCGTCGGCCATCCGCCCGGACCGCGTGAAGCGAAGCCCGCGCCTTAGAGCCGCGTTCGGACGACTTGCGCCGCTCGCGGTTCTTATCGCCCTGCTCGCCGCGCTCGGGTCGTTCGCGCCCTCGTTCCTGTCGCTCTACAGTCTGAGGGTTCTGGCGGGCGAATCGAGCGCCATCCTGCTCCTCGCCATAGGCCAGACCCTGGTGATCCTGCTCGGCGGCATCGACCTGTCGATGGGAGCGCTCGCGTCGCTCGCCTCCGTCCTGATCGCGATTGCGTTGCCGAAGGCTGGAGCGTTAGGTCTCCTCGGCGTGCTCGCTCTGACGATGCTGATCGGCGCGGGACAGGGCTTCGTCAACGCCAAAGCCCAGATCGCGTCGTTCGTCGTGACTCTGGCCGGCCTCGGCCTATGGTCGGGCGCAGCCCTGACGATCGCCCATACGACCATTCCCGTATCGGAGGGTTACGAAGCGGTCGGCTGGCTGAAGGGGCGCATCTTCGGCGTGCCGAACGCCTTCGCCTTTTCCGTCGCGACGCTGCTCGCGCTCGCCGCGGCGCTGCGATGGCTTCCTTTTGGCCGTCACGTCTATGCGATCGGGTTGGGCGAGGTCGCCGCTATCCTCTCCGGGGTCCGCGTCGCCCGCGTCAAGGTTCTCGCCTACGCTCTCAGCGGGCTTTTCGCCGGACTGACGGGAATGCTCATGGTGGCGCGCACATACAGCGGCAATCCGACGATCGCCGACAGCCTTCTGTTGCCGAGCATAGCGGCCGTGGTTGTGGGCGGGACCGCGATCACCGGGGGGTACGGCAGTCTCGAGCGGACCCTGGTCGGAGCGCTGACCATCGCCGTGCTGCGCGTCGGCATCGCCGTCGTCGGCCTCGATCCGGCCTACGAGCCGATCGCCTATGGGGTGCTCGTGGCGGGCGGCGTGGCGCTCACGATCGATCGTTCGAAGACAGGAATCGTAAAGTAGGCCATCATGACGCAACAGGCTGCTCCCAACTACCACGACCTGGGCCCGTTCAGCGACCTGGTTGCAGCGGCGAAGGACGTTCGACCGCTGTTTCCCCGCTCACCGCCGGGGCCTGACACTCGCCGCAAGGCGCGCGAAGTGCTCCGCTTCTCGATCGGCGACGAGCAGCCCGGCGAAGTCCGCATCGAGCGCGCTTGGGAGGCGGACGGCGTCCGCGGGGAAGAGGTTTCCTGGTCCGTCGGGTTCGGGCCGCGGACCCACGCCTTCGTCCTGAAGCCGGTTGAGAGCGCCTCGCCGCTGCCCGGTGTCGACGCCCTTCACGATCACGGCCATTTCAAGTTCTTCGGCAAGGAGAAGATCGCGGACGGGCCCGATGGCTTTCCGGCTTCGCTCGCCGGCTTCCGGCAGACCTATTATGGCGGTCGCGCCTATGCCAACCTTCTCGCCCGGGAAGGATTTGTCGTGCTTGTCCATGACACGTTCTTGTGGGGAAGCCGCAAGTTTCCTCTTGAGGTCATGCCGGACCGCGAGAGGACGCTGGCCGAAGCGGTCGGGGCGACGCTTGAGCAGGAGTACGCTTCGCCGGAGGTCGTCCGATACAACGGCGCCGCCTATCTGCATGAGCACCTGATCTCGAAATACTGCACGCTGCTGGGCTCCAGCTTGGCGGCGGTGATCGCCTACGAAGATCGCGTCGGGCTCAACTACCTTCTCTCGCGGGAGGACGTCGACGCCGGGCGCATCGGCTGCGTCGGCCTCTCGGGCGGCGGCCTGCGCGCCGCCTTGCTGCGCGCGACGTCCGAAACGCTCGCGGCGTGCGCCATCTCCGGCATGATGAGCACCTATGAAGGGTTGCTCGACACTTGCGTCGCGCCGCACACCTGGATGCTCTTTCCCGCCGGATGGAGCCGCAAAGGCGATTGGCCCGATCTCGCCTCGAGCGCCGCGCCCGCGCCACTCCTCGTGCAGTTTCTGCTCGACGACGCCCAGTTCACCGTCGAGGGCATGCACAACGCGGATTCCTTCATGGCGGCCCACTACGCGGAGACCGGCGCGCGAGACGCTTATCTGGGCGAGTTCTACCCGGGCCCTCATCGCTTCGACGTGGGCATGCAAGAGGCAGCCTTCGCTTGGCTTCGGCAGCACCTGGGGTAGTGACCGCGAAGCTGTGCATTTTGGCCATGGGGGCACTCCACCCCAATTCAGCGCTATCGAGCGACACGCAGCGCGCGGACTTTTTACAAAAGACGTATTTCGTGGAGAGTCCGAGTTTCGGAATGCGCCTTCCCGACCTCCTACCCGAGGACAGCAGCCCGTGACCGAGCGGCAAAATGTCAAAAGTGATCGATTCCGCACGTGAAAACCTGCCGACCGCCCTCGCCAAAGCCTAGGAATGACGCCGATCAGCAGCGTGGCCAAATCGCACAGCCTCGCGGTCACTGGGCCAATAGGCTGCCCAACCGGCGCTCGGAATGTCATCGAAGCTCACAACGGAGACGTCGTCGGGCACCGATCGACCCGCTTCCTTCATGCTGTCCATGATCCCCGATTACGTCATCGACTACGGGTGCGGTACTGGGCCAGGAATATTTCGACCAAATGATAAGAAGGGAACGACCGGATGATGCGTCACAACTGTTAAAAATGCTACTGCCGGATTGATATACGGTTGACCACGCGCCCTCCTCCTATGAAGCTGGCCCCTACAAGGGCTTCGGCGAAGAGGTGTTGAAGGCGTTCGCCGCGATCGTCCCCGACGACGCCGAGCCCAGCGGCGTGGCCGACGAGATCGTCAGGGTCGTCGACATGCCCTTCGGCAAGCGTCCGTTCCGGATCCACTACGATCCTACCGAAGACGGCGCCAACGTCGGCTTCACCGTGCTCGATCGCGTGCGCGCGGAGATGCTTCATCGGGTCGGCCTCTCTGACCTGCTGAAGCCCAGTGTCCTCGTCTAGTCATTCCTGCCGCCGGGCGGCTCGCACGAAGATTCGTGGACCGGCCCATTGGCAGAACCCGTCTCGCGAAGTCGGGCTA
This sequence comes from uncultured Gammaproteobacteria bacterium, assembly GCA_963798975.1. Taxonomy (GTDB): domain Bacteria; phylum Pseudomonadota; class Gammaproteobacteria; order JABCZS01; family JABCZS01; genus JABCZS01. The sequence continues at coordinate 9,563 of CAWCVU010000009.1, forward strand.
ACGTGGATGCCGTCGAACTTCGTGACCTGAAATGGGCTGTCGTACATGTTGCTAGACCAGATGTTCACCTGAGATAGGGGCGACCCGTCTCGGAATATGCAGGATTACGCGCGGGGATTACGGGGAATAGGCCGCCCGACGACCGTCGCCTGTCGAGCGCCGGCAACGATCGTCGAACTCGTGTCCCGAGCGGGCTTGTGACTTAGACCTGCTTTCCCCAGAGCAACTCGATCATTTTCGTGACGGCCACCTCGATTTTCACGCTCGTCTCCGGGTCAGCGTTGCGGGTCGCCGTTCGCCAGGGCTTCAGAAAAATCTCCTCCTCGTTCTCGGACGCGAGTCGACCGAACAATTTCGCGATGATGTCGCCCCGGTCCGGCCAGTATTGTTCGAGGGCGAGTCGAAACATGTGCGCCGGATCGACGCCCAGTGCTTTTGACAGCAAAGGTATTTTCTCCAATGGTACTCGCAATTTACCGCGCTTGAACATGGAGACAATGTTCGGCTTGTCGTAGCCAGCTTCCTGCGCGATTTCACGCCGGGTCTTGACACCCTTCAGCTCGTCGATTTTCTTGTCGATGTATTTCGCAATCGCGCTATCGGCAAACGGCATGCCTGGTTTCTTTTGGGACTTTTTCAATCTGGCTCCTATAGTGTCGACCTCTATCGACAGTGTTGATAGGACACGATCTCGCATTGTATTGACGCTAGTCATCTGCGCTCATGTCTAATTATACTATAGCGATAATAATGCGGATTGCTTGAAGATAATAACAGGCAATAGAGTCTCCAACCTCCCAGTTGAATTCGGATTAGACACGATGATGATAGGCCGGAGCAGGTCCAGAAGCGGGATGCCGCGAGATCTCAAGTCAAATGGCGATGCGACTGCAAGAGCCTCCACGAAGCCGCTCGTGGTGAACCATCCGTTTGGTAGGTCCGCTCTGGTGGGAAAGCGGCCGTCGAGCCTTCAACTTTTGATCAGTCGAACAGAACGCTTACGAGAGCCACAGCTTGGAGTGCGCGCCAATTCGTTTGCAATGGCCTCGATGTCAAAACTCCGCTGCGCCCCGCTATAACCAGCACGGCAAATCCAGGATCATCGCGTATTTGCGAGGTCCCCATCGCTGCAATCTTAATTAAGAGCCCGTAAATAAGAATGGCCGATATAGCTGTCGATTTCGAAATAGCGTGCATCGACGTCGGTGGCTTTCAGACGGGCAATGACGGTCGCCCTAAGGAAGACACTGTAGCGTAGCTAACTCACTGCGGGACTGCGTCCGAAGACGAAATCATACGAGGCCACACAGTGGGATGATTCCGGTATGTCTTTTACTATCGTGATAATTATCTTCACAATACTTGCGGCGATTGCAGGGTGGCTCTTGGCCAATCCCTACTCGGTGTACGCGCTGGTCCCGGTGACTTTCTTTTGCCTTGCGCTGGCCGTAGCTGGCTGCATGGTTTACGGCGCAAATCTTTTTGGGAGCGCGCTTGCCGCTTTGTCTGGCGTGACTGGACTGCAATTCGGCTATTTGCTTCGGCTCTTGGTCCCGCGAACCAGGCGCCGGCCTATGTCCCCTGGTTCGAAGCGCGTACATCACGACGGTCCGCCGCAACGCCGATTTGGCCGTCACGGGCTAGGAGAGTAACTCTCCGGCCCGGATGCTCGGCGGTCTGTTCCGCACAGCGGCAACTCATAAATCCACAAGGTCGGCGTCAGTATGCGCGGGGCGGTTAGGCTGGAAGCGTTTAGGCTCGAAGCAAGTGCGCCAGACAATCTCAAAATCAAGACTAAGGGACCAATTGTTGAGGTACCATAGATCCAGTTCAGTCCGCGTTTCTATCTCCTCGACTGTACAAGCTTCTCCGCGCAGCCCGTTAACTTCGGCCCATCCGGTCATGCCCGGCTTCAAGCCGCGCTGACGTGCAAAATTCGATACCGCGGCTTGGCCTTTAAGCGCGATTGCATAAGCTCTCGGACCAATCAGAGACATGTCTCCTTTCAGCACGTTGAAGAGCTGCGGTAGTTCGTCGATGCTCGACCGCCTTGGCGTGCGGCCCATTTCCGTGACGCGTGAGCCGCTCCGTCGCGCCCGAACGATCTGCATTTCTTCCTCCGTCACGGACGGGGTTCTGAACTTGTAGATGAAAAACGCACGTCCGTCGAAGCCGGCTCGTCGCCGTCGAACCATGACGGGGCCACCGCCGTCTAGTCTGATGGCAAGAGCGGTCATCAGCATCAGGGGAGACAGCAGGACGAGCGCAGTAACGGCCAGCGCAATGTCGCTCGCTCGCTTCACAACCCTTTCTGTTCGAGAAAGCGGCGCCCGCTGCATTCCGACCGGGGGAACCGGGCCGATCGAGGGCAAGCTCTTGTGCCCAAAAACGCTTCGCATAATCTCTTTCCCTCAAGGAAACTGTTGGACCTCCATACTCTGCCCGTCGGCTTCCTCTAGCGCTGTGGCGTGTCTCACGTGGCCGTTCGCGATGTGCGATAGGATGTGGCCGCTATCACAATACGGGCGGAAAGGCGGAAAGATTCAACGAAGTTGGCGGAAAGCCCGCGACAAAGCCGCTGCGGCCACCTGACGCTCTCCCTAACGACGGCTATGGTCATTCCGGCCGTCCGCGGCGCGGGAAACTTCATCCGCTCGGCTACTCACCATTCGTGTCACAGTCGCGCCATTCGGTTCGGGCGGGTGTCCTCTCGACCGACGCTGTGTCGTCGCCGACCCGTCCACCCTGCCGAACATTCAGATTGCGCTTCATCGCTCGGAGGTTGGTTTTTTACTGCTTCACGAGTGGGCTTGCTGACGCTTCCGATCGAGGAGCTTCGCGCCGTCGGGTCGCAGTTCGCCCTTGGGGCCGACGAAGCGATAGAGCGTCTGGCGCGTGACCCCCAATTCCTTGCACAGGTCGCCGACCTAGTGTCACGCGTGGCCATTGCTGCCTGCGCCAGGTGGAGCTGGCCGGCGTGATCGTGTAGGGACGGCCGCCGTTGCGACCACGGGCGCGCGCCGAAGAGAGCCCGGCAATTGTTCGCTCGCGGATCAACTCGCGCTCGAATTCCGCCAGCGCGGCGAATATCCCGAACACCAGCCGGCCGCCGGCGGTCGTGGTGTCGATGTTGGCGCCTTGGCCGGCAAGCACACGGAAGCCGATTTTGCGTTCCATCAGCGCGAACCCGGCTCGACGCCTTGCTCCCGCCGGCCGCCGCGGGGCCAAAAATTCTGGCGGATGATGAGCCGGACGTCCCCGTTCCCGCGTCGGATGACGGTGCGCAATGTTGTGCGGTAGGCCGGGCCGGCCGCTTTCCATTCCTTGACCAGGTCGCGCAAGGTCTGCTCCCCGGCTACCGGGAACACGACCTCGCGCACCACGCCAGCGGGCCGCGCCAGCGAGGCATCGGCCAGCTCGAACAGAATGTTTTTACTCGAAATGGCAGCGGGACGCCCAAGGACGAGGTCCAGGCGGTCGCCCTGTATGGAAGGCCGCCGACAAGGAGGATGCAGGCGCGATATACGATCTCGGAATTCAGTACGAGAACGGCAATGGCGTGTCGAAGGAGCCAGCCGAGGCTCTCCGCTGGCACCAGAAGGCCGACGGATCCACCGCTTGATCTGCTATCCCTTGTTCATCATCGTCGTCGCGCGGGGCAGATCGCCCGAAACGGCGGGTAACGGGAGCACTGGCACAAATCTCCTCGTAGCGCGGGGACGTCTCGAGTTGAACTCAGGCGCGACGGCGCCCGGCTTCCAATCAGCGGCCGTGATCAGAACCTGCGCGGAGTGGGATTTGACCGGCCAAAACTGGGAACTTTTTGAATTAGAGATCGACCCAGACGTCGAGCCGGTAGTCGAAATAGCGGTCCACGCGATCGCCGTTCCAACGGTACTTCAGGCGTCGCTCTTGGCGCGGCAAGCCGACGGCGCGCGGCCTGAACGCCCCGATGCATTCGCCGCCGCCCCGACGAACGCTCGGGTAGACGACGCCGTTGGCGCCGGCCTCACGCAGGACCGTGCGTAGGCTCGAGAAGCGGCGTACGACGAAGGATCGAGGATTTGCGAGCGGCGAGGCTCGGGGGCTGCGGCGACGTCTTCGAACTCGGCGGCCACGGCGCCGACGAGGACGCGCATGTCCTCCATCCGCATAGGATCGCCGCTGTCGCGGGCGAATTCCTCGAAATGAAATATCGTCTCGGCGATCGCGGTCGCGAGCTCCGAGGCCGCGTAGTAGACGCCGAAGCTGCCGTCGCTGAACCGCGATCCCTTGGGATTGAGGTGCGTGAACGACGCCATCACATAGCTCGCTCCCGGTCCCGAGACGCGCTGGTCGGGCGGCACCAGCGCGATCTCGCCGACCTCGTCGCGGGCGCGCGGATTGGTGAGCTGCTCCAACGCGATCAGCGCCTCCCAGACGGCCGGATCGGGCGTCAGCCGCTCGAACAGGAGGATCGGCGGGTAGCGGGAAGCGATGATGCGCCAGGCCTGCGGCCAATCGATCGGACGCGCCGGCACCTTTCAGCTCCAGGGCGCTCGCGCCGCGTCGAGATAGGCTCGCACGGCCGCCAGATCGACGACGTCGCCGCCTTTCATGCGATCGAGCGGGCTGCGTCCGCCGAAGGCTGCATTCGGGCGTTTGATCCAGCCGTCGGCGAGATGCGCGTCCGAGTAGACGATTTGCAGCGCCTTGTAAATTCCCGCGATGTAGCCGATCCTTCGCAGGGTATCCATCGGCACCCGGACGGCGTTTCCGCCGCGCCAGGCATAATAGGTCCGTTCCCCGAAGACCCGAGGAGAACCCGTGCGTCGTCGGCGCTCACGCCCCAGGCATCGATGATGTGAAAAAATCCTCGCAGGGCGTCGTTCGGATCGACCGCTGTTCGGGGATGAGCTTCAGTCGCTGTGTGGCCGGCATGATCGCCTCCTGCTAATTTGCATAAATAGGTCATTTACAGCGAAATCGCAACAAGGCGCGCAGGAGAAACGCTGATCGGGCCGTCAGGCTGCGTCCTCCTCGGGTGCATCTTGCTCGGCCGAAAGGCCCAGATCGCTCTCAGCTCGGCCGCGAGAGCATCCCCGGCGGAGGTCCCTGCGCCCGTTCGGCCGAGCAGTCCGGCGTCTTGCAGTTTTTCGATATCGGGCAGGTCGCGCAGGCTTTCGAACCCGAATTGCCCCAAAAACCCCGGCGTGGTGACATAGGCGTAGGGCGCGCCGAGTCGGGCTGCGCGGGCCGGCGGCGATCAGGTCTTCCTCGGGGGGGGGGGGGGGGGGGGGGGGGGGGGGGGGGGGGAATACGCGATCGCCATCGGCACGACCGCGTTCGGCTTCGACAGTTCGGATTTTGTCGGCCCGCCGAGCGCGGCTCGGATGGCTTCGCCGAACCCGAGCCTGGTGCGAAAGCTGCAACCGCCCGCGACCGCGACGATCTCGTACGGGCGCCCGCGCAATTCGTCGCCGAGAATATCGTCGAGGATCAGATCGAGGTTGCTGTTCGCACAGTCATTCGCTACGCGCAATTTCAGCGCCGCCTAAGCGACCACTAATACAAACCTTCACGCCCAATGCGCCCGCGCGCATCGCATTAGTCACCGCACGTTTCATAGCACGACGGAACATAATACGCCGTTCTAGCTGTGAAGCAATAGATTGCCCAACTAAATTTGCATCTAAATCAGGTTTGCGTATCTCTTCTATTTTCAACTGAACAGGCACATTAATAATGCGCTTGATTTCATTGCGTAAATTCTCTATATCTTCACCCTTCTTGCCGATTACGACACCGGGTCTAGCACTATAGATCGTGACAACCGCATTTTTAGCGGGTCTGTCTATTTTTATATAACTCACAGAAGCTTGTGCCAAACGCTTTTTTAAATACTCACGTACTTTGTAGTCGCCATATACAAGCTCAGAAAAATTTTTCTTGTTGGTATACCAATTGGATATTGGCGCTCTAATCTTACCTTTGCCTAAGCGCATACCTACTGGATTAACTTTTTGCCCCATGTTTATACTCTCTCTTTAGTACTATTCATCTGAAACTGTAATTGTAATTGCGCTATAAGGCTTTAATATGCGATTAGCACGTCCTCTAGCGCGCGCACGAATGCGCTTTAATTTCATTCCCTGATTAACAAAAATAATGCTGACTTTTAAATCATCGACATCAGCCCCTAAATTATTTTCAGCATTTGCAATCGCTGAGTTTAAGCATTTTTCGATAAAATAACTGGCTTTTTGCGGTAAATAACGCAAAATGCTCAACGCCATTGCCGCGGACTTTCCGCGCACCATATCGGCAACTAAACGCGTCTTTTGCGGGGAAATATGAACCCCTCTTAAATGTGCTGTAGCTTGCATAGTCATCAATTCCTAAAATTATTCTTTACCTTTGCGATCGCCAGAATGCCCTTTAAACGTACGTGTAGGCGCAAACTCACCTAATTTGTGCCCCACCATGTTTTCACTGATAAACACTGGAACATGTTGGCGGCCATTATGCACAGCTATCGTCAAACCAATCATGTCAGGTATAACCATCGAATGACGTGACCATGTTTTTATCGGTTTGCGCAATTTTGTTTCAATTGCTTGCAATACTTTTTTCATCAAATGATGCGCCACAAAATGGGCCTTTTTTAACTGAACGCGCCACTATAATCCTCGCTATTTCACTGAGTGGCGACTACGCACCACATGTTTATTTGATTTACGTTTTGAGCGTGTACGGTAACCTTTAGCCGGCACCCCAGTCGGCGACACTGGATGACGCCCCCCAGAAGTACGCCCTTCACCGCCCCCATGTGGATGATCAACAGGATTCTTGGCGACGCCACGGACATGGGGTTTTATACCCATATGTCTTTTAACGCCTGCTTTTCCTAATTGACGTAATCCATGCTCAGAATGCCCTACTTCACCAATTGTTGCACGACATATAGCCAATATTTTACGCATCTCACCTGAACGTAAACGCACTGTCGCATAAGCACCATCTTTAGCAATTAACTGCACAGCTGCACCTGCGCTACGCGCTAATTGCGCACCTTTACCCGGCTTAAGCTCAATCGCGTGTATCACGCTACCTACAGGTATCGATGATAGAGGCAATGTGTTTCCGACCTTGATCGGTGCATTTACACCTGAAATCACTTCGCTTCCCTGTTTCAGCCCACGGGGAGCAATAATATACCGTCTTTCACCGTCTTTGTACAATAGTAATGCGATATGTGCAGTACGATTGGGATCATATTCAAAGCGTTCGACCAACGCAGGAATATCGTCTTTATTTCGTTTAAAATCAATCAAACGGTATAAACGTTTATGACCACCACCACGATAACGCATGGTGATTTGACCTTCATTATTACGCCCAGCGCTTCTTTCTAGCGCAACGACTAAAGGTGAATAAGGGCGCCCTTTATGCAATCCTTTTGTGACCACATCGACGGCATGGCGTGTCCCCGGTGTATTCGGTTTCTTGGGGCGTACAAATGTTTCTAACATAATCTCTATTTCCTACGAATTTACACTTACTGCATTTCAGTAATGTTGATAGTTTGCCCTGCGACCAAGGTCACGTAAGCCTTCTTAAAATCACTACGTTTACCGATGCGATTTTTAGTACGCTTTACTTTACCCTTTAATGTAGCGGTGCCAACGGCAGTCACCTTCACATCAAACATTTTTTCTACTGCACTTCTAATTTGTAACTTGGTAGATTTTTTATCTACCTTGAAAACATATTGATTGGCTTGCTCAGCCAAACGCATCGTTTTCTCTGACAAAATAGGCGCCTGAATTAACGTATATAAAATTTCAGATTTCATGACATTAAACTCTCTTCAATAGCTTTCAACGCTGAGCGTGTTAGCATTATTTTTTCATAAGCCACTAAACACACGGGATCGATATATTGCGACAAGGTGACTTGCACATGAGGAATATTGCGTGTACCCAAAAATACATTGTCATCTAATTCAGACAAAATAATCAAGCCATCATTAAAACCATATTGCGCCAAATGTTCAAGCATTATTTTTGTTTTTGGCTCTGCAATCGTAAAATGATCGACAACGACCAAACGCTCTTGCCGAATCAATTCAGATAAAATACTACACATTGCGGCACGATACATTTTGCGATTTACTTTTTGCTCAAAATTTCTGGGTCTTGCCGCAAAAGTAACGCCACCTTTACGCCAAAGAGGCGAGCGGCTACTACCTGCACGTGCACGACCAGTACCCTTTTGTCGCCAAGGCTTAATACCACCACCACGCACATCTGAACGTGATTTTTGTGCTTTAGTACCACTACGACCACCCGCTAAAAAAGCAGTGACAATCTGGTGTATCAATGGTTCATTATATGCAGTGCCAAAAACGGAATCAGACACTTCAATTTGTGCACCCGCACTACCTTTTGCATTTAAAGTTAAATTCATGCGTCACCTTCTTTTTTCTTTTGACGTTTAACTGTAGGGCAAACGATAACTTTTGCACCCGTAGGACCTGGCAATGCGCCACGTACTAAAATTACATTTTTATCTGCTTGAATATCAATAATTTCTAGTGCTTGTATGGTAACACGTTCATTACCCAGACGGCCGGCCATTTTTTTGCCTTTAAACACACGACCTGGATCTTGACATTGTCCGATCGAACCTGGCACGCGGTGAGAACGCGAGTTACCGTGCGTCGCATCTTGCATACCAAAGTTATGACGTTTAATAGTACCGGCAAAACCTTTACCCTTAGAAAAACCTGTCACATCAATTACTTGACCAACAGCAAATAAATCCAGGGTTAATGCATCACCCGCTTTAAAACGAGTCGCTTCGTCATCAGACACACGAAACTCCCATAAACCTTCACCCGCAGCAACATTAGCCGCTTGATAATGACCCGCCAATGGCTTGGTCACACGACTAGGCTTAACTTTGCCCACAGTAACTTGAATAGCGCTGTATTTATCATTTTCTGGTGTCTTTACTTGCACAACAAAATGATCTGCAATACTTAAGACCGTTACAGGGATGGTAACACCGTCTTCTCGAAAGAATCGCGTCATCCCACATTTAGTACCGATTAAACCCGTAGCCATTTACCTATTCCCCTGTATTATTCACTGTCCAAGCTAATTTGCACATCTACACCTGCAGACAGATCTAGCTTCATCAAAGCATCAATCGTTTTATCTGTTGGATCTAAAATATCAACCAAACGTTTATGTTCTTTAATTTGAAATTGATCCTGTGCATCTTTATCAACATGCGGTGAAACCAAAAGATTAAACTTACTGATCCGCGTAGGTAAAGGGATAGGCCCTATAACCCGCGCGCCGGTACGCTTTGCAGTTTCTACAATTTCACTGGTCGACTGATCAATCAGCCGATGGTCAAACCCTTTCAAGAGTATGCGAATTTTCTGTTTTTGCATCACAATTCCTCAGGGTTACTCAATAATCTTAGAAACAACACCCGCACCTACAGTACGGCCACCTTCACGAATCGCAAAACGTAAACCATCTTCCATCGCAATCGGGGCTACCAATTTAACAATCATCTTTACGTTATCACCAGGCATAACCATTTCAATGCCTTCAGGTAAAGTCACTGAACCCGTTACGTCTGTCGTTCTGAAGTAGAACTGTGGACGATAGCCTGTGAAAGAATGGTGTATGACGTCCACCTTCTTCTTTGGATAAAATATACACTTCGCATTCAAAATGAGTATGCGGCTTAATCGTGCCAGGCGCTGCTAATACTTGGCCACGTTCTACGTCTTCACGTTTCGTACCACGTAATAACACACCTACGTTATCGCCCGCTTCCCTTCTATCCAACAACTTACGGAACATTTCAACGCCCGTACACGTTGTCTTCACGGTATCTTTAATACCGACGATTTCAATTTCTTCACCGACTTTAACAACACCGCGTTCAATACGGCCTGTCACTACAGTACCACGACCAGAGATGGAGAATACGTCTTCAATTGGCATCAAGAAAGGTTTATCAGTTGCACGTACCGGTTGCGGGATATAACTATCCAAAGCTTCAACCAATTTAAGTATCGCTGGCTCGCCAATATCACTCTTATCGCCTTCAAGCGCTTTCAAAGCACTGACCTACTATCACCGGTGTATCATCACCAGGAAAATCATAGCTGCTTAATAATTCTCGCACTTCCATTTCTACCAATTCTAATAATTCTGGATCATCCACCATGTCGGCTTTGTTCAAGAAAACAACAATATAAGGTACACCTACTTGACGCGCTAATAGAATATGTTCACGTGTTTGTGGCATCGGACCATCCGCTGCACTCACCACTAATATCGCGCCGTCCATTTGCGCAGCACCTGTGATCATGTTCTTTACATAATCCGCATGTCCTGGGCAATCTACGTGTGCATAGTGACGATTCGGGCTTTCGTATTCTACGTGCGCTGTTGCAATCGTGATACCACGTGCTCTTTCTTCAGGCGCTTTATCAATTTGATCATACGCTTTGAATTCGCCGCGTCCCATAGTTCTCCGACATCACTTTCGTGATCGCCGCTGTCAACGTCGTTTTACCGTGATCTACGTGTCCTATCGTTCCTACGTTTAAATGCGGTTTGTTTCTTTCAAACGCTACTTTGGCTGACATTTTTTCTTCCTCTTCGTGATTTTAAATTACTTAGATGATCTACCGGCAATAACAGCTTCCGCTACATGAGCAGGAGCCTCTTTATACATGGCAAATTCCATAGAATACGTTGCTCGTCCTTGCGACATCGAGCGCATATCTGTTGCATATCCAAACATTTCTGACAATGGCACCAAAGCTCGAATACTTCTTCCGGCTGGTGTGTCATCCATACCTTGCAATACTCCGCGGCGACGGTTTAAATCGCCCATAACATCACCCATATATTCTTCAGGTGTAGTGACTTCCACCTTCATAATGGGTTCTAGTAAGACAGCTTGCGCTTTACGTGCGCCTTCTTTAAAGCCTAATGAACCCGCAATTTTAAACGCCATTTCATTAGAGTCAACATCATGGTAAGAGCCATCAAACAAGGTTACTTTAACATCCACAACGGGATATCCAGCAATAACGCCATTTTCCATTTGCTCTTGCACGCCTTTGCCTACCGCAGGGATATATTCTTTAGGAATCGCTCCACCGACAATTGCATTCACAAATTCGAAGCCTTTGCCCGGCTTCTTGTGGTTCCAGCTTAAGCCATACATGTCCATATTGACCACGACCACCTGATTGACGTACAAATTTACCTTCTTGCTCTACAGTCTTTTTAATCGTTTCACGATAAGCAACTTGTGGGTTACCTACATTCGCTTCAACATTAAATTCACGTTTCATACGATCAACAATGATTTCTAAGTGCAATTCACCCATGCCTGAAATAATGGTTTGACCTGTTTCTTCATCAGAGCGCACACGGAAAGAAGGATCTTCTTGTGCTAATTTACCCAAAGCAATACCCATTTTTTCTTGGTCTACTTTTGTTTTTGGCTCAACAGCAACTGAAATAACTGGCTCTGGGAATACCATACGTTCTAACACAACAACATCATTGACATCACTGAGTGTGTCTCCGGTTGTTGACAACTTCAGACCTACTGCAGCACCGATATCACCTGCGCGAATTTCTTTAATTTCTTCACGTGTATTCGCATGCATTTGTAATAAACGACCAATACGTTCACGTTTACCTTTGACAGAGTTATACACCGTATCACCGCTGTTCAGCACGCCAGAATAAACTCGGATGTATGTTAAAGTACCCACAAATGGATCGGTTGCAATCTTAAATGCAAGTGCAGCAAAAGGTTCTTCATCACGCGCTTGACGTAATATTTCAGTACCACCTTCACCTTGACCATCATCATCATCTTCTTCGCTAACACCTTCTACAGGAGGTACATCAATCGGAGAAGGCAAATAATCTAATACAGCATCCAATACTGCTTGCACACCTTTATTTTTAAAGGCGCTACCACATAATACCGGCACTAATTCGTTGGCTAATGTTCTTATTCTTAAACCCTTTTTAATTTCTTCTTCTGATAATTCACCAGATTCTAAATATTTTTCCATGAATTCTTCATTGGCTTCCGCAGCAGCCTCAACCATTTCATTGCGACGTTCGGTTGCTTCTTCAAGTAAAGCAGCAGGAATATCACGGTACTCAAATTTTGAGCCCTGAGATTCTTCATCCCAGTAAATCGCTTTCATTTTTACTAAATCAACCACGCCTTCAAATTTCTCTTCTGCGCCAATGGCAATTTGTACAGGAATAGCTGTTGCACCTAAACGTTTACGAATTTGTTCAACAACACGCATAAAGTTTGCACCTTGGCGATCCATTTTATTAACAAAAGCAAGACGAGGTACGCGGTATTTATTTGCTTGACGCCAGACAGTTTCGGATTGTGGTTCTACACCAGAAACTGCGTCAAATACAGCACAAGCACCATCAAGTACACGCAATGAGCGCTCTACTTCAATGGTAAAATCTACGTGTCCGGGTGTGTCAATAATATTAATGCGATGTTGCGCATAATTTTTATGCCATCCCTGCCCAGAAGCAAGTCGTTGCAGCAGATGTAATCGTGATACCACGTTCTTGTTCTTGTTCCATCCAGTCCATGATCGCAGCACCTTCATGTACTTCACCAATTTTATGAGAAACACCTGTGTAAAACAATATACGTTCTGTTGTCGTAGTTTTACCGGCATCGATATGCGCCATGATACCAATGTTTCTGTAGTGTTCTATGGGTGTTACACGTGCTGCCACAAATTTATCCTCAAATTTTTAAAAAACACTCTAACATTCCAAATCCCCCCTCCGGACGAAACGTCCGGCCCCTTTATGAAAGGGGGCCGCGACCGTAGGTCGTGGGGGATTTATCTCTTTAATTTTACCGAAAATGCGCAAACGCTTGGTTTGCATCTGCCATCTTCTTCGTATCAATGCATTTCTTAACCGCTTCACCACGACCTGCTAAAACATCTAACATTTCCGCAGCTAATTGTGCAATCATACCTTTTTCAGAACGATTTCTAGCAGCTTGAATAAGCCAACGCATCGCCAACGCTAATTGGCGCTCAGGTCTTACTTCCACGGGGATTTGATAGGTAGCGCCGCCTACACGACGTGAACTAACTTCTACAACCGGTTTAATTTTACCCAACACTTTATTAAAGGCATCATCTACCGTCAATTTGCTGGTATCCGCTAATTTTTCTAATGCGGCTATATACGATCTTTTCCGCAACGGACTTTTTACCACTATTCATAATGTGATTAATAAATTTTGCTAATCATCACCGAACTAAATCTTGGGATCCGGTTTAATAATTCATCGTTTTTTTGCTACACTGACGTCTTGACATAATTAACCTAACTTTTTACAAATTTAAATTACTTCTTATCTTTGGGTCTTTCGGCACCATAACTTGATCGACTTTGTCTACGTTCACTAACGCCACTCGTATCTAAAGCACCGCGGATAATCTGATATCGTACACCGGGTAAATCTTTAACACGACCCCCACGAATCAATACTACAGAGTGTTCCTGCAAGTTATGCCCTTCACCAGGAATATATGCAGTCACTTCCATTCCATTAGTGAAACACACGCGCTACTTTACGCAATGCAGAGTTAGGCTTTTTAGGTGTCGTCGTATAAACACGCGTACACACACCACGTTTTTGTGGACAACGCTTTAACGCAGGAACATCCACTATGACTTCTCTGGACTGACGACTTTTGCGTACCAATTGATTGGTCGTAGCCATAATTCAAAACTCCAATCTTTATTATATTTAACTAAAAACCAGTCTCTATGCTCTGAATGCGGCAGTTTATAGTGCTTTGCCACCAACGTCAAGCATCCTGTTCATTCTCACTCGAATTTAATGCTTCACTCAAGGCATATTGTACTTCTTCAGCCGTTGGCTGATTCTCTACCACTACTTCTGCTTGCTGTCCTTTACGTTTACTCGTATGGTAAGCCAAACCTGTTCCCGCAGGAATCAAGCGCCCTACAATTACGTTTTCTTTTAAGCCACGTAACTCATCTCGTTTACCCGCAACCGAGGCTTCTGTAAGCACCCGCGTTGTTTCCTGGAATGACGCTGCAGAAATAAAGGACTCTGTTGCCAATGAGGCTTTCGTAATACCCGAGCAAAACCGGATCAAAGGTCGCAGGAATCTGTTCCGCAGCCAAGACTTGATCGTTCTCTTGTACGCTCACCAGCTCCAATTGTTCACCAGGCAAGAACCGAGTATCACCTGAGCCGTGTACCAATACTTTACGTAGCATTTGTCGAATAATCACTTCAATGTGTTTATCATTAATTTTTACACCTTGTAAACGATACACGTCTTGCACTTCATTGACGATGTAATTTGATAAGGCATTCACACCCAATAAACGTAAAATATCATGTGGATTAGATGCACCATCTGCGATCATTTCACCGCTTTCTACATGTTCGCCTTCAAATACAGTAACATGACGCCATTTCGGAATTAATTCTTCATGCGATTCACCATTGGCTCCAGTGATAATCAAACGACGTTTGCCCTTAGTTTCTTTACCGAAGTTGATCATACCTGAACATTCCGCCAAAATTGCAGAATCTTTAGGTTTACGTGCTTCAAATAAATCTGCAACGCGTGGCAGACCCCCGGTGATATCCCGTGTTTTTGATGATTCTTGCGGCATACGTGGCAATAACATCACCCACACCTACTGGCGCGCCATCATTCAAATTCACAATTGCATCTGAAGGTAAGAAGTAATACGCTGGATGCGTGGTGCCACCTAGGCACACATCTTCACCTGCTGCATCCACTAATTTCACCATGGCACGTAATTCTTTACCACTGCTGCTGCGTTGTTTAGCATCCGTGATCACAATATTAGTTAAGCCAGTTACTTCATCTGTTTGCTTTTGCATGGTAATGCCTTCGATCATATCCACAAAGCGCACAGACCCTGCTACTTCCGTGATAATAGGATGCATATGCGGATCCCAGCTGGCGACAATTTGCCCCGCTTGAATCGCATCATTATCTGCAACCGTAAATACTGCACCATAAGGTACTTTATACCGTTCACGTTCACGACCATTTTCATCTAACACTGTGACTTCACCAGAACGAGAAACTGCAACAAATTTTCCATTGATACGTTCTAATAATTTCATATTATGTAATTTCACTCGTCCAGATGATTTTACTTGAATATTATTACTGTAATTGTTCAGATGCGCGCCCCCAATGTGGAAAGTACGCATGGTTAACTGTGTTCCAGGTTCACCGATAGACTGTGCTGCAATAACACCAACGGCTTCACCAATATTCACCAAATGTCCACGCGCTAAATCACGACCATAACAAGCAGCACATAAACCATAACGTGTTTCGCAAGTAATAGCTGAACGCACAAATACTTCGTGCACACCTAGTACTTCTAATGTTTCTACTTTGCTTTCATCCAACAAAGTGCCTGCTTCAAATACAATTTCTTGTGTTTTGGATCTAAGACATCTTGCGGTAAACACGACCTAAAACACGTTCATGCAACGGTTCAACCACATCGCCACCTTGAATTAAAGGATGCATTACGAATACCCTTTGTCGGTACCGCAATCTTTTTCTGTAATAACCAAATCTTGCGCTACATCCACTAAACGACGGGTTAAATAACCTGAGTTTGCAGTTTTCAACGCAGTATCTGCCAAACCTTTACGCGCACCGTGAGTAGAAATAAAGTATTGAAATACGTTTAAGCCTTCTCTAAAGTTCGCGATAATCGGCGTTTCAATAATAGAGCCATCTGGTTTAGCCATCAGACCACGCATACCTGCGAGCTGACTGATCTGTGCAGCAGAACCCCGCGCACCTGAATCCGCCATCATATAAAAAGGATTGAAAGATTCTTGTTGTACCTCACTGACCGTCTTTATCTGTTACTTTTTCAGTAGACAAGCTTGCCATCATCGCTTTTGCAACTTTATCATTAGTACGTGACCAAATATCTACAATTTTGTTGTAGCGTTCGCCATAAGTCACCAAGCCTGAACTAAATTGTTCTTCGATGCCTTTAACTTCATCTTCGGCTGATCGAATAATTTCTGCTTTTTCTTCAGGAATTTCTAAATCATTAATCCCTACAGAAGTGCCTGAACGCATTGCATAATAAAATCCGGTATACATTAGTTGATCAGCAAAAATAGCCGTTTCTTTTAAGCCTACTTTGTCGATAACACATATTAATAAGATTAGAAATAGCTTTCTTATTCATGGTTTTATTCACATAAGAAAACGGTAAACCAGAGGGTAATAATTCAGACAATAAGGCACGTCCGACCGTTGTTTCAATCAAATGTAAACCTTGATCATCTGGCGTATTCACATTCAGCATATAGCCAGGTAGACGTACTTTGATTTTGCATGGATGCCCAACTTGCTTTGGGTCATAAGCACGATGCAACTTCATTCACATCTGCAAATACCATGCCTTCGCCTAAGCCATTAACCCGCTCACGCGTCATATAATACAAACCCAAGACCACATCTTGTGATGGCACAATAATGGGTTCACCATTCGCAGGAGATAAAATATTATTGGTAGACATCATTAACGTACGCGCTTCTAATTGTGCTTCGATCGTTAAGGGCACGTGAACGGCCATTTGATCTCCGTCAAAGTCAGCGTTATAGGCTGCGCAAACTAACGGATGTAATTGAATGGCTTTACCTTCAACCAAAACTGGTTCAAACGCTTGAATACCTAATCGGTGCAAAGTAGGCGCACGGTTTAATAATACTGGATGTTCACGAATCACATCATCTAAAATATCCCATACTTCTGCTTCTTCACGCTCAACCATTTTCTTTGCAGCTTTAATTGTTGAAGCAAGACCTAGACGTTCTAATTTACTAAAAATAAAAGGTTTAAATAATTCCAAAGCCATTTTCTTAGGTAAACCGCATTGATGTAATTTCAAAGTGGGTCCCACGACGATAACAGAACGACCTGAATAATCAACCCGTTTACCTAATAAGATTTTGTCTAAAGCGACCTTGTTTACCTTTGATCATATCCGCTAATGATTTCAAGGGGCGTTTATTGCTGCCGGTAATCGCACGTGCCACTTCGACCATTATCCAATAATGCATCCACAGCTTCTTGCAGCATACGTTTTTCATTGCGAACGATAATATCTGGCGCATTCAAATCTAACAAACGTTTCAAACGATTATTACGATTGATAACACGACGATATAAATCATTGAGATCGGATGTGGCAAAACGTCCACCATCTAAGGGCACTAAAGGCCGTAAATCAGGTGGCAATACAGGCAATACTTCTAGGATCATCCATTCAGGTTTATTCCTGATCCTGCAAATGACTTCAAGTAATTTAAGTCGTTTCGCAATTTTCTTGAATTTTGTATCAGAACTTGTTTCAGCAAGTTCTTCACGTAATTTTTCTATTTCTGCTTTAATATCTAAACTTTCTAATAAATCACGAATAGCTTCAGCGCCCATGCTCGCAGTCAAATTCATCACCATATTGTTCGACGCTTCAGCATAAGCTTCTTCAGATAATAATTGTCCTGCGTTCTAAAGCAGTCATGCCGGGATCGGTCACAACATATGCTTCGAAATACAATACGCGTTCAATATCACTTAAAGTCATATCCAACAACAAACCAATGCGTGAAGGTAATGATTTTAAAAACCAAATATGCGCAACAGGACTTGCTAATTCGATATGTCCCATGCGTTCACGACGCACTTTAGTTAATGTGACTTCTACACCACATTTTTCACAAATAATGCCACGGTGTTTTAAGCGTTTATATTTACCACATAAACATTCATAATCTTTAACTGGACCAAAGATTTTGGCGCAAAACAAGCCATCTCGTTCTGGCTTAAAAGTACGATAATTAATTGTTTCTGGTTTTTTCACCTCACCATAAGACATAGCGCGTATTGATTCTGGCGAAGCCAAAGAAATACGAATAGAATCAAACTCATCATTTACACTGTGTTTGATCTCTTAGAAGACTCTAATAAATCTTTCAAGACTTGATATCTCCCGTCCGATATGCTGGTTAAATTTATAATTACTCACGGTCCAATTCAATATTAAGCGCAAGCGCTCGAATTTCTTTAATCAACACATTAAATGATTCTGGCATCCCGGCTTCCATGCGATGATCACCATCCACAATATTTTTATACATTCTTGTACGTCCTGCAACATCATCTGATTTAACAGTCAACATTTCTTGTAAGGTATAGGCTGCACCATAAGCTTCCAGTGCCCACACTTCCATTTCCCCAAAGCGTTGGCCACCAAACTGCGCTTTACCACCCAAGGGTTGTTGCGTCACTAAACTATAAGATCCTGTGGAACGCGCATGCATTTTATCATCCACCAAATGGTGTCAATTTAAGAATGTACATATAGCCCACCGTCACTGGTGTATCAAATGCATCACCGGTACGGCCATCGTATAAAATTGTTTGCCCAGATTCAGGTAAATCAGCCAATTTCAACATCGCTTTGATTTTTTCTTCACTGGCGCCATCAAATACTGGTGTTGCCATAGGCACACCTGCTACGTAATCTTTTGGCAAGTGACAGTAATTCCGTATCATTTAAAGATTTCAAGGCATCCTTATTGTTAGTGCCACCAATGTCATAAATTTTATCCAAGAAACCGCGAATATTCGCCAGTTGTTTCTTGTTGCTCTAACATGTCACCAATTTTTTTACCCAAACCTTTTGCAGCCCAGCCTAGATGGGTTTCTAATACTTGACCCACGTTCATCCGTGAAGGAACACCTAATGGATTAAGTACAATATCAACCGGCGTGCCATCAGGCAAATAAGGCATATCTTCAACAGGAACGATGGTTGAAATAACGCCTTTATTACCGTGACGTCCCGCCATTTTATCCCCTGGTTGAATATAGCGTTTCACGGCCATATACACTTTAACTATTTTTAATACGCCGGGTGCTAAATCATCACCTTGCGTAATTTTCTTGCGTTTTTCTTCCAAGTTTTTCATCATAAGCTTTGCGCAATGCAGATAATTGTTCACGTGAACTTTCAAGTTGCAAATTATCTTCATCTTTACGCAAGCGGATTTCAAACCATTTTTCATGCACAATGTATCCAAATATTCTTGGGTCATTTTGTCACCTGATTTCAATCCTTTCGGACCACCCGCTGACACTTTATCCAATAACAATTTATTGATCCGTTGATACACATCATTTTCAACGAATCCGATATTCATCATTTAAGATCTTTTTGTACTTGCTTAAGTTCATCTGCTTCAATCGCACACGCACGTTCATCTTTTTCAACACCATCACGCGTGAAAATTTGCACGTCTATCACGGTACCATTCATGCCTGTGGGAACGCGTAAGGAAGTATCTTTTACATCAGATGCTTTTTCACCAAAAATGGCACGTAATAATTTTTCTTCAGGTGTTAATTGTGTTTCACCTTTAGGTGTTACTTTACCGACCAAAATATCACCGGCTTTAACTTCCGCACCAATATATACAACACCGGCATCATCTAATTTACCCAAAGCGGTTTCACCCACATTTGGAATATCTGCCGTGATTTCTTCAGGTCCTAATTTTGTATCTCGAGCAATACAGGTTAATTCTTCAATATGAATAGAAGTAAAGCGATCTTCTTGAACCACACGCTCAGAAATCAAAATCGAATCTTCAAAGTTATAACCATTCCAGGGCATAAATGCGACTAATAAATTTTGACCCAAGGCTAATTCACCCATATCTGTAGACAGATCCATCCGCTAAAATATCCCCTTTGCTAATAATATCGCCAGGTTCAACAATAGGGCGTTGATTAATGCACGTATTTTGATTTGAACGGGTGTATTTAATCAAATTATAAATATCAACCCCGGCTTCACCCGCATCGGTTTCTTCATCATTAACTCTAACAACGATACGACCTGAATCAACAGCATCAACAACACCGCCGCGTTTTGCAACTACAGTGACACCTGAATCAGTGCAACAATGCGCTCCATCCCTGTACCAACTAAAGGTTTTTCAGCAATTAAAGTGGGAACGGCTTGACGTTGCATGTTTGATCCCATCAAGGCACGGTTAGCATCATCGTGTTCTAAAAATGGAATCAATGACGCAGCAACAGAAACAATTTGTTTAGGTGAAACGTCCATATAATCAATTTTATCTGGTCGTCATAAAAGTAAATTCATTTTGATGACGGCAAGGCACTAAATCGTCGATTAAACGATTATTTTTCATCAACAGCCGCATTGGCTTGCGCAATATAAAAATCGCCTTCTTCAATAGCGGATAAATAATCGATTTCATCGGTAATTTGTCCATCCACCACTTTACGACAAGGTGTTTCTAAAAAGCCATATTCATTTGTTCTTGCATAGACCGCAAGTGAATTAATCAAACCAATGTTTGGACCTTCAGGTGTTTCAATTGGACATACACGACCATAATGAGTGGGGTGTACGTCGCGTACTTCAAAACCTGCGCGTTCACGTGTTAAACCACCTGGTCCTAATGCAGAAACACGACGTTTATGGGTAATTTCAGATAATGGATTATTTTGATCCATAAATTGAGACAATTGGCTGGAGCCAAAAAATTCTTTGATGGCTGCGGAAACTGGTTTGGCATTAATCAAATCTTGTGGCATGAGGTCTTCGATATCAGCAAGACTTAAGCGTTCTTTCACAGCACGTTCTACACGTACTAAACCTACACGAAATTGATTTTCAATCATTTCACCAACACTACGTACGCGGCGATTACCTAAATGATCAATATCATCGACTATGCCACGACCATCACGAATATCAATCAATGTTTTAATGACATCAATAATATCTTCTTTAGCTAAGTACAGCCAGGACCTTCATCATTCTTTGCGCCGACACGACGATTAAATTTCATCCGCCCTACAGCTGATAAATCATAACGATCTTCATAAAAAATAAATTTTTAAATAGATTTTCTGCTGCTTCTTTTGTTGGTGGCTCACCAGGACGCATCATACGATAAATTTCCACCAAAGCTTCTAATTGGCTTTGCGTAGGATCAATACGTAAAGTATCGGAAATATAAGGTCCTCTGATCAAAATCATTGGTATGAAATATTTCAAAGTCGTAATGTTATCTTTATTCAATGCATTAATTAATTCTGCGCTAATTTCAGCATTCGCATGCGCACGATGACTTCGCCCGTTGCTTTATCAATCACGCTGCTTGCGCTAGAGCTTTACCAATCAAATAATCAGTAGGAATATCTATCTCAGTGATCTTGCTTTTTCTATAAGTTTAACATGGCGAGCTTGTAATTCGGCGGCCGTGCTTCGACGATTAATATTACCTTTATGGATCTTTAATATCAACAACAGCAATTTCGCCACGCAAGCTCTTCAGGCTGACATTGCATCGATTGCGGTATCACCATCTTTTAATACATAGGTAACGTGTGGTTTCAAAAAATTCTGAAAGAATTTCGTCCACACTCATAGCCTAAAGCACGTAACAAAATGGTTACCGGTAATTTGCGACGTCTATCGATACGAACAAATACACAATCTTTGGGATCAAATTCAAAATCTAGCCAAGAACCACGATAAGGAATAACTCGCGCGGAATACAATAATTTACCGGATGAATGGGTTTTACCTTTATCATGTTCAAAGAAAACACCAGGAGAACGATGTAATTGCGATACAACCACGCGCTCAGTACCATTGATGACAAATGAACCAGTTTCAGTCATTAAGGGAATTTCGCCCATATAGACTTCTTGTTCACGAATATCTTTAATGACTTTTTGATCAGCAGGTGCTTCTTTATCAAAAATCACTAGGCGTACTTTTACGCGCAAGGGCGCAGCATAAGTTGCACCACGGATTTGACATTCTCTCACATCAAATACGCTGGTACCTAATCGGTATCCAACATATTCTAAAATCGCATGGCCAGAATAGCTTTCTATAGGAAATACAGAGGAAAATGCACCCTCTAACCCTACTTTCTTGCGTTGGTTTTCAGAAAGACTGAGCTGCAAAAAATCTTCATCATAAGATCTAATTTGCACATTCAATAAATCAGGAACATCCAACACATGAGGCAGGCTACCGAAATCTGTACGAATACGTTTCTTTTCAGTCATTGAGTATGCCATTTCAGCCATATGATATCCTCTTATAGTTATGCTAAAAAATACTGTCAACCGGTGACCCCGCAGTCGCTGCGGGGTAATGCACGGTTAAAAAACTACTTAATTTCGACCTTCGCACCGGCTTCTTCAAGCTGTTTCTTAATGTTTGCTGCTTCATCTTTAGACACAGCTTCTTTGATCGTTGAAGGCGCGCCTTCGACCAAATCTTTCGCTTCTTTCAAACCTAAATTGGTAACGGTACGTACTGCTTTAATAACAGATACTTTATTGTCACCAAAGCTGGTCATAATGACATTAAATTCAGTTTGCTCTTCAGCAGCGGCTTCGCCACCACCTGCAGGTGCTGCTGCAGCCATTGCTACAGGTGCAGCCGCAGTCACACCAAACTTATCTTCCATCGATTTAATAAGCTCAACTACATCCATTACGCTCATTTCAGAAATTGCTTGTAAAATATCGTCTCTTGAAATCGCCATGACTTAAACTCCAAATAAATTATTTAATGTATTCAAACAACTATGCTGATTTTTGATCACGCACAGCAACCAAAGTCCACACCAACTTCTGTGGTGTCGCAGCCAACGTACGAACAAACTTGGTAATCGGCGCTTGCATTACCGCTAACAAGCTAGAAAGTGCTTCTTGCTTATTGGGTAAACTTGCGATCGCATCCAATTGTTTAGCACTGTACAATTGACCATCTACAGCTAATGCTTTTACTTTTAACGCTTCAAATTCTTTTGCGAATTCTTTCAGCAAGCGCGCAGGCGCACTGGGTGAATCCTTCGAAAAAGCAACCATTAAAGGTCCCGTTAGCGTTTCATCTAAACACGCAAACTTTGTTTCTTTAACAGCAAGACGCGTTAAGGTATTACGCACCACACGCAAATAAATGCCACGTTCACGGGCAACGCTACGCATTTTATTCATCTGAGATACCGTTAAACCACGGTATTCAGCGGTGACTGCAGCAATACTGTCTTTTGCAACTGCATTGACTTCCCCAACAATGGTTTTTTTATCTTCCAATCTTAGTGTCACTTCACACCTCCATTGATAGGAACACACATTCATCTGCCTTTCGGCAAACACCCTTACGGTGAAACTCAAAATTCGTTTGACACCGTCTGCGTAGGCGATGCAGATCATTAAATAGAAACTATGCCTACGGTCTTTGACGATCAAGAGTCACAGCCCTCGCCATTACTCTTGATACAAAGTCTTAAATACTTGCTTGATCAATCACTAAACCAGGACCCATGGTCGTTGATAAAGTGATTCTCTTCATATAAACCCCTTTCAGCAGAACTGGGTTTTAATTTGCGTAAATCAACCAATAAGGCACGCAAATTTTCCATTAAATCATCAGGGTTAAAATCAGCTTTACCGATGGTCGAGTGAATAATCCCGGCTTTATCGGTACGGTACCGTACTTGACCGCCTTTAGCATTTTTCACTGCTGCAGCGACATCTTGTGCAACAGTACCCACTTTAGGATTAGGCATTAAACCTTTAGGTCCTAAAATTTGACCTAATTGTCCAACCATACGCATGGTACTGGGTGTTGCGATAACTACATCAAAATCAATGACGCCATCTTTAACCGCTTGCGCTAGATCTTCTAGACCCACTTTATCGCACCTGCGTCCAATGCCGCTTGTGCTTGTTCGCCATCAGCAAATACAGCAACACGTACAGTTTTTCCTGTGCCGCGTGGTAGTACGGTTGCACCGCGCACGACTTGATCAGATTTGCGTGGATCAACACCTAAATTAATGCTGACATCAAAAGATTCTCTGAACTTTACAGTGGATAATTCTTTTAATAAATTAACCGCTTGCACTAAATCATAAGGTTTGCCTGCTTCAATGCGCAGATCAACAGCCTTCATTCGTTTGCTTTTTGTACTCATTAGCCTTTCTCCTCAACATCAATACCCATACTGCGTGCTGTTCCGGCTATCGTCCGAACAGCGGCTTCTAGATCACTAGCAGTGAGATCAGGCTCTTTCATTTTTACAATTTCTTCTAATTGTTTACGCGTGACTTTACCTACTTTATCAACATTGGGCTTACTACTGCCTTTCGCAGCGCCCGCAGCTTCTTTTAATAGATAAGCAGCTGGAGGTGTTTTAATGATAAACGTAAAGCTACGATCACTATATACAGTGATGACAACAGGTAAGGGCATACCTTTTTTCATGCTTTGCGTTTGCGCATTAAACGCTTTACAAAATTCCATAATATTAACACCGCGTTGACCCAACGCAGGACCTACGGGAGGACTTGGATTAGCCTCGCCCGCTTTTACTTGCAGACGTACATACGCCTGAACTTTCTTTGCCACGATTTACTCCTAATGAAGTGCAAACGCTTAAGACTAAACTTAAGCTCCTTCGGCTATTACGATTTTTCCACTTGACTGAATTCCAACTCTACGGGAGTTGAACGACCAAATATCAATACTGCTACACGTAAACGACTTTTTTCATAATTAATTTCTTCAACTACGCCATTAAAGTCTGCGAAAGGACCGTCAGTCACGCGCACCACTTCACCGGGTTCAAAAATAGTTTTAGGTTGTGGGGTTTCATGCCCTACTTCAATTTGTTGTAAAATATTTTGCGCTTCTTTATCGCTAATCGGCGCAGGTCTGTCACTGGTGCCACCAATAAAGCCTAAGACTTTAGGAATATTGCGGACCGAATGCCAAAGCTTTTCATCCATTTCCATTTGTACTAATACATAGCCTGGAAAGAACTTGCGTTCACTTTTACGTTTTTGACCACTTTTCATTTCCACTACTTTTTGAGTAGGGACTAGAATCTCGCCAAAGCTGTCTTCTAGGTGCTCGTGCTTAATAAATTCTTCTAAATATTGTTTTACCCGATGTTCAAAACCGGAATAAACTTGTACTACATACCAAGATTTGGCCATGTGATAACTCCTAGCCTGTCGTCAATAGTGCGATAATACGGAACAAAGCATAATCAATCAGCCACAAACACACAGCGGCTATCAACACCACTACCACTACGATAATGGTTAATTGTGTTGTTTCTTGACGCGTAGGCCAAACCACCTTACGCACTTCACTCCGAGCGCCCTTTAAAAATTCCAGCGCTAGCTGGCCCTTTATGGTTTGTAAGGCTAATAGGGCAATTAAGCCCACCACAACCAATAACCCAATCACGCGTATAAACAACGCATAGTTAGAAAAATAATAAAACCCGGCTATGCCCCCGACCACTAACAACAATACCCCAAACCACTTCAGAGTATCCAACGCCCCAGCCGGCCGCGCTTCAATATTTGTAAGCTCTTGTTTTTTCATGAAAAATAAAAATGGTTGCGGTTAAAGTAAAAGTATTTCTGTCAAGGTTGAGCATCATAACACAAGGGAGAATGAGATACAACAGGGAAATAACTCGTCGTTATTTTATCGCAAAAAGCTTAGCGCCATGGATAATACGCAGAAGGTACACAATTTTGTTATCTATGCGAAAAACCGTACGGTATTGTTTATAAATCAGATGTCTATAATCTGAATTTAAGATTTCATTTTCTGGTATTAAAGCACAGCGCAATGGAAAAGATTCGAGTGTTTTGAACTGTTTTGCAAGCTCCTCAATAAAGCGCTTGGCAGCCTCTTGATTGTCTTTTGCAATATAATCCCAGGTTTGCTTGATATCTTTTTCTGCACTAACAGTAATTTCAATTTGATATTTGATTGTCATGGTTAAATTGATCGATGAATTCCTGCGCGTTCCTGGTTCGCTTAGCTTTGATATCTTGTTCAGCCTCTTGTAATAAAGCAGCCATGTTATGCGCCACAATATACTTTTCAAAAAGAGCCACGTCAATAATAACGGCATCTGCTTTGCCATTATGTGTCAGCACTATCGGCCGGCCTGTTTGATGCAGCTGATCTAACAAAGCTTTCGTATTACGCTTGAGCTCAGTAATTGAATGGATATCTTGGCTTAGGCTAATGTTCATGTATTGCACCTTATTTGACACTAAATTAAGCACTAAATATAGCATCAAATGTGAGTGAAGGCAACCGCTTCTTTAATATGCTGAGCCCCGAGCGCTAATATCATTAAGCGATCTAAACCTAATGACACCCCCGCGCAATCAGGAATACCATGACGCTGCGCGGCTAATAATTTTTCATCGATTGGACGCTCGGGTAAACCGCGAGATTTTCGGAGCGCATTATCTTGATGAAAACGTTTTTCTAATTCATCTGGATCTAATAATTCATAATAACCATTAGATAATTCCATGCCTTTAAAATAAACTTCAAAACGTTGTGCTGTGGTTTTATCTGGGTTAATTTTTGCAAGGGCAGCCTGTGAGGCGGGATAATTATAAATAAAAGTCGGTTTTGTTTGTCCGACCTTAGGTTCTATTAGATGCGTCATTAAAATATCCAACCAAGTATCTTTATCAACGTCATCAAAACTGTCGCTTAAATTTATATTATGTTGTGCGGCTATATTTTTTAAACTATTAATATCTGCAATGATGGGATCAATATTTAAAATAGTTATAAATAATTGCCGATAAGTCATGCGATCGGGACGTTCACACTTTAAAATCAATTGCAGTAAATCAGACATTTCATCCATCAGATCAGATAAATCAAAGCCGATACGATACCATTCTAACATGGTGAATTCTGGATTATGGATACGCCCAACTTCATCGTCACGAAAGGCTTTACAAATTTGAAAAATATCGCCACTGCCTGCGGCCAGTAAACGTTTCATTGCATATTCAGGCGAAGTTTGTAAAAAATTATTGCCCAACTGAAAGGCTTTTTGCACCGGATCTGTGACCGTTGATTCATAAAAAAGTGGCGTTTCCACTTCTAATACATTACGATCAGCAAAGAAATTTCGGATTTGTTGCATAATATTCGCACGTTTTTTTAAATTATCGATGGATGCGCTGGGTTGCCAATTATTCATAAATACCTCTAGGAATATTAAAAATGTCTACGTATGCCATCGGCGATGTGCAAGGTTGTTATCAAGAATTAATGACCCTGCTCGAGCACCTGCATTTTAATGAACGCCAGGATACTTTATGGTTTTGCGGTGATTTAGTCAACCGGGGTAAATCATCCTTAGAAACCTTGCGTTTTATAAAAAATTTACCGCATAAAATCACTGTATTAGGTAATCACGATTTACATCTATTAGCCTATGCAAAACAACTGCGCCCCAAACATCCCACAGATACCCTGGATGATATTCTATTGGCCCCTGATAAAGATGAATTGTTACATTGGCTCGCACATCAGCCTTTATTACATCATGATGCAGCGCTCAATATGACCCTCGTTCATGCCGGCATTTATCCACTATGGGACTTAACAACTGCGCAAAGTTTGGCCAAAGAAATTGAGGCCCAATTACAAAGCCAGACAGGCAATGAATTATTAAAGGACATGTATGGTGAACAACCCAAACGCTGGCAAGATGATTTAACAGGCATTAACCGCTCTCGTTTTATCATCAACGCCTTCACCCGCATGCGTTTTGTCAACGCAAACTGCGAACTCATCCTTTCCGCCGACGGCCACCCAAACGATCACCTTGATTTAATCCCATGGTTTGATTATCCCAACCGCAAACCCACCGGCCCCATCGTTTTCGGCCATTGGTCACGCCTTGGAAAATTCAATAAAAACAATGAGATATTTTGTTTAGATACGGGTTGTGTCTGGGCGGGCCGTTGACGGCGCGCATTCTGATTGCGTAATCTATTGTTGAAGGTATTACTTTATTAACCACGGATACGCTTATTTCTCAGTATCAGGGTTCTATCCGCAAGGTTTAAAATTTTTAGTTATTTAAAGCTTTTTTATAGGAAGCATTGCAACATCACTACGAGAGTCATTTTTGGATGTCGGCCCTATAAAGTTACGCACTAAACTAGGATTCAGCGAAGAAGCTGTTTCTGCATCTACAGTTTGCTTAATTGGCTGTATTGTGTAGCTGATATCCTGAAAAGTGACGTCATTAGGAAAATTAAGTACAGGTGCTTGAAATGCGATATTGATCATACCGTTTGCATCGACACGAATATTAGAAGCATCAAACGGTTCTTTAGCTGCAATCACAGTCGTATCAGGAGCGTGCTTGGCAATAGCATCAACCCACATTATTTTCGAAGTACCAGGGTCAAGTGCATTGCAGCTAATAAATGCCAGTTTACCCCCTGCCAAAGGTGCAAAAGCATTTTCCGGTATTATTGAGTGTTCACCTAAAAACCATGATTTTGCAGGATCTTCGCTTTCTTGTCCGAGGAATACCCCTATGTATTTTTCCTTGTCGTTGTCATATTCACCATGTCCAAAAATCAAAAGAGCGGCTATTTTTTTGTGCGGACTGACCTCCGCAATAGCTTTGATCACATTAAATAATTCGATTGTTGTTTCTACCATTCTAAATTTAACATTATAATGTTCATAGACATTGGCCGCGATCTGAAGGTTATAAGGCACGGCCATATTACTCTCATCTAAATAAGTTTTTGAAAATTGTAAAGACCCATTGTGATCATCCGAGGCCAAGATAAATACAACCGTTTCTCTGCCTGCTTGGTCTGGAAATAAGCTGCAAAGACGCATGGGTATGGCTTGTGACAAGTCCGCAATATTGTCGCAGATGGTTTCTATACCAATGCCATTTTTTAACATCAATTTCAAAGTGAATAATGAATATTGTTTATTTAAACGATCGTAGAGTTTGAATAATTGCTCGAAACTCTTACGTTGAGCTTTACTGCTTAATTTAATAATCATCTTCCAACGAGCCGGTACTTTATATTCAATTTTTCCGTTATTGCTATGATAATTTATTCCCAATAAATGTTTGGAGACCCGCGTCCGAGTATGCGGGGAGAACACCAAAGGCAGTGATTTATCACAAATGGGTTGCGCGCCCAGCGCGAAATCAACAAAATCAAAAATATTATCAAATAAAAACTGATCGTGTTGTTTTAATTTAATCACAGCGCACAGAAAAGCAGGATCTTCTTTATACAAAGCAGCCATTATTTCAGAAAAATTATATTTTGCATCGTTTGCACAGGCAGGTAAAAAAAATGTTTCTACCCTTTCTTTATAGGAAGGATCATTAAGATCATGCAAAACCAATTCTGCTATTTCTTTCAGTTGACCAACCGTCACTGACCATCCTGCGAGCCTATGCGTATCTGCAAGTTCTGATGGAATATTAAGTGTTACTGTTGGCATAGCTGTCTTCTATTAGAATTAAGCATTCTAACATTTATTGGGGCCTAAATCAATTTTAACTACGATCGCCACCGCCCCCATTGTTTTCGGGCACGGTGATGTTTAAACCCTGTATTTTCTTAATTTTCGTTTACTAATGGTTATATTCAAACAAATATTCAGCGCGATTTTGGGGCACTAGACATCGACGTGATTTACTGTGGTGCAAGACTTGTTTTTCACAGCCTTTCCTGCGAAAATGTCGCAGGGAATTCACGTCCAGTGAATCAACCGACCTTATTTGGAGATTAGGCATGTTAGGGCTTAAAAATTTGCGTTTATTGTTATCTACTTGGCTAATACTATTCAGTTCAGCCTCTTTTGCAGCTTATGGTGTGAATATGCCCGTCGGCGTAACCCCATTGAGTGCTTCTATGCATCATCTGCATATGACCATGTTTTGGGTCTGTGTGGGGATAGGCGTAGTCGTTTTTGGTATTATGACTTATGCCATTATTAACCATCGAAAATCTAAAGGTCACGCGGCATCTAATTTTCATGAAAATACCCATGTAGAAATTATCTGGACCATTATTCCTTTTATTATCCTCATTGTCATGGCCATACCTGCGACTAAGACTTTGATTGAACTGGATAATACCGAGGCCTCGGATTTAACGATTAAAGTCAC
Source organism: uncultured Gammaproteobacteria bacterium (assembly GCA_963798975.1). Taxonomy (GTDB): domain Bacteria; phylum Pseudomonadota; class Gammaproteobacteria; order JABCZS01; family JABCZS01; genus JABCZS01. The sequence continues at coordinate 39,785 of CAWCVU010000009.1, forward strand.
CGGTTATCACTGGTATTGGCATTATGATTATTTGGATGAATAATAACACTTTTTTAGCCACCCTACCACCACGCAAGAAGAAATTCGTAATTTGGTTGCTAAAAATGAACATTATAATTTAGCTGTTGATCAACATTTGGTCTTACCAATCAATAAAAAAATTCGTTTTGCTTTCACATCCAAAGACGTGATCCATTCTTGGTGGGTCCATGAATTAGGCGTGAAAAAAGATACGATACCGGGATTTATTACTGAATCTTGGGCAATTATCACTGAACCTGGTATTTATCGTGGCCAATGCGCTGAATTATGCGGTGCCGGACATGCTTATATGCCGATCGTGGTTGAAGCAAAAACACAAGAAGATTATGAAGCCTGGCTTTTAGAAAAGAAAGCTCCAAAAAATCCCTCTTAATAAAGGTTAATAATATGAGTACCTCACATGAAATGACTGCGCATGATCATACGCACATGGTCCGAGTAAAAAAGGCATTTTGCGTTGGATAACCACCACCAATCATAAAGATATAGGCACCATGTATTTAGTGTTAAGTTTTATTATGTTTTTTATCGGCGGCAGTCTGGCGATGATTGATTCGTGCTGAGTTATTTCAGCCAGGCATGCAAATTGTTCCTGCAGAAACCTTTAATAATGCATACGACCATGCATGGTTTAATCATGATATTTGGTGTATCATGCCTGCGTTTGCGGGATTGCAAACTGGATGATTCCTATAATGATAGGTGCGCCCGATATGGCTATTGCCACGGATCAACAACTGGAGTTTTTGGTTTCTTCCCATTAGCTTTACATTGTTGTCAGTACCTTATTTATGCAAGGCGGTGGCCCAAATTTTGGTTGGACATTTTACGCGCCCTTATCCACTAATTATGGCCCGCCAGTACTGATTATTTTATTTTTGCTATTCATTTATTGGGTATTTCTTCCATCATGGGTTCTATCAATATTATTGCGACTATTTTAAATATGCGTGCGCCTAGAATGACTTTAATGGATATGCCTATTTTTTGTTGGACATGGTTAATTACTGCTTTTTTATTAATTGCAGTGATGCCGGTATTTGCAGGTACGGTGACTATGATGCTCACCGATCGGCATTTTGGTACTAGCTTTTTTAATGCAGCGGGTGGTGGCGATCCAGTATTATTCCAACATTTATTTTGGTTTTTTGGCCATCCTGAAGTTTATATTGTTATTTTACCTGCATTTGGCATCGTCTCAGAAATTATTCCGACTTTCAGTCGCAAAAAACTGTTTGGCTATACATTTCATGGTTTATGCAACTGGCCTCCATTGCCTTTTTATCATTTATAGTCTGGGCGCATCATATGTTTACGACGGGATTACCCTGGCGGCAGAATTATTTTTTATGTATGCCACGATGCTGATTGCCGTTCCTACGGGCGTAAAAGTATTTAATTGGGTAGCTACTATTTTCAAGGGTCGATTAACTTTTGAAACCCCAATGTTATTTGCAATTGCCTTTGTGTTCTTATTTACTATCGGTGGATTTTCAGGGCTTATGCTCTCGATGTTCCTGCAGATTTTCAATATCATGATACTTATTTTGTGGTCGCACATTTTCATTATGTTTTAGTGCCAGGTGCGTATTTGTATTTTGGCAGCGGTTTATTATTGGCTGCCAAAATGGACTGGTCATATGTATAACGAAACGCTCGGTAAATTTCATTTTTGGTTATCCGCTGATTTCTGTCAATTTAACATTTTTCCCAATGCATTTTTTGGGTCTAGCCGGTATGCCGCGACGAATTCCTGATTATGCCTTACAGTTTGCGATTTTAATCAAATAGTCAGTGTGGGTGCCTTTGCATTTGGTGCATCGCAATTTATATTTTTATTCGTGGTGATTCAATGTATGCGTGGTAAAGGTGAAGTGGCTACACAACACGTATGGGAAGGCTCGATGGTTTAGAGTGGACTGTGCCCTCGCCTGCGCCCTATCATACTTTTACTGAACCACCGACACAAATTGAGCGTCACTAGCATATGCCTACCGCGCGCAAAAGCCATGTTCGCTTAGTGGCGTTATTAATGGCTGCAGCGTGTGGGATGTTAGTGTTTGCCTTTGCCATGGTGCCTCTTTATGATGCCTTTTGTGAAATGACCGGCATAAATAATAAAGGCGGCCGTGTGCGTGTTGAAATGCCTACGCAAGTAGATACAACACGCACAATTAGAGTAAAATTTATTACTCACGTCCATGGTGATGAACCTTGGGAATTTTATGCCCAAGAAAATACCTTGGAACTACATCCAGGTGAAATCAGCCGAATGTTATTTTATACTCAAAATAATACTTCATCTGACAAAGTGGGACAGTTTGTTGCAACGATTTCACCGGGCTTTGGGGATCGTTATGTGAAAAAAACAGAATGTTTTAGTTTTAATCAACAATATGTTGATGCCTTGGAAAAAAAAGAGATGTCGGTGATATTTTTTATTGATAAAGATATCCCAAAGGAAATGGAAGAACTAATCTTATTTTATACTTTGTTTGATAATACGGGAGCCGCTACATGACACAACCCACATCTACACCCCCTACACCGCACGCGCATTATTATGTGCCCGATCACAGTTACTGGCCTATTATTGCGGCAGTCGGCATGGGCATTCTGGTCTGGGGATTGGTCGGCATTATTCATGATATATCTAAATTACATCATGTCTTAACTTTTGGTTTGGGCATCGCCATCATGTTATTTTTGGTTGCAGGTTGGTTTCACAGCGTGATTAAAGAAAGCATGGGTGGATTATACAGCCCACAAATGGACCGTTCGTTTCGCATTGCTATGATTTGGTTTATCTTCTCTGAAGTCATGTTTTTTGCGGCATTTTTTGGTGCTCTATTTTTTGTCCGCATCTTTGCTCTGCCTTGGTTAAGTGGCACGCCAGGACATTATGAACTCACAGGACAATTATTATGGCCTGATTTTGTTTACAACTGGCCACTACTGCACAATCCTGATCCCAGCATTGTCGGTCCACAAGGCACTATTCCACCGATGGGAATACCCTTAATCAATACGATTTTATTAGTAACCAGCGGTATCACAGTTACTTGGGCCCATTATGCCTTGAAAAAACTAAACCGTAGAAATTTAAATATCGGTTTATTTCTAACCATTGCGCTAGCCATAGTATTCCTAGGTTTTCAAGTCTATGAATTTGGTCATGCTTATAATGATTTGGGACTTACCCTGCATTCGGGTATTTATGGTTCTACCTTTTTTATGCTGACTGGGTTTCACGGTCTGCATGTCACGATTGGTACCATTATGCTGACCGTGATATTATTTAGAAGCCTAGTCGGGCATTTTTCGCCTGATCATCATTTTGCCTTTGAGGCAACTGCCTGGTATTGGCACTTTGTAGACGTAGTTTGGGTGGGTTTATTTATTTTTGTGTATATATTTTAAATTAAGAGGTTAATTATGACAAATTCTCTAAAACGTTCAGTATTAGGTGTATTATGTTTAGGTGCTTCTTATTCTGTAATGGCATCAGAGTTTGGCGATACTGCCGTCGTGGTATGCAATGCATCAACGCTGCAAGTGATATCTATTTCTTCCACTGTTAGTGTGACCGTTCCTTCTGGGGATTGTTCGGGTGTATTAAAAGTATATCAGCAAGAAGGTTTAGATTTGGATGCTGTGACTACTAGCTCCAATACAGTGATATATACTTTAAACAACGCTAAACAATAATACAATAATCTTTAGAGGGGATGCGGCACGATTAATCCTGTCGCTATCCCCACTAATAATAAAATTAATAAAACCCCTGTTAAACCTGCTCGTATCATTAAAGTCTTTAACGTCCGCTCGCTGCGACCTTGATCTTTGATTAAATAAACAAGTCCGGTGCCAAGCGTAACTAACATGCTGAGCACTATTAATAATAAAAATAATTTTACTAACATAAAAACTCCTCGATTAACCTTCCAATTCCTGCCAACGTTTAAAATCTTGTTCTAACTGCGCTTGCAAGTTTGATAATTGTTTTAAATTAGCTTCAGTATACTGTTCAGGCTCGGCCATTTTATCATTTAAATCAGAAATTTGTTTTTCTAATTTATTAATTTTAATAAGTAAAGCATTAAGCTCACGCTTATTTTCATCATTTTGTTTGGTATTTTTTTGCTGTACAGGCTCAGCTTTTTTCTCAGGTTTTTTGTTGTCTTGCCCGGATTGCCACAACCAATCACTGTAACCACCGACATACGTTTTAAGTGTACCATCACCTGCAAAAGCTATGCTGTGCGTAGCAATATTATCAATAAATTCCCGATCATGGCTGATGATAATCGCCGTGCCCTGATAGTTTTGTAATAAGGTTTCTAATACTTCTAAGGATTCAACATCTAAATCATTCGTGGGTTCATCTAATACTAATAAATTAGCAGGTTTGGCGAATATTTTTGCCAATAACAAACGATTACATTCACCACCTGATAAACCTTTGGCTTTCGCACGCGCTTTTTCTGGCGAAAATAAAAAATCGTTTAAATAGCTGATCACATGTTTGCGTGCGCCATCTAATTCTATGGTATCTGATCCTTCAACTACGTTTTCAATTAGGGATTTTTCTGGATCGATTTGCAAACGATGTTGATCATAAAATGCAATTTGATTATGGCTGCTACGTGTTATTGTCCCAGTATCCGGCTCTAAAGTACCCATTAATAAATTGATTAAGGTTGTTTTACCCGCACCATTGGGACCAATTAAAGCAATTTTATCGCCTTTTTGTACGGTGATAGAAAACGGTTTGATAATCGGTTTTTTATCATAAGCAAAGCTGATATTTTCAGCTTTAATAATGACTTTACTTTGACCGCTAGTAGTATTTAAAGTAAATGCTGGATTTTTTGATTGCTCACGACGCTGCGCGCGCTGCACGCGCAAGGCTTCTAAATTTCGAACCCGTCCTTCATTTCGCGTTCTTCTAGCTTTAATACCTTGCCGAATCCACGTTTCTTCTAACGATAATTTTTTATCAAATAAAGCATTATGACGCTGTTCTTCTTCTAAAGCCTTTTCTTTTAATTCTAAATACAAGGTATAATTATTGGGATAAGACGTGATATGCCCTCGGTCTAATTCAACTATGCGCGTAGCGAGTTTACGTAATAATGCGCGATCATGGGTAATAAATAAAATGGCTTTGGGATAATTCAATAATATTTCTTCTAACCATTGAATCGTCGCTACATCCAAATGATTGGTGGGTTCATCCAATAATAATAAATCGGGCTCACGCACCAAGACTTGTGCCAGCGCCACGCGCCGGCGCCAGCCACCGGATAAAGTTGACATCAACACATCTGCTGGCAATGATAATTCTGTAATGACCCGTTCAATCCGTTGTTGCAATAACCACCCATCACCTTTTTCAATTTGCTGTTGCAATTGATCCATACGCTTAAACAAAGCATCGTGATCACCTTCTAAAGCCATTTGTTCCAGCAATTGGTGATATTCATTTAAAATCTTACCCATATCACTCAAGCCCATAGCTACCGCTTCATACACAGTCTGCTCATTGGCCGGCAACAAGCTTTGCGATAACATTGCAATATCAATATGACTTTGCTTATCCATACTGCCGCGGCTAGGCTTAATTAAGCCCGCAATAATCTTTAAAAAGGTTGATTTCCCTTCGCCATTACGCCCAATCAAAGCCACCCGCTCTTTAGGCTCAATCGTTAAATTGACCTTATCAAGCAAGGGAACATGGGTAATGGAATATTCAAGTTGGTTGATGTGTATTACAGGCATGATGGAATTATCTTAGAAATTTGCTTATTTTACCATAAGTTAAATGCTTTTGTTAGGCGCTGTGGTTATTATATTTTAATTAACGGATTACAACATGTAACCCGTTAACATGTGCTTTGTCTTTTCACCTAAAAAAATGCATCAGTAAGGATATAACAAATAGAATCAAGAAAATCATAAATAGAATCTTGGCGATACCTGCGGCTTCTGAGGCTAGGCCTGTAAAACCGAATATGCCGGCAATGATGGCTACGACAAGGAAAAGTAAAACCCAATTTAACATGATTTAAGCTCCATAACTTTATTTTAGCAATACCCTAAGTTTAGTCCAACGTTCATGTTAAACAATACCTATCGTCTATTCCAATAAGCCTGGGTTCGCATTTCAATTAAACGGCTTTGGGTGCGGGTGAATTCTTTTTTTAAGTCTTGGCCTTGGTAGAGATCCATAACATCACTGGCGGCGCTGAGTATTAATATGGTTTTGCTATCGTATAATACGTCGATTAGATGCACAAAACGTCTGATAGCGGAATCATCTTGTTTAGTGCAAATGGGCATGTCGGTTACTATGAGGGTTTTAAATTGGTGGGCTAGGGCTAGATAATCAGGATAGGCGCGGGGTTTGATGCAGAGTTCTTCGAAACTAAACCATGCGGTATCGCTGCTCGCTGCTTTTGTTAAAAAAATGCGACCGTGAATGAGTAAGGTTTTATTTAATTCGAAATGATTGTTTGTTAAACGCCAAAATTCGTTTTCGATTTTAATATTATTATCCGCAGTCAAGGGTGTAAAAAATACACCGGATTCGGTTAGGGTTTTAATGCGGTAATCTTGGCCTTCTCCAATGGGAATGACCTGAGTATTTTCTTGTATGAGTTTAATCGCAGGTAAAAAATTTTGTCGCTGTACGCCGTTTTTGTATAAATCCTCTGGCGCTGTATTTGAGGTGAATACCAACACTACGCCGCATTCATGTAAAGCGCGCAGCAAACGGGCTAAAATCATTGCATCAGCCACATCATCCACCATCATTTCATCTAAACATAATATTTTTGCTTTTGCAGCAAAATCACGGGCAATGATTTTCAAGGGATCTACTTGATGGGGGTTTGCAAACATTTGCTCATGCACGTGTTGCATAAAGGCATGAAAATGTATGCGCATTTTATCGGTGCGCTCTAGTTGTTCAAAAAATATATCCATTAATAAAGTTTTACCGCGCCCGACGGGGCCAAAACAATAAATACCCTTGGGCGCTTGAATAAACCAGCGACGCCAGCCTTGAAATTTAAGCAAATCTTGCTGCAATTGGGTAAATTGCGCTAAAATTATTTGTTGCGAAGCATCAAATTCCATGTATTCTACCTTATAATATGAACACTAAAATTACAACCCTAGATGTGAATGGCTTATTTGTCACGGTGATCCGCAAAACCGTTAAAAATTGGTATTTGCGCGTTTGCCCGCCAGATGGTCGCATTCAAATAACGGCCCCACGCTTTATGTCGCAGGCTGCGATTTTACAAACAATTAGTTTACAATTAAATTGGATTAAACAGCAACAAGAGTCCATCCGTTTACTACCACCTGCGCCGGTATTCCACAAGCATGATCGCACACTATTAAAGAACCTGGCCCAGCCGCTTTTTGAAAAATGGCAACCGATTATTGGGGTTGCAATCAATGAATGGCGGATTAAAAAAATGAAAACGCGCTGGGGAACTTGCAATATCCAAGATAAGCGCATTTGGATTAATCTTGCACTCGTTAAAAAACCCATTGCTTGTCTTGAATATATTATCGTACATGAATTAGTCCATTTGCTGGAACGCAATCATAATCATCGCTTTCATGCCTATATGGACCAGTTTTTGCCGCATTGGCGCACGCTTAAGAAATCATTAGATAATTAACTAAACTTTGTCATATATTCGACCTTTATGATGCGTTAAAGGTTTCTTGTATAGGCTGTGTTTTGACCGCCAGTGGTTGCATTGGAGCTAGGCGTTGGGGGTTGACTTGACGAACTGGATAATACCACCTCAGTGATTGTACTTAATCTGCTAGTTGCAGAGCCTTGCTGCGCACGAGCAAACTGGTTTTTTGTGCCACGCTCTCGATTTCTGGGTAAACGCCCTTATAGATTGGCAAGACGAAAGCAAGATCGTCCTTTAGGGTATTATATAGATCTTGCAGCCGACAAGCCAATGCGGGTTTGAACAGCAACCAAGTATCATATTTTTCCATATAAGGGTACAGGATATAATAAAGACTAATTTTTTGTGTACAATTTAAATCACGATTATTTGCTAAGCAGGAAAAATTTATAAGGCATCGTATCAATGCGTTACTTTCTCGCTTCTTCCATTTAAGGTGATGGTCACGGTAGGACGTCACGATTGTGTGTAATCCTTGCAAATGCGTAACCATAAATCCAAACTTCACCACTTTATTCAAGAGCTTAGTTAATAGCCCATTATTATTTATTTTTAGTTCATCAAATAAAGCACGTGTGGTCAAATACCCTTCATCAAGTAATTTCGTAGGGTTTTCTAGGCTTAAATAATCCACGATGATTTCTGCTTTTTCTTTGACAGATAATAAATTAAAATGATGGCGTATAAAACTGTTTACCCATGGGGTAACAGGAAAAAAAGACGCTGTCAACTCTTCGGGCCAGGAGGGCCAAAATTTATTTTTTAAACTTAAAAATTGTGCTGCGGAAACATTACCCCACTGTATTTTATTTTTATAGGCATCATGAAAAAGTTTATGGACATTATCACCTGTAACATAGGGTTGTAGAAATTGATAGATTATAGTGTTAATATCCTTGTCATACTCATCTTTGATCTCAAATAAGTAATACCAAATATTTATTCGATGACCTTCTTCTAAATGCGCAATGCCTGCATGCAAATGAGGTAAATATTGCAAGGCTAGATGATGGAGTGCTACTTGACTTTCTGTAGACAATGACGCTAGTAATAAAATTTCAGCGTTTTGCCTTTCTATTAACTGGCTGCTGGTACCCGTTCGTTTAATGTAGTCACTGATCCTCTCGACATACTCGAGCTCATTAACTAATCTTACGGCCTCTAAAAATTTTAGAGGGGTTGTCGACAAAGTATCTATAAGCGCACTACCTGATTGTGGGGCTACGGAAAATTCCGCTGATTCCTGACGTGTCACTTCATTAAATTCTACGGATAAAAGTGGGGACGTGCGTCCGGTCAGTTCATAACTTTCAGAGGCTTTTTTATCGATACCATACTTAATAGGAATTTCAATGGTATCAAAACTTTTAGACATGCGTGCATTTGAAAAATCCACCTCATTCCGCTCATCTTGATACACCTCATACGCCCGGATCAATTCTAGCAATTCAATGAGCAGTTGCTGGGGATCAAGAATGCCATGACCTGCTAATTGTTGAGGCACGTCAGGGTTTATATGAATTTTAATAAAACCGTCTAATTGCGCTTCATCATCCGATCGTTTTTCAATAAAATTATCCTGAATAAATTTAGCAATCAATTGCGTATTATATTTATCTTTTTGTGAAATTTTCTCAAACTGCTCTGACTGCGCGATTGCATTAAGAAATTCTTCATCACCCGTAATGAAAAATTTCTTAAATATCCCTGCTGCCTCGAGTGCCTCAAGAAATTTTTCATTATCAGTAATCAATTTTAAGATAGTCATAAGATAGTCTCAGTTATACTTATCTAAGAGCATTCTAGCAGTAATAAATTAAGAAACGATTAAAAACTATGCTCCGCCGTATTTGGCTCCAAAACTAAGAAATGAGGGTTTGAAAGATGCCCCAGTCGCTCTTAAAACATAATTGATGGCGGGATTGCGTATATACTATATAAAATCAGGATGTTATCAATTATTAAGGATTATTTATGCAACAGTATATTGAATGGGGAAAAACAACGCTTGATAGCTATATGGAAGTTGCGAGCACGCTTAAAGATTATTTACCTAACTTGTTTGGAGCGCTTGTTGTTCTCGTCCTTGGCTGGCTGATTGCACTACTGGTTCGATTTTTAATTTTAAAATTGGGCGCAGGATTAGATAAGATGATTATCACCCTAGGTAAACAATTGGGCTTGCATCACGTCAGGCCTCATCCTGCTGTTGCAAGTATCATCGCGAATACACTTTTTTGGATTATTATTTTATTCACTTTTGGGACTATTTTGCGCGCTTTAGGCTGGCCCGGCCTGCTTCTTTTGTTGCATGATTATTTTCCGCGTCTGTTAGGCAGCTTCTTAATCGTATTAAGTGGTTATATCGTCGGCCACTTAGTGGCTTATACCATCAATCATTACAAGGGTATAAGAGAAGCCACCTATGCCAACACCTTAAGCAAAATTTCTAAATTTATCGTGGTCAGCTTTGCAGTGCTCATGGCCTTGGAACATTTGGGTTTTGACATGACGCTGTTTCAATCACTCTTTTTAATTATTATTAGCTTTTTCCTCTTTGGTGCCTCGCTTGCCTTTGGCATGGGCGCACGCCACGCCATCAGCCACCTACTCGCCATGCGTAATGTGCGTCATTATTACAAAATCGGCCAATGGGTTAAAGTAGGTGAAGTCGAAGGACAAGTCATCGACATCAAAACCCATGTCATTATCTTGCAAACCAAAAACGGTAAAGCGATAGTGCCTGGCGATATTTTTTATGAAAACATTACGCTTTTAATAGAACCAGAAAAAAATGCATAATGAAATTGTTCATCAATTTTTACAAACCCATCCCGAAGAATGCGCGCGGGAAATGGAACGTTTTTCCCTGGATGATATTTTATTTTTTATAAAACAGTTATCAAAAAAAGAAACTGTACTGCTGTTCACAAGCTTAATACCCTCAATAGCCGCAGTTTGCCTGCAAAATTTATCTATTGAAGAAAGCATGTCCATTACCCAAGATTTATCACTGAATGCTTTGAAAAAAATATTACCGAGGGTTCATCTGGACTTGCGCACAAGCTTAATGGAATCACTGCCTAAAAATCAACAAATTGCACTCCAACATGCCCTGCAATTTTCAGAGCAAACCGTTGGTGCTTTTATGAATACGCAGGTTTTATTTTTACCTGTTCACCATAGCGTCGCACAATCATTAACATTTATCCAAAAATTTCCTGAAGAAATCACCCCTTGCATTTTTTGCATTAATAATCGTGGCGAATTACAAGGCATGCTGACTTTAAAAGATCTGATGATAGCATCGCCATCACAGCCGGTGAGTCATGTGATGACACCTTGCCCTATGGTGCTGATGACAGATACTTCGGTTGCATCCGTTGCTTTTCTTGAGGTTTGGGAAAAACAGAATGTATTGCCCGTGACTGATGAGCAACATATACTCGTTGGCGTGCTCGAATATAACAAAATAGTCAAAGAACTACAAAGTATTATTCTAAGTGATCGCAAGGAAAATCTAGTGGATTCTTTTGCGCATATTATGTTTATGTTCTCCCATACTACTGAAGATATTTTAAATGAAATCAGTCAATTGGCATCAATAACTCAAAAGGGTAACTAATGCAAGCCATCGAAATCGCATTACAAGAAAAATATTTGTTAAATTACCCCAATGAAGCGGCAAGCATTTTAGAAAAAATGCACACCGAAAAATCAACAAAGATTATTGCGCATTATACTCCTTTAATCACAGCATCTGTTTTTGAAAAAATAACGCCTGATATTGCCACCTTGATTTTAGAAAATTTACCTGAAGATTATTGCGCCCAAGTCCTCGAGAAATTATCTACTTATTATGCACTGAATATTCTTGCAAGGTTTTCCTCAGATAAGCGCGAATCTGTATTAAATTTATTACCGCCAAAAACACAAAGTTATTTACGAAAATCTTTAAACTATCCCCTCGATAGTGCAGGCTCTTTGATGGATGGAGATTTTATTGCACTGCAAGCACATATCGATGTAACGAAGGCTATTCAACATTTACAACAAATCCCACAGCACAAAGTCAGACGGGTTATTTTTATTGTCGATGAAGATTTTCATTTAAAAAATCAAATTGACTTGCAAACCCTGCTGCTTGCAAAAAAAGATACAAAATTAAGTGAACTGGCAAGTCCTGTGAATGCTTATGTCAATGTCACTGATGAAAAAAATCAAGTGGTCAATACTTTAGAAAAATATCGGGTCACCGATTTACCCGTCATTGATTATGAAGGTCGGCTTTTAGGCCTTATTCCCTATGATATTTTAGTTGAAACCAGTAAAGAACAAGCGACCCTTGATATCCTGACGATGGTGGGCGCTAGCAAAGATGAGCGGGCATTATCATCTCCCTGGTTTGCGATTAAAAAACGTTTGCCATGGTTACAAATTAATTTAGTGACGGCTTTTCTTGCGGCCAGCGTGGTGGGTTTATTTGAAAATACCATAGCGACTTATACAGTATTGGCCATTTTATTACCGATCGTTGCAGGACAATCTGGCAATACTGGATCGCAAGCCTTGGCGGTAACCATCCGCGGTTTAGCACTGCGTGAAATACATACCGAACAATGGTGGCGTATTTTATTTAAGGAAGGTCGGGTAGGTATTTTTAATGGCTTGGCTGTGGCACTCACCACCAGTTTGGGTGTATTTATATGGAGTCATTCCAGTGGTTTGAGCTTTATTATTGGCATATCCATGATATTGTCGATGTTTATTGCCAGTATTGCCGGCGCTGCTGTGCCCTTAGTATTGAGCGCCTGTAAACAAGATCCAGCGCAATCTTCTTCCGTAGTATTAACGACTATTACGGATATTACGGGGTTTTTTAGTTTTCTGGGGATTGCGACTTTATTATCTTCTTTATTAGACTGAACGTCATCCCCGCAGGCGAGGATGACGACTCCCTAGTCTTATTTATGATTCACATCGGGTGTTGTTTGCTGCGCTGGAGCTGCTGCTGGTGCAGGTGCTATCTGCGAAGGATGATGCGCAAAAATACCCATAACTGCAGATTTAAAATCTTCTAAATTTTGGTGCATATGTTGATCACCTTGTTTAGAGGCACCTTGCATATTTTTCGCCAAATTATCTGTTAACTGATCCAGTTGTACTTTAATTTCAGGTGCTGCTTCTCTAAAGCCGGCTACTGTCGCTTCAAAATTATCATTTAAACCTTTATTGAATTCTTGCAAGCCCTTAATGATATCAGCAAAAATTTCACTGGTAATGCTGGCTTCACGTGTACGTACAAAATCTACCCGCCATGAGCCGTCTTCTTGTACTAAATATGTATTGAAAACATATTTGCCACCGGTTGTGTCATTCGTGATGACTGTGTGAACCATGGCTTGATCACCTGCCATTTCAGTAGTCCCTAAAGTCACTTTCATCTCTTTCCAGTTTATCTTAGATTTACTAAAATCAACGGCGCCTTGGGTAGTACTGCTTGAATATTTACGCACTGCGTCTTGATCTTGAGCCACTACAGCATTCCAAAATGATTTGGCTACGCCTTTGGGCGAATTGGGGCTGCTGCATGCCATGATAGATAAACACATCAATATACATAAAATCCCTTTAAAATAGTTCTGCATGATTCAATTCCTTTTGCTAAATGAGTGTGCTCAAGTATAGCTGGGTTTATAGGCCAAAATCAAAGCATCTTCACGTCCTTTTGCAGTTTGATAATAAGCTTTGCGCAGACCGCAGCGTTGAAAACCAAAGACTTGGTATAAATGAAGCGCTGATGCATTATTTTGAGACACTTCAAGGGTTATTGTTTTGATCTGCTGTGCTAGCAAAAGATGCAATACATATTGGAGCAACAGGCGACCTAGGCCTTGATTTTGAAATTGTGGAGCGATGACAAAATTAACAATATGCGCTTCATCTTTCACCACACTAAAAATGGCATAACCCACAATTTGAGCATTTTTTTCTATTACAAATGCCGGATAAATAGACAAGCTGGCCTGAATGGCTACTTTAGGCCAGGGTGCGAAATAGGCGCTGTTTTCAATTACTGCAACAGCATCTAGATCTTGCACCTGCATGGGGCGGATGGTTATGTCTGATGTTGTTTGAGTTGTTGCCATAATGCTCGCTTGGCTGTGGGATCAGTTGCTAGGGTGGTTAAATTAGCGCTGATAATCACAGGAATTTTTTCGGGGAAGTCTGTGTTTGTTTGTAAGAGCTGTGCGGGTAATTCGCCCATTGCAACGATATAACGTAAATCGGATGGGAGTTGTATTGTTGTGTTGGTATTATCTAAATAGACCAGTGTGACTGAGTTTATTGTTTGATTAATGGACTTTAAGATGGCTTCTAATAGGGATTGATGTTGTATAAGTTCTTGTTTTTCTAAAATAAATAGCCATTGTGATTGAGGGTTTACTTCACTGCGTGGGTGCCATTGGGTGATGCCGATGAGGTCTAAATAATTTGCTGTGGTTAACATGGCGTCTCTTATTATATACCTTAGATCCGTCCAAACGGGGCCTGTCCTGCGTTTTTATTCCGTGCTCGCAAGCTGCGCGCGGAATAAAAGCCTCCGGCCACCCGTTTGGAATGAGTTCCGTTGGGGGTTTTATTCATATTCTGTGATCATACTGGAGATTATGGATGGTTTAGTCAAGAAATTGTTTTGTGTGTCAATTTTTAGTCTTGTGCATAACTCTGTCTATAGTTTTAATTGGGGTGGTTTTTTTTGCTTTAAAAGTAGTTGGACTGACAAATTTATGGCGGTTTTGGTTTTTTAAATAATATTAAAATCAAGGGCTTAAAAATTGGGCACGGGTATCTGACAGCTTATTAACAGGTTATCCACACTTGCCGGGGTGGGGTGGGCTGGGTGTGGATCATTTCTTCTTTTTAATAAAATCAAATACTTGTCAAGCTTTTGGCTGTCAAAAAATGGGCTTGTGAATAAATTTTGACCTTTGCATACATTTACGGTATGATCTCGTTTCGGCATGAGTAGAGTCACTTAGTTGATTGCTCTACTTAGCTGTGCAGGAAGCAGCCTACCCTTGAGGGATCATACCTGAAAAGAGCATGATGAATATTAGAGAGGTATGCGTATGAAGATTAAAGCCAAAATGAAAGCCAAAACCTTAGTGCAAAGCTGGCTTGAAGTAGAACTAGTGTTTAACAATAAAACCTTAGCGGATGCATTAAGAGATTTAAATAAAAATCTAAATAGTGCCCACACACATTCCCGCGTACGTGAATGGGAAGAAAACCGTAACGGTCGTGGCGCTCGCTTACCACGTGAAATTCGCTTATATATGTCAAAAGTTGTAATGCGTCATGTGCTAGAAGCCAGCGGCGTAGATGTGAGCTCATTACAAAGTCGTGTAATTAGTCGTATTGCTGAACAATTGTGCTAAAGTAATTTTTGTCTGATTTGTCATTTTGCACTTACCGGACCCCGCAACAAATGCGGGGTGATTCCGGCTTACCCACTCTTTAGTTATTCTTCAAAAACTTCCAAGCAGGAATTGCTTGACCTTCAAATAACTTCTCAGCCATCGCTACGACTTCATCGGATTGATAGGCTTTAACCAATTCAACGATACGTGGGTCCAGTTCTTTACCCTTTTTTACGGCAATAATATTGGCATATAAGGGATTAACCTTTTCGACGAAAATTGCATCGCGGCTGGGTAATAATCCTGCCGGTAGTGCAAAATTAGTATTAATTACAGCCGCATCGACATCACCTAACATTCTGGGCAATTGCGCTGCATCAATGGGAATAATTTGTATGGCTAAGGGGTTTTCTTTAATATCTATGACGGTAAAATCACTCCCTGCAGGCTTATCATTGAGCGTAATAAGTCCTGTTTGGGCGAGCACTAATAGACTACGCGGTTCATTGCTGGCATCATTGGGAATGGCAATACGCGCGCCTTGGGGTAAATCTTTAATCGCTTTATGCCGGGAAGAATAAATACCGACCGGATAAATAAACGTATAGCCCGCTCTGACTAAATCATAGCCGGTTGAAGTTAAAAGTTTATCAAAATAATGTTCTGTTTGCATCGCATTGGCATCAATTAAACCATCAGCTAAAGCCGTATTCGGTAATACATAATCCTCAAATGCAACAATTTCAATTTTAAGGCCGGAATTTTTTAGGGCCACATCGCCTGCAGCTTCCATCAATTGCGTTTCAGGACCTGCGATTGTTCCCACTTTTAATACGTGAGATTGTTCCTCAGATTTTCCACAACCACTTAATAACACTGCACAAACAATTGCGCTAACACTTTTAAATAATTTCATTTATGACCTCTTTATTTTAACGACCCAAAAATCACCCGCCCATTGAATTAATTGCACCATAACAATTAATTCTAATACTGTAATCACCATCACGCTGGTATCAAAGCGTTGATAACCGTATTGATAGGCCAGACTGCCTAAACCACCGCCACCTATGACGCCGGCCATGGCAGAATAACCAATTAATACAATTAAAGTAATCGTCACACCACGCACTAAACCAGGCATGGCTTCTTGCAATAATACGCGGGAAATAATTTGCCATTTTGTTGCGCCCATGGCAACAGCCGCTTCAATTAATCCGCGCGGCACTTCATTTAAAGCACTTTCATGCACACGTGCTAAAAATGCAGCGGCTGCTAAAGATAAAGGCACGATCGCAGCTGTTGTGCCTATCGGTGTGCCAACTATCAATCGTGTCAGTGGAATCAATGCAATCATAAGAATAATAAATGGAATGGATCGCAGCGCATTAATAAACATCCCAAATAAATGATTAAACAACGTATGCTGTGCAAAATGTCCGCGCTGCGTCATGTATAAAAAAACCGCGCAAGGTAATCCCAATAACAAGCCAATTAAACCGGATGCGAAAACCATATACAACGTTGCAACCGTTGCTTCAATAAACAGCGTTAACATAACCTAATACCTCCACTTGCACGCCTTGGGCGCGTAAAAATTCAATAGCCGTTTGCTCCGCATGCGGATTTTGTAACATCAAAATTGTCACACCCATGGTTTCTTGTTGTATCACTTGAATATTGGCCAATAAAATATTGGCGCTAGTTCCACAATGCGTTATTAATTCAGAAATTAACGGTTTTAGAGCGCTGCCACCACGAAACGCTAGCTTTAACACAGGCAGCGTATGTTCATTAGGACTTTTTTGTAATTTTGTTTCTAGATCTTCAGGCAATTTCAAACCCATATAAGTTTCAACAAAACGTTGTGTCGTTTTATGTTCTGGGTGAATAAACAAATCAATCACACTGCCCTGCTCAACCAAAAGACCTTGATCTAAAACTGCCACATGATGACAAATATGTTTAATCACATCCATCTCATGAGTAATTAATAAAATCGTTAAATTTAATTTTTTATTAATTTCTTGTAATAATTGTAAAATATTATGCGTAGTGTGCGGATCAAGTGCACTGGTTGCTTCATCACATAATAAAATTTTTGGCGATAAAGCTAAAGCGCGTGCAATCGCAACCCGTTGTTTTTGTCCACCACTTAATTGACTCGGATAGGCATAACGTTTATCGGTCAAACCAATTAATTCTAATAATTCTTCAACACGTTTTTGAATACGATCAGAAGACCAATGCGCAAATTTTAAAGGCAGCGCAATATTATCAAATACCGTTTGCGAATTTAGCAAATTGAAATGCTGAAAAATCATTCCAATCTGCTGACGCGTACTGCGCAACTGCGCAGTGTTTTCGGCTTTTAATTCCTGACCATCAATAAAAAGCCGACCCGTCGTAGGCACTTCCAATAAATTAACCATACGCAACAACGTACTTTTGCCCGCACCGCTTAAGCCAATAATCCCAAAAATCTCACCTTTTTGAACGCTCAAATCAGTTGGATGCAAAGCCTGCAGCGTTTTTTTGCGGTGTATATAAGTTTTACTAATGCCTTGCAGTTCAATCATAATTTACTCCTAATAGAACATGGAGGATTATACGGTACTTGGCCATTAGGGTCGAGAAGCTTTATTTGATTTTTAAAGGAAACTTCATTGAGAATATCAGCCAGCTCACACCATAAGGGCGTAGTATTCGCAGCCAATACAATCAATCTATCCCGCTGCGCAATTTTTTCTGGATCTTTTATAAGGTTGGTATTCTCATCGTCCTTTTCTATCTCATAAAATCTTTTCGCAATGGGCTGCCTAATTTCGGGATATTTACAAACGAGCTGCCGTTTTAAACAAAGGGCAAACAACAACGCATCATCCAATGCTAGCGTCGTTGCAAGTCCTGATTTAGAGCTAAACCCATGTGCAGCGTCGCCAGTGAGTACCACATGACCACCCGCGCTTATCCATTTACCCAACACATTAATTTCATGGGTTGCAACAGCAAAACAATTTTTAGATTTGCCTTGCAAAACAATTTGTTGAATGATTTTCTTCGCTATCAAGGAATGCGACCATATTTTTGCCTTTTGTTTTAATAACGCCCATTTATCTTCACACTGTTTAAACTCCTCTTCTGGTAACCGTGCGTGAATATAAAAAGATTGTCTACCACCGGCTATCGGACAAAGCCATAGTGATATCTCTTCTCCAAGATGTGAAACCGCTTGTGAAGATGTGATGTCAAACTCCTCCAAAGTAACTGCAAAGTCCTGCTCTAAAATACCGCCAAAGACACAAATGCCGGCGTATTTTACTGTTGCTTTAGGGTCCACAAATTTTCTAACTGCGGAGTGTATGCCATCTGCACCCAGCACGTATTTTGCATTGATTTTTGTACCATTGGCAAATGAAACACTAGCACCGTCATTACATTCTTTAATGTGATTGCACTCATGCCCATAAAGGACATTTACACCTTTATTTTTTACAGCTTCAAGTAACAATTGCTGGAATTCTGATCTTGAGAAGGCTTGTAAGCTCTCTCCCGTTTGTTCATAAAATCCTCCGGGTTGATCCAGATTGCCAAAAGATAAAGTCTGACCATTTTGCGCATGTTGACTCGCAGATTTAATTTCAACCTTGAGTGTTTGCACTATGTGCTCAAGGTCTAATTCCTTAAGGGTGCTAATTCCATTAGGAAACAAAGCAAAAGCACCACCAATGTTTTCTAATTTTTTAGCTTTTTCAAATACAATAACCGAAAGATCTTGTTGTTTAAGCGCTATAGCCGCAACTAACCCACCGATCCCAGCGCCTATAATGGCAACATCATAGGCATATTTAAAGGGAACCTTTTTGTGCTCATAGGAAGTAAGCATGATTTTTTCTCCATTCGAAAGTATGTTTAACTTAAAATATAAATATTAAGCAGACATTATTCGTCGATGGATTTTTTCAGAAATAAGACTGGCAATCGCTTCAAGCAATACTTTATCCTGCTGCGTAAAAGCAGCCGGTGTGTCACTGTCAATATCAATTTCACCCAACACTTGCTCATTGTAAATAAGCGGCACAACAATCTCTGACTTAGTCTCCAACGTACACGCTAGATACCGTGGATCTGCATTGACATCATCAACAATAATTGTTTCGCCCGAAGATGCAGCGGCTCCACAAATACCCGCATTTAACGGTATCTGCGTATGCGGCGTCGGTTTACCGACGTAAGGTCCTAAAACCAATACATCTTCTTCTTGCAATAAATAAAACCCCACCCAAGTAAAATGCACCCGCTCCTCTTTTAAAAGCTGCGCAATTTTTTGCATTAATTCTTCAGCAGATAAAG
The DNA here is from genome assembly GCA_963798975.1 of uncultured Gammaproteobacteria bacterium. Lineage (GTDB taxonomy): Bacteria > Pseudomonadota > Gammaproteobacteria > JABCZS01 > JABCZS01 > JABCZS01. Next base: position 59,325 of record CAWCVU010000009.1, read on the forward strand.
ATGCTACAAGGTTTTGAATGCTTGCTAAAATTTGTGTATTATTCATATTGCCGCCTTGTATTGAATTTGGTTTTCATCTGCTGGTTTAGTTTGAATAGAATGCCATTCAGAAAATTCTTTTTTAATGTTCCCTGCCCATTCATCAGAAGTAAATCTTTTTCTTACTTTGATGAAGTCTATCAACTCATTAAATAATGATTCTAGAACCGTTTTAGTATTACATTTAAAATGGGCATGCTCTAAAACTCCAGTATTTCTAAAATCAGTATACGGATCATTTTTATGTACATCGTCGTGTTCAGGAGGATATATGTGCACAGGGGGTTGCTCCTGTGACCAGGCAGGTAGTATAAGTGAAAAACCATCTTTATGGTGCTGGACGTGATGCCATATCTGTACCCCTAAAGTCCCACCATGTGGTTCTCTTGGAAAATATAGAGTAATAAAATTAAGATCTTGTTCCTCAGATCCGACTACGATTTTAAAAATTTCAAAGTCTAACGTATAAATAGCCATGGCGAATTCTCCTAATTTATTTAAAAATAAAATGCATTTAAAATAAAAAATATTAGGCAGACATTCGCATTCGTAAAAACAAAGAAGGGCGTGTGGCAGCGCCGGATTGGGTTTGAAGTGTATTAAAAACGTTTAACATCGCTGCCTCAACTCATTAAGAAAATTAACATATATTTAAATATTTATCATGTCTTTTCGCGGATGTCAAGACTTTTTTACTTACAAGGGTGATAGACCCCGCGCGGGGATTTGTGTCAAAATTCCACTTAAGCCGGCGACTCATGTAAAGAGGGTCCTTGACCATAACGGCAGATAAAGTGAAAATACTAGCATAGTTTGTACTGTGAGCTTGTAACCCTTTGTTTAATTTCAGCTCTAATTAGAAAAATGTCGTTTTCTACTGCCTGGTCATGTCTGACGAAATTGATGTTCTCTATAATCTTATCAATCTCGCCCACCCGGACCTGCTCAAAGCTTATCCCAGCATGCATGATTTAAAACCTACCTACATGGTCTTAGTTGAAGAATTCCGCAAGGTAAAATTGAGATGCCCCCTTATTGGGAACTTACTTAGTTTTGCAGTAAGTTATTGATAAAATAAGCATTTTATCAATTCGCCTAACTTTACGATATAAAACTGATATGATATAATCAGCTTTTAAAAATGTTGGAAGATCACATGTTACCCAAGTATTATGAAATCCTGAAGATTTCTAAAACGGCCACTGCTCGTGAGATTGCCCTAGCCTATAAAAAACTATCCCTTCAATGGCATCCCGATAAAAATCCAGATCAGGCGGAACTAGCCACTGAAACATTTCTAGCGATTTCTAAAGCCTATGAAATTTTAAGTGATAGAACGAAACGTTTCGATTATGACCAACAATTAATAGATGAAGAAACTTTAGAAGCATTAAAAAAACAACAAAAAGAAACAAGCTCTTCTTCAGTAAGACCAAATAATCCATTCCCAATGCCTTCGAAAAACAATGCTTCGCCAACTTCTGCGCCACAAAAACCATCAGCGCCCCCACAGCGTATACCCAAGATTACTGAGATTTATGAAGTCGAAATAACGCAAGAGCTTGCTGTGAAAATGATAAATCAGGCGACAAAAGCTGATTTAGAGTTTATTTGTCAATTGATTCTCCAACAGCTCAGTAGTAAAGCGAACCCAGCACGCGCTAACATCGAGCATTTATTATTTGCTTTACTGACCCGGCCCGGGGCTGGACAAAGCGAGGCCATTAAAAAATTAGATCCTAAAAATTGCCAACTGTTTATTGTTAATTTAGTCATTTTTTATCACAATCAACCGACTATGATGACAAAATACACATTGGAATTTTTAAAAAAATACTTTGCATTACATCATGCAAGTGAAAGTGCAACTCGAGAATTACTGCATAAACTTGCTTATTTATACTCCGATATTTTTTATTCTGATTTGACGCTTGAAAATGCCATCACAATTTTTGCGTCTGAAAAAACTAACAAAGAGGGGCTATTTGAGCAAGAGATCTTAGATTTTCTTAAAGTTTATCTTGATTCAGGCATGTCACGTTATGCCAACAATGCCAAATGCTTACTGTGGGCAGCGCTTGCTGTTCCAGACATTGATAAAATATTACATCACCATATTGCTAATTATATTCAAGCTGAGACTTGGATTTATTTTGATGCATTAAAAAAAGATGTGCAAATAAAAATCATAGAACATTTACTTCACATCGTTCATGGTAAATATGACGATTATCGTGGCCGGGTCACCCTCAATTGCGCCAATTTTATTTTGTCTTATTTACAAAAAAATGATGTGGCACAAATTCCACACTTATTGATTGATCTCTGCGAGACTCATAATGTACCCTTTAACTTTAAAATGTCTAAAGCACAATACCTACAGTTTTTGAGCCTAAAGCCCACTGAGGATACTATTAGGTATTACTTTGGGCGATTAACCTTTGATGTGCAGTGCGAGCTTTTAGGTGAAACACCCACGCCAAGTCAGCAATTATCGCCTTATCAACCAAAGGTAATGGAAGCACTCCAAAACCCCATGACGCAAAATGATGCGCTAGCAATAGTAAATGAGATTACACATCGACGCTCTTCTCGATGGACAACCACTGCCGTTGATATCTGTAATTTTATTATCAACCATCTTCAAAGTGATGATCCATTTCATGATAACGCTGAGATTTTATTAACAGCCCTCTGCAAATCTAATAATGGACCGTATTCTCCTGCCATTTCTCAGTTAAAAAATATCAGTGTTAAAACTTATGATCAATTTATTGATCATTTAATCATCGCTTTATATGCTCGAAATATCACTGAAACACTGCGTAAAGAGATTCATAATGTATTAATCTCGCGCCTTTATGTCAGCGATCCAGAAAATGCACCTCTGTTAATGAAGCGATTGGGTCGTAGTTTACAAACAATGTGGTATACCCATCTGAGCTTAGAAAGTGCATGTGCGCTATTTATGCAGAGTGAGCAATCAAAAAATAAAGATGAAAAACGTTTAACGGATGGCTTGATATTTGATTTTATTACCCATAACGTTAATTCCTCACATCCACATTTTTCACAGAATGCTAAAACCTTAGTTTTTGCAGCACTTTTAGCGAATGACAGCGCTGCTTGCCCTCATAATAAATTATCAGCATACTTAGTGCCGGAATATCAAGCCTATTTTTATACCCTTGTGAGAGAAATGCAAGCTGGCATCATTAATCATTTACTGAAGGTGGTTGAAGATCCAGGATACCTTGGAAAGATCGATAAAAATGGTGCTATTTTAGTCATCGATTATTTAGCACAGCAACTTGACGAAAATTTATTTCATGTTTTGATTAAAATTTATGACGCCCACCAACACTCAATACCTTATAAATTGACACGCGCGCAATATGCGACGTTTAAACAATTAAATCCTTCGCAAGCATGCGATCGTTATTATCTGTCTTTAATGAAAGTCGATGAAGATGCTGCTGCAGATCCAATGGTAATCGACACGCCTTCATCGCAAATGATACTCAATCAACAAACCCCAGTGTTAGCGATACACCAAGTATTAATCAATTATCATTTAAAACCGGATGTTGCCATTTTGGCAGCTGACCTTGCATTTTTCTTAGAATATTTTAAACAGCCAGCGTCTGTTTCCCCTGCTATGATTGATCCGGTGCTAAGGTCTGCGGGTGAATTATTAAACCGTTTGCATAATGATACTTTTTCATTTGATCAATTACAAAAATTAATTGTGCATGAAACATATATGCATGTATCTAATGGTGAGCAAGTATACACCTTAAAAGGATTATTGTTTTTAAGATTATTAGCTCAATTTATTGAACATAACCTCAATAGTGAGAATAACCATGTATTATCTCATGCAGTTAAGTTAGTTTTTGCAGGATTAACCCTGGGTAATCAAAAAGAATTATCGCATGGATTTTTATCAAAATATATTAAGGATGATGATGGGCTTGGAACTTTTGCAGTCTATATAGATTTACTCCATGCCAATACTATTTGTAAAAATTTAATGCAAGCCTTAATAGAAGACAACATCGATGTAAAGGGTATTCATTTTTTATTAAACAGACCCAGACGTGTTTTAGAAACTTGTTGCAAAACGACTGTTGACATTCTGAAACTTGCTTATGATAAGGGCCATCGGATCACTTATAAACTCTCGAATGAAGATTTAATGACATGGGTGAGATTAAGAGATGTGACGGCAGAGTGCAGAGTATATTATTTGTCGCAACTACATTCCAATCATACATCCAGCAGCGCATCAGGCGCCGCTTCTTTGCAACAATACCCGAGGGGCCATGAACAATCTCAAAGCAAAGAAAACCCCACCCATCTGCCATATAGAATGCCGACTTTTTTTTGATGACTGTACTCATCGTGCTTCAGTATGCGAGAATTATTTAGGACTTAAGCAAAACAACTATGGGGCCCAAAACTAGGGCTTTCGTTATAAAGTTTCTTGCCTTAATTAATGAATCTGGTATACTAAATAAACAAGCATACTAACTTAGGAAAGTGCCATGGGAAAATTAACGCATAAACAAGCCGCTGATATATTGAAAGATGCGGGAAAAAACCTAGTGAACATAAGATTGCTTACTGGAAAATTTAGTGATCAGGACCTAAGCGAACAGTTCCTTAAAGAAGTAGAGAAGGTTAATAAAACGCTAGAGAAGCTTCAAAGTAAATTGGATGAAAGTCCGTCTCCTAGTGATAAATTAAATAAGGAATTAAGTGATGAAATAAGCCATATAACTGATAAGACCGATGCGCTTATTTCATTAGCTGTTGAACTTGCTGTAGAACAGGTTGGTCGTGAGCAAAAAGCTAATAAAGCTGACATCAAAGTGCTGCAAAAAAATGCAAGCAATATAATCGAAGAAACTAAACGGAACAATAGACATTATGAAAAATATGCTGACGATGAGGAAAAAGCGACTTTCCAAATAACTTTAGAAAAAAAAACCTACAAACTTGAAACAGCAGCAAAACTCCTTTCAAAGGCAGATGATTATCCACAGACCTTAGATAAATATAAAACAGCCCTATTAGATGTCTACATACTAAGACGCAAAATAGTAAAAGCACAAATTAATCAAATACCAGATGCCAAGGTAGGAAATGAGTATAGAGAAGAGTTGAGGGAAAAATTCACTAAAATCGAAGATACACCTGAAGATAAAAAAGAGTATTTAAGCAATCACAGCGAACGCCCAGCTACTAAATTTTTGAAAGCTCGTAATGAAAAGTTAAGTGAGATAGAGGCTAAGGTCTTTCAGACAAACACCCAAGCACATAATAACTATGGTGAAGGTCCGTCTCGACCAAAAGCTAAATAACTTAATTAAACGCAACAAAGTTACGTGCGCACATTTTCTGAAAATTCTGTCATTGTTTATCGTACCTGAAGTCTATCCTTTACTAAAAAAGCTGTTAATAGCACGCTAATTGTCCGGTTTTACTAAAAAGCTTGACTCCCGCCTAAAGACATGATAAATATTAAAGATTGAGTATATTTATCACTTGAGGCAGCCATGTTGAACGTTTTTGATACACCTTATACCCCAACTGGCGCTGCCAATCGCCTCTGCTCTATTCTCCAACGAATGCGAATGTCTGTTTAATATTTTATTCTTTTAAATCATTTGACCGATTTAAATTTTAATTCAATCTATTAAAGAGTTCATGATGTCATTCGAAAAGTATCAACAATATGTAACACCACAAAGGGCTGCCAGGTATGCACAACGTGCCGAACGTTACCTTTATGCCCCTAAAATTGAAATAATAGACACGCGTCCCGTTGATGGCTGGGGTGATTGGCTTATACAAAAATTTTCTAATGGTAAAAATCATTGCAAAAATATTTATAGTCATTTTAACAATGAAGCCCCCAGCGCAAAAACTGAACTAGAAACCCTTGCTGCCTTAAAGCAAGTGCTCAAAGGCAAGCTCAAACATCTGGCCAATGACCCGCGTCCATTTGATAGCATTGCAAATGAAATCATTACCACAGAACAAGAACTTTATGCACTTAATCATGATATTTTAAAAGAAATTGTTGGGGAACAAGCCCTGCAAAAAATAAAAGAAAGCTTATCCGTTGCTTTAGATGAAAACAACAAACTTAAAATTTCATTTCAATACGAACAAGAAAATAGAGATATTACCAACCTAATCAATTCTCGTGATTATATTCATGACAATATACTAAAAGAAAATGTAGAACTTGATAAACTCTCTGATACTATTTTACTACAGATTTTAACTGCGCTGTTTTTTAATGATAAAAATGTCAGCGTTTCAACACGATTAAGACAACTGCGTGTGCAGCAATACCGTAAAGGTATACTTGAACAAGAAACGCAACTTGAAATCGCGCAAAGAACGATTGCACTCAATACCACGAATGGTCGCTATTTAATAAGCCGTATCGGTAAATTCATTGCCTGGAATTATGCGCTTTCACAAGTTACCAGTTTAGCCTTTATGTGCGTCGTTATGTTAATCGCTACCTATGCCTTATTGCCCGCAACCGTTCCTTTCTGGGTACCCCTGGTATTTTATGGTTCAGGCGGACTCTTAATCGCTTGGTGGGTACAAGGCACAGGACGCCAGAATTGGTATGGGTGTCGTGACAATATTCCCAATATGTTAATTGACTTTTGGAATATTATCATCAATAAAAATGATGTGAATTATACCCTTTCGCAAAATGTTAAAGTTTTTTTTGCATTTTTAGAATGTGCTATTTGTGGTTTTGTATCTGGGTTTTTCACCCACTATATCACCCTACTAGGGCTTAGCGCATTATTTGGTACAACATCTGCTATTGTAGTCTTTGCCCCTATTATTACCATTCCCCTTGCGCTCCTTGCAGCTGCAAATATGTTCTTATACATGTACAAATACACGCGCGAATCAGCTTTAAGTGGCAGTGTTTTCAAAGATGCTTACCTATTTTTATGTGTCACTTTTGAATCTAATCAAAACGAAATCTTAAAGTTAATAGCCCACATAAAATTAAAATACCGGCAGCGTTTTTTGCATGTTTATAGTGGAGAAAAACTTGAAGAGAAATTAAATAATAAATTTGACAATTCTATTCTAGGCATTATTTTAAATTATAATCTTAAAGCAGTCAGTGCTAGCGGCAATTCAAAGTTTAAAACCACGTTCATCTATACCCGTGCCCTTTTCATGCTATTTGTAGCCGTCCCCTGTGTGGCTTTAGTGATCATGGGTATTATCTACGGACAATTAGCAAATTTTCATGCGCTGGCGAATCTCTTAGATGGATTCATGAAAATGTCAGAATCAGTCGCACAAAGTATCAGTAAATTATTATGCTTTTTCGCTGGCACGGCTTACTTAAGTCCTTTTACCTATGCCACTGTGAAATGTGGCGCTGATCTGGCTTATTCTGTGCCCAAAACAGCGGGTGGAGAATCGAGTAAATTAGATTTTCAACAAGTACGATTAGCCAATTGCATGGACAACGGCGCGCAAACCGCTTTTGGATTTACGGAGTCTAAAAGAGTCGAAGAAGAAAATGGCGAACTTCAACCCTGGGAAGATGCAATGGGAGATGTATGTGCAAACACCGCTGAATTAGCCACTTTCACTCTTTTCACCGGCTCAGCTGCGCTTGCCTCTTTTGCCTTCGCCTCAGCACCTGGAGTAGATTTTGGATTCGATAAAAAACTACATACGGCGTCAAAGAAATATACGCTTGCTTATGAAAATTCTAGAAGAATAAAGCCAGCCTGCGTCGATATTCCATACAAAGACGGCACAAATAAACATACTGTTGAAATATTTGTCGCCAAAACTGATGGTTTAAAAAATACTGTGGAAAAATATCAAAATGATTTAAATCAATTAATAACAGATCTCGAAATAAAATTTACTAAAATTACAGCGCAACCTTATAAGAATAGCGAAGAATGCATACATCTTCATATAAAGAATGAGAAATATGATATCACGCTGCAAACGACTGCTTATTTTAAAAAGAAAATATTTAAAGATGGGAAAGAGGATCGGCAACCCTATGTGGATGCTACACAAATTATAGAAATTTTGGGTGAATACAAAATGGCCAAAGAAACTAAAAATGAAGCAGCTATTCACGATTTTGCACAAAAATGGCATAACGAATCAAATGGAATTAAAATTACAGCTAACTATCAAACGGAATCAGAGTACACAAAAAATATACAAATGGCCGTATGATTACACATGATCATTGGAATAATTATTCATAATGCGTCCACATCCGGATCACTTTAATGATTTTTTCGTTTTTGTAGACTTGATAAACCAATCGATGTTGAATATTGATGCGGCGTGAATAGGCGCCGGCTAAATCGCCAACTAATGTTTCATAAGGTGGGGGATTTTGGAAGGGATTTTGCTTTAAAACGGCTAGTAACTGCTCAGCCTGGGGTTTTAGACCGCAAGCGACTAATTTGAAGGAATGAGAGATGAAGTTGAAAAAGGACGCAATTCGGCTCCATCATTCCCCGCTATAGGCTGTACCCCTCTTATTGAACGGGTCCATCCAGCAAACGTTTCTGCCAAATAACCGCAGCAAGAAGATGTCGTTTCAACCCATTTTTCTCCTGCTGTTTGACCTAATTTATGGGAAATGACCCCACCACCCATGGCAAGTCCATGCGTGTATGCTATAACTACTCCCACCATAGCTAGCGTTATACCATCGTTAACAAACATACTGCTGACCATCAAGCAAGTACCGATAGTGACTACGGCTCCATGAAAAACAGCCTCACTTTCACTCGCATACTGACCATCGCATATATCCGGCGTTGCGAAATAATTATTCTCACCGATAACACCGTTTATAAAACCCGCAATAAAACGCGCACCCAAGGATGCACTCATTAACGAAAGACTGGCGGGAAGATTGCCAATACCGCCATGTGTGAGATCTTTTAAATCTAAGAACCAAGCTAGGGAAAAAGGAATGGAGGCCATGGAAGGTCCATAGACAAACAGACTACCTGCTAAATTTGAATATTCTTTCTGGAATGTGGGGAGTCTTTTAGGCATAACTTTTCTCCTGATTAAATAAGATATTATTATTTATCTTACTTAACTTTATTTAGTTATGCCACATTATGTTTTTATTAAAGCACCAAGCGTTTGCTTACATCGGCAACCAACCCAGCGTTGCGCCGATTTGGCAAAAAATAACTAAGACTGAGCAAATGATCATGATGCATAACAGCGGTTTGCCGCCAAAGACTTTCATGGGGCCGGTAATTTTTTGTTGATAGCGTGCCTTCCATACCATTAAAGGTGGCAAAATACCGTACAAAATGGCGACGAATACGCCGGCAAAACCTAAGGCAATTAAAAATCCTTTGGGGAAAAATAAGGCAAATAACAGTGGTGGCATCATGGCTAATAAGGCTAAATACACACGTCCTGAGATGGTTTTTTTAATGCGTAAACCATCGGCAAGAAAATCAACCAGACTAACACTGACGGCTAAAAATGAAGTGACCAAAGCACAAAATGAAAAAATCGCCACGGCACTGGCTATTCCGCCTATGCCTAAATAAGACTGTAAAGTATGGGTTAGGGCATTAACGGGATGTTCGCTTTTTTCAACCACTGCAAGTCCCATATCACCTTGTAGCGGCAACACACCCATAATCATAATTTCCCAAATAATATAAAAAATCAGGGGAATTAAATTACCTATCCAGATAATACGCGATAATTTTTTAACATCATTATTTAAATAGGTTTTTAAACTAGGAATCATAATACTAGAGGTAAACGATAAAATAACCACGGGAATAACCGCCCAAATATAACTGGCTTTCCCCGTTCCAAAATGACTGACATCCACTTGTGGGGTAATATGGAAGATTAAATAAATAAATGCACCCACCAATGCAGCCAATAAAAAACGATTTAAAATATCCACTGATCGCAAACCAAAAACTACGATAAAACCAAAGATCAGCATAAAGACCAGCATGCCTACCCAGGTCGGGGTATTAGCAAACAGCTGCTCTTGTAATAATTGTCCCATCAAAGCCCCACCGGCAGAGATATACGCAGCCGCAACTGCATAGAGCAATAAGAGGAAAAATACCCAAGCGCAGATTTGCGCAATCACACCCAAACGCTCGCGCGCCATGGTAATAATATTAGCCTCATGAATTTGGCTATAAAAATTGGCTTCTAATAACAAATAAGAGCTCAGCAACATAAATACATAACCGGCAATAAACAACATAATGGCGTAATAAAAACCCATCTCGCTGGTCACCATAGGCAGCGCCAACATTCCCGCGCCAATGGCGGTACCCACTATCATAAAAATACTACCCAAGGTCTTATGCATAAACATATTCAATGCTCCTCACAAACCAATTGATTTAACCCTATAAACCCCTTAAACTCTGCCCATAATTGTCAAAAAAAGAATTCTATTATGCCAGCTAAAAAGAAAACTGTCTTTAACTTTGAGCACTCTCTGGCTGAGCTAGAAACCCTAGTAAAGCAGATGGAAGCAGGAGAACTTACTCTTGAGCAGTCCTTACTGCATTTTGAACAAGGCATGAAACTCGCCGGTTTATGTCAAGAGGCCTTAACCAGCGCTGAGCAAAAAGTAGAGATACTGGTTGATGAAGCCACCAATCGTCTAAATACCGAACCTTTTTATGAAGAAGATGATGACGACTAAAACGCTATCGCCTTTTTTACAAGCATGCTTTGATCGCATCAACCAACAACTACACGATTTATTTTTAACACTTAAAGCGCCTAGCGCTCGTTTGCGCGATGCGATGCAATACAGTAGTTTAGCCGGTGGCAAACGTTTGCGCGCATTGTTAATTTATGCAACCGGTGATGCCTTTCATATTCCACTGGATAAATTAGATACCCAAGCCATAGCCGTAGAATTGATGCATACCTATTCACTGATTCATGATGATCTACCCGCCATGGATAATGATGATTTACGCCGCGGCAAACCCACCTGTCATAAAGCCTTTGATGAAGCCACCGCTATTTTAGCAGGCGATGCTTTGCAAACATTAGCCTTTGAGCAATTAGCAGCGCCGCATCAATGGTTAAACAGTTCGCAGCAATTACAAATGATTAACCTATTAAGTAAAGCCTGCGGCTTGCAAGGTATGGCCAGTGGTCAAACATTGGATCTAGAAACCTTAAACCAAAAAATATCGTTAGAACAATTACAATATATTCATCAATTAAAAACCGGCGCTCTCATTAGCACTTGTGTGCAACTTGCACTGTCTGCCGATGAAACAATCAATCCTATCGTTAAACAACACATGCATGAATTTGCCGAAAAATTCGGTTTAGCTTTTCAAATCCAAGATGATTTATTAGATGTTTTAGGCAACCCAGAAATTCTAGGCAAAAAAACTGGTCAAGATGCCGCGCGTGATAAACCCACTTACCCTTCACTCCTAGGTACAGAACAGGCGATGCAATTACTTGATGATTTAAGGCAAGAAGCTTTAACACATTTAAATAAAGCAGTTTTACAAAAAAATTATTTACAAGAATTAACACAGACGATGATACATATCAGGATAGCTAGTAAATAAGAATAGATTTATTACCCGTACCGGTAGTTGATAAAGTTGAGCTACGGCTACGATTTGGCGTACTGGGCGTGCTGGGCGTACTTGGAGTGTTTGCAGCAGTCAATTCACTTACCGGTTTCATCGCATCATAAAGCGGCGACCAACGTTTTATTTTTTCTCGCGCAACCATTGCGCCAACACCACTCACTAGCACAGGTACTACATAATAAGCAGTGGCCATTTCAAAACCAAGTTCTAACAAAACAAAAGCGGACACTTGCGGCACCATCATGGCTAGGGATGCCAAACAAGTAACTACCAAAATACCCAATAAAATGCTCAACAAAGGATTGTTTTGATAATCCGATTTTGCTGAAATTTCGTTCATCAACTCTATATATTCAAGAATATCTTTCTCGGGGGTTTCTACGCGAGTCACGCTCAACTCCATCACTCTTTTCAATAATTCTAGCTCTTCTTTTTTTGGTGCAAGATTATGTAATTCTATGAGTAGTGACTCAAGGATTGAAAATGGATTATCTGATAACGGTGTTATAGGAAAAACCTTCTTATGAATATCAAAATGGACTTTTTTATACTGCCCAACCACCGTACTTTCTTCTTGTTTCTTTTGTACGATATCTTTTACCTTCTGGAAAAGATTATCAAATTTTATAAAATGATCATCCTTAAAAAGTGCTTGATACTCTGTTATCGAAGCACCATTCAATAAACCAACCGTTTTATTGGCTAACATCTCAAGAAATGCAAAATCACCATCGCTATATGTATCAAAATCAGTCTCAAGCAAACCTAATTCCACTAAAAAATAGGACACAAAATCTTCTACAGTATCGCCTCCTGAAGAAGATTGTCGTTTTAAAATTGCAATTGCCCCCATATATTTCGTATAAGCTTCTGATTCAATGGCTTTAGGAATACTTAATGATACTCTTTGCATGGGGGAGCCGACGCCATGTGGATGCGCTAACATCCCTTCTACAAAATCTTGCCAGCCGGCGGTTGCAAACATGCCTTCAAATCTAGGCTCTTCGTCGTCTTCTTCACGAAATACGCTGACCACTTCAAAGCGCTCATGCCTGCCTGTAGACAGCGCAGCAAAATGAATATTATTTTCCAATATAATTAAATAGTTTACACCCCCGATTTCTCGTCTGATGGATGTTGCTTCTGTTGAAACACTTGGGTTTTCCTGTGCGAGAATATCTCTTAACGGGTGAGTATTGATATGCGTGATATGCTCATCATCGATTTGAATAGGTCGAAAACCAGCTTGACCAAATGCATTAAAAATACTGGGATTTGAATCTAAAAAACGCTCTATTTTCTCTTGTGTATTTTCTTTTTTTGCGCCTATTAATTTTAGCACCTTATCAAGATTTTCATAGCTCTCAAAATGATTATGCATTTCAAGTGCTTGTGGCTCGGTCATTTGAGTATTTTCTATGAGGTAGCGTTGCGCTTGTTCATCGAATAGAATTTCACTTTTTATATAGCCAGGTACTCGATAATAGTTATGCTCTATCACAAAATTATTATCGATGGACACTTCCTCGTCAATATATAACTTCTCAATAATAACACCACGTTTTTCTTGTGCATTATTTTTATAAAAAACAACTTTAGAGTCACGCACTATTTTATAATTAACAATTCTTGGAGGATTTTCTAATTGAAGTTTTGTTTGCAACAGGATCCATTTGCCGTATAAGCGACTATAAAAAGGTCCTGGCATAGTTTGATCGTAAGTATCTAAGCTATGGTTTTCGATATGTTCTTTAGAAATTAAGTCAGATTTTTTTGCATAATGTGTATTTTCTATAGTCACATGATTGCGTTGCACATCGAGTTGTAATTGAGAGTTTTCATCAACTATTTTAGCAAAATAAGCCCTACCCTTTGGGTCTTTATCAAAAGGCGTTATTCCTGAAATATCTTCAGTAAAAACCTCGGGTGCAACATTAATAAACTGTGTTTTATTGTCATCTTGATCAGGATTTAAATCTTGACTTTTTAGACCTAAAATTTTCAAATATAAGGCAGTGCTGTCTGCATAAAGACCTTCAAGCAGCCAATGTCCTTTGGCATCTTGTTTGCTAATGCTAATTAAGTGGCGGGGAATTTTCACACCCTGCTCTTCTATCTCAAAGGTATGGCAGGTATACCGAAGTCCATCGACTTCATCAAAGACACTCGTAAATGATAAACCTTGCTGCGCGCAAGCCTGCGCAATAGGATTAGACTGACCATTAAAACCTTCAATCAAAATAGATTGATCAATATAAACATCACCATTGGCTAGCGCACTTTGTGGCGCTATTGGCAAACCCAAATCTAGCATGTCTGAACTGGTAAAGTGAATTAAATGCTCAACATCAGCAATGCCCCATTTATTCAATGGTGCATCCTGCTCTTGTTGTAACTCTAATTTACTAAACCCCATTGCCTACCTCGCATTTAAGGTAAAAAAATAACCTGCTCTTATATTTTTATACTAACACATAAACGCTTAAGGAATTATGAAGTTGTGAGTAAAATAACTATTTTTCGCGTCATTTGTGTTAGTGGACATTATTGTTAGAATTAGGTGAATTAAGATTAACACGATTATATCATTAATGAGCCGGGAAAGTAAAGTCAAAAAACAGGCGCTCACGCAATGAGGTCTGTGTTTCTTATCTCTATTAGGTCATAGATAGCTACTATTCCTTCTGAGGGAACTTGTTAATCAATCCTTTCGTTGGCGAAGCAGGACTGGGCATTGGTGTTTTATTTGCTGCAGCTGCTTTTGTGTCTTGCATTTTATTATATAAAGGCGACCATTTCGTAACAAGGGGCGCTCTATGCGTATCTATCATATCCCTTCCCTTTACAAGGGCAAGTACTCCAGATACAAAACTAATCATAAAATACGAAGCGGCAGCAATACCTAAATTAAATCCAAGCACTATGGGGTTTGCAAGTATAGGCAATATAAAACATACAACAAAAGCAGCGATTAAAATTCCACACATTGCAGAGTCTAGTTTATTATTACGCCAGTTGGGCAAGGTTTTAGTTTTTTCAACAACTCTGTCCATCAATGCTGCATACTCTATTAACGCTTTGGGTTCGGGGATAACATTTGGCTTTAAAAGCCCGATGCTTTTATCAACTATTTCAGAGATTAATAAAAGGTCCTCCTCTGAATAGTTTGCAAAATCCAATTCGGTTATTTTATCTAATAAAAATTTTAAACGGGTATTTTTTTCATTTTTTAATTTAAAAATCAAGCTTTCTTTGGTCGGCATTGCTAATAGCAAGTCAATATTACTGATACTTTGATGAGCACTTTCAACAGTACTTTCGCTTAAATGTGAAAGTGCTTCACTTATAAAATTACCTGGTTGATCAATCAATAGTACCATATTAGTGGCGCTATGCTTTTGAGTATAGGTTTGCCTTAAAGTACAATTTCCATCATGATCTACTTTAGAAATGGTAACGCATGCACCATTTATTCGAGTCAATACATGACCCTCATTTCCCTTTTCTACAAATCTAAGATTGTGTTCTATCGCAATATAATAAGTTTCTCCAGCAATTTTTTTTATGATCAGATCAGCGTCTGTATGAAATAAACAGTTCTGTTCACCGATAGCTTTGGTAATTGCAGCTTGCAGCGGCATGACGTTGTTAAGCTTATAAGAACGTTGTACTTCTTCAGGTAACGCATCACCGGGTGCATAATATTTATCATCGACCCATGTGCCGATTTTTCTATTTTCATGTTCTGCTGCAGACATCTGCGATGTTTCAGTTATTGCTGGACTGGTTGTAATAGATTCTAGTGTTAAACCTGATACCAGATCAGAATATGACTCACATTCCAGTAACGCAATTTTTACTTCTGTTCTATTACGATGTGCTGTATCCAGCGTGTCCTGCGCATATGTTTGTTCTTCACCCGTTTGTATACGCTCTTGTCCAACCATTGCTAAAGCCATATCAAGATTTGTTAAAAGTTCAAAATTATCTAACATATGCAAGGCGTGCTTATTAGATGCTTTTACATTTTTTATTACATAATGATCTTTATCGAATTCAAATTCTGTACGAATATAACCGGGAATAGGATAAAATCTTTTTGTTTCACCGCCACCTGACCCAGCAAAGCTCTCTACAATATTTAATCTTTCTATAACCACACCCTTAGTTTCATTGTCCGAAAAAATAATTTCTGTATCGCTAGATATTTGGTAATCTAATTCAGGGTTTTGTAATCTCAGATATAATAATTTCTCTTTCAACTTTGCAACAATGGGTTCAGCCATTGCTTGATCAAAATGGTCCAAGAGATATACTTGCCCCACTTGCATTTTTGGAAGTGATTCTTTATTTGTACAAGATTTTCCATTAATAATTATATTTCTACGGTGCAAATCCAGTTCTATTTGTTCAGGATTTCCCGGTATCAAAGCAAGCTTGGTTATTTTCATCTTTATAAATTGATGGAATATCGTAGGTGGGTTTTGTTAATAATTTGGCTTTAATTTCAACGCTAGGATTTTCATCAACACCTAAAATTTTTAATTGCAGTGCAACGTCGTCAGTGTATAGACCTTGCAAGGCCCATTTGTTTTTTGATGCATCCCATACACTTAAGCTGACAATATTTTTACCATCCACCGTGTAATAATTAAGTTGTACTAGTCCGTCCTGACTCTCCCATGGAGGCTTTATCGCACCTTTTAAACTGTGTTGTTCGCAGAAAGCCTTTAGATAATTTTGTGGATCGCCCTCAATTAAAATTGATCCATTCGTTGGGGCTGATCCAAACGCATCTTGATTGGAAATAGGTAAACCTAAGGCGTGGGCGTCTGGGCCGGTGAAGCGGATTAAATGTGCAGCATCAGTAATACCCCATGCAGAGAGGGTAACTGTATGTTCTTTTAATAAGTCTAAGCTGCTAAAACCCATGTTATGCCTCGTATAGAATATGAGCAATAAAGCTCACTTATATTTTAATACTACCACAAATTGGCTCCTGTAACAAACTAGAAAGATGACCTATATCTTGAGAGGTTTTATACAAAATCTTGTTTGTCACCTTAAAACCAGTGCGCGGTGACAAATGTCTGACCATGACTTAGGGAGTAATTTATGGTATATTGCCGAACATAATGACTAGTCCTACACCTACTTTTGACCTATTAGATACTCTACCCTCGCCGGAAGCGCTGCGGGAGCTTGATGCAAGTCAGCTTGGCGCTGTTGCTGATGAATTGCGGGCGTTTTTCTTGTATGCCATGAACCTTACAGGTGGGCATTTTGCGGCTAATTTGGGGACTATTGAACTCACTATTGCGCTGCATTATGTTTTTAATACGCCTTTAGATAAATTAGTTTGGGATGTGGGGCATCAGGCTTATCCACATAAAATTTTAACGGGTCGGCGTGAGTTGATTCATACCATACGCAAAGCCGGTGGTTTATCAGCTTTTCCTAAACGCAGTGAAAGTATTTATGATGCTTTTGGCGTGGGTCATTCCAGTACTTCAATTAGTGCAGCCTTGGGTATGGCGATTGCTGCAAAACAACTCAATCAAACACACAAAGTTGCTGCGGTAATCGGTGATGGCGCCATGACTGCGGGTATGGCTTTTGAGGCTTTAAATCACGCCGGTGCTATTAAAGCTGATATGTTGGTCGTACTCAATGATAATGATATGTCCATCTCTGGCAATGTTGGGGCTTTATCTAATTACTTTGCCCGCATCTTATCGGGTAAGGCTTATATTTCCATGCGCGAGGGCAGTAAAAAAGTTTTAAATGTCATGCCTAAATCCATGAAAGAATTAGCGCGGCGCGCGGAATTGCATATGAAAGGCATGATCGTGCCGGGACTTTATTTGAAGAATTAGGTTTTAATTATATTGGTCCTATTGATGGTCATGATTTACCGTTATTGCTTAAAACTTTGCAAAATATTTATCCTTTGTCTGGTCCTAAATTATTACATGTGGTCACCAAAAAAGGTAAAGGTTATGCGCCCGCAGAAGCAGACCCCATTAAATATCATGCGGTTTCGCCCGGATTTTTAAATCCTCCGACCACCACTAAAGCGCCCAGCAAACCTACGTATTCACAAATTTTTGGTGATTGGTTATGCGATATGGCCACAGAATCAACACAATTAATGGCAATTACACCAGCGATGTGTGAAGGCTCAGGCATGGTGCAATTTGCACAAGAGTTTCCCGATCGTTATTTTGATGTCGGCATTGCTGAACAACACAGTGTAACCCTGGCCGCCGGCATGGCTTGTGAAGGTTTAAAACCTGTCGTTGCAATTTATTCTACATTTTTACAACGCGCCTATGATCAATTAATTCATGATGTCGCACTGCAAGATTTAGATGTATTATTTGCACTCGATAGAGCCGGACTTGTTGGCGCCGATGCACCCACTCATAATGGTAGTTTTGATTTAAGTTTTTTAAGCTGTATTCCGAATATGGTCATCATGGCACCTAGTAATGAAAATGAATGTCGCACCATGCTCTCCACGGGTTATTATTATCCAGGACCTGCAGCCGTGCGTTATCCTCGTGGTAGCGGCACGGGCGAGTCGAGTAGAAAAAGAATTAAAAACACTACCCATCGGACAAGCACGCATTTGTCGCAAGGGTAAGCACATCGCCATTTTATCATTTGGTACTTTATTACCTGCTGCCTTAGAGGCTGCACAACAATTAGATGCCAGCGTAATCGATATGCGTTTTATTAAACCTTTAGATGTACAAACTATTTTAAAACATGCAAAAACACATCAACTCTTAGTCACGCTTGAAGAAAATACCCTCATCGGTGGCGCGGGCAGTTATGTGAATCAAATTGTGCATCAAGCCGGATTATTTTGCCAATTATTAAATTTAGGTCTGCCCGATGAATTTACCACGCACGATACGCCTGAAGCACTGCTAAGCCATTATGGTTTAGATGCACAAGGTATTTTGCATAGTATTAACGTTTTTATGAAAGATATACAAAAAAATGATACAAAAAATTTACACTATCAAAACGATTAGTCGTTTTTCTGCAGCGCATGTGATTCCAGGTCATCCTGGCGCTTGCGCACGTTTGCACGGTCATAATTTTCGCATGGAAGTGGAAGTGGAAGGACATGAATTAAATGAAATTGGTATCTTGATTGATTTTCAAGATGTCAAAACAGCCACACAAATTTTAATTGATAAAATTGATCACCGTTATTTAAATGAAATCCCGCCCTTTGATAAAATAAGTCCTACCGCAGAAAATATTGCCATGTGGGCTTATCAACATTTAAAAGAAATGATAAACACAGAGCAAGCACGCCTTGCTGCTGTGACTATTTGGGAGACAGATAATGGTGCAGTACGTTACACAGAAGAAGGTTAAAACAATATGAGTGATACGACATTAATCGCCGACGTGCAAGCACGTCATGATCATCGCAATATGCCCATTAACAAAGTCGGCGTTAAAGGCATACGTCATCCTATTTTAGTGGCCGGCCGCGATCAAAAATCTATAGCCAGCGTTGCCACTATTGATATGTATGTCGATCTTGCGCCTGATATGCGTGGTACTCATATGTCACGTTTTCTTGAAGTGTTGCAAACGCAAGAATTTATCGACATGAAAAATTTTAATGCGTTTTTAAAAACCATGACTGAACGTTTAAACGCGCAACAAGGTTTTATCGAGATGACCTTTCCATTTTTTATCCGCAAATTTGCGCCTATGTCTCAAACACCGAGCTTAATGGATTATCAAGCCAGTTTATTTGGCGAATGGTTTCACGGCAAAGCCTATAACACGATGAAAATTGTCGTACCCGTCACCAGTTTATGTCCTTGTTCTAAAGAAATTTCAGAATTTGGTGCGCATAATCAACGCTCGCATATTACCGTCATTGCCCATGTGAGCCCCGATATTTGGTTTGAAGATCTGATCGAATACTGCGAAGCCCAAGCTTCTTGTGA
Organism: uncultured Gammaproteobacteria bacterium; assembly: GCA_963798975.1. Taxonomy (GTDB): domain Bacteria; phylum Pseudomonadota; class Gammaproteobacteria; order JABCZS01; family JABCZS01; genus JABCZS01. The sequence goes on from CAWCVU010000009.1 coordinate 79,021, forward strand.
ATTATACGGCGTACTCAAACGCAGCGATGAAAAATACGTGACTGAGAAAGCTTATAATAATCCAAAGTTTGTTGAAGATCTGGTGCGCGACGTCGCCCGCAGCCTAAACGAAGATGACCGCATTCTAAATTTTGCGATAGAATCTGAAAATTTTGAATCCATACATAATCATTCTGCCTATGCGATGCTCAATAAAGAGACCAGCTTGATGCCCCAGACGAGTCCCCATAAACATGAAGTGACCATTTGACGAATCTGCAAAATAAGCTAGAATTCTAGTAAAACAATCTAAAAAGGGGTTTACTATGCGTCAATTACTTTATATCGTATTCTGCCTCCAGCTTATGCTTATTCCTCACCTTGGGTTTGCTAATAGTTCTTCTGCCACGCAAAGTGACAATGAACAAGTGAAAGAAGCCTACAACGCTTGGGTAAAAGCCGTTGAAACTGCTAATGGCAATGCCACGCAAGTTGCAGCGCTCTATGCCGCTGATGCTATTTTGCTGCCAACACTATCACCAGAAATCAGGCTTAAATTAAGTGATAAGACCTCACAGGAATTATATGATTTCACCAGCGCTGATATTCGCGAATATTTTGTAGCGTTTACAAAATTAAAGAATCTTCAAGCACAAACAGAGCAATTATATACCCAAATATTTAATGATACTTTAGCCATCAATACGGGTTTATATACGTTTGATTATTTAGACGATAAAGGCAAAAAAATAGATGTCCCTGCCCGGTTTACTTTTGTTTATGAGAAAATCAATGGTAAATGGTTAATCATTAGTCATCATTCTTCTACTTTGCCTGAAGGGCATTAATCCATTTTTATTGAGTAACTCGTGCTTCTGCCGCCTGCGGGATCTTTTATAAAGATCCCAAATGCGATCAGCGCGTTAATATCTCTTAAAGCTGTATCTTGTGAACATTTGGCTATTTTACTCCATTTGGTCGTTGTCAGTTTAGCTTTAAATCCATCGAGCAATTTATTCAGTATTAATCGCTGACGATCATTTAAAGCAGTCTGTGCATACTGCTGCCAAAATTTCACTTTAAATAAAACCAATTTCATCGTACGTTCAGTATCATCAAAAGCAAGCTCAAGACAATTTAAAAACCACTGTAAATACCGTGTAATATCTAAATTACCTTTTTGGGTCGATTCTAAAATAGCATAATAAGTTTTACGTTCCTGTCTAATTTGTGCAGACATACTGTAAAAACGTTGTGAACTTTGTTCACTTTGCGCAAGCAACCAAGGAGAATAGCCGATTTATTCTCCGCATCGGCCTACATGGGCGGTAAAATCCTTAATCAAGGCTTCTAGACGCTGATTCGCTTTATCATCCACAAATTGATTATTGCCATCAAAGGCTGAATAGGCGTTTGAGACTGAAAACATATCGGGATAGACAAAACTGCCGCAACATTCCAGTGGAATGCGGGTCGCCCATAAACCACGATTCCCGCCGGCCATTGCTGGGGATGCCGATAATAATAGAATATATTGACCCTTCCACGGCGTAGGCTGTATACGCGAGACCCAATCAATTAGATTTTTTAAAGTCCCAGGCGTTGAATGATTATATTCAGGGCTCGCAATAATCAAGGCTTTTGATGCTTGCATACGCTTAGCAAAATCTTGCGCAATTTGCGGAACGCCCTTGATTTTTTCTCCATATCGCCATCATACAGCGGCAACATAAACTCAGAAAAGGACGCCAAATCTACCTCATGTTGCGATTGCTTTACAAGATCCGCTGCAATATTAATTAATTTTTTATTGGTCGATTCCGCCCGCAGCGCTGCGGCAAACATAAATATACGCATGAAAGTTTCCTTGATTTTGTTTGAGTTTGTGAGCTTTTTTGAAGAGTATAGTCACACTTTGAGTATTGACGAAGCGGTGTATGCCGTACCCTTTGTGATTGAATCCAATGGCGGTTTTTTCTTAAAAATATTATTTCCCAGTCGCAAAGCAAGAAAACGCTTACTGAAACCGCTCGAATAAATTTCCTCCTAAATTTGCCCTTGCAGACCTCGTGTCGGGATCACTGCCATATTACTAAGCAAAGTGGCTACTCTACAATATTATTTTTTATTTAAAGATTTGAGCTCAATGCTACCATCCGCTGTTGTGATCACTTTTGCGGAATCACCCTCGCCTGTTGCTATCACCTTTGAATTTTTCTTATTAAGCGCTTGCAACTGACTGTTAAAATGATCAACCATACGATTACAGATGGCAGCTAGATTTGCTTCATCTTCGTCTATATGCCCAGCCATTAAATATTCAGGAATAAATCTTGATAAAATATCAAGCAAACCCTCAAGCTGTTGTTGTTCATCGGCGCTAGAAATTTTTTGATTATTCGTCATTAGCGTGCGTAACATCTTGGCTTTTGTCACTGCAGCAGGAAGATTCGATGTTTTAAAAGAGAACGTAGACGTGTGATGCTTAATAAATTGCTCTAAAATCTTTGTAACACAGCCGCCCGTAGCACTGCCTTTTGCTTGAGTGAGGGTTTTATCTATCTCAATCCAGAGCGTAAGTAAATTAATAATAGCTTGACCATCCTTTTTCCTGTGGTCATGACTTTGCATAAGCTCGAGCGCTGTCCGTTCCGGTGCATCTTTCCAGCCTTGGGCCACAATATTAACATTCGCCCCTTTTTCCAATAGAAAGCGTACCATACTCAAATTGTTATGAAGACTCGCGATATGAATAGGCGCAACGCTACAATCATAGGTCCAATGACTATAATCAAAACCACTCCAGCCGCTATACGAGTCACAATACCGAATACCACTGGCAGTCGCGTCAATCTCTGCTCCTGCGGCAACCAGCATCTGGGCAATCTTAGTGTCGCCTCCAAATGCAGCTTCTATTAGCAAAGTTCTGTTATTTATTCTTTCATTAACCTTAATACCTGCCTGGAGCAAAATACCCACCGCGTTGACAAAGCCTTCCCGTGCGGCACGCATTGCCGCAGCTTGTTTATCACTATTATTATTAGCGCCTCCAGTAATAAGCTTATCTAAAAAATTAAAATCGTGTTCCTTTTTCAAAGAAAGTTGACAGCGAGAATAATATTTTCGCTCGAAAATATTAACTAGAGAAACACTATCCGCTTTTGCACCTTGGTCAAGTAAATTTTCTATTTCCACTACATCGCTTTCAGTTATATATGTTTCTTGCAATACTATAGCTTGCAACTGTGCATTTTTATCTCTCAAAATCCTTGTCGTGGAATCCTGCAATTTACTTTTCAGCATATCACTACCACTCATATTCTTATCATACGCACCCGCTGCTAACAACACCTCAACCCTATCCATATCTCCACATGCTAGTGCCGACGTTAACGAATTACTTTGAATCACGAATACTAAACCATTGCTGCCTGGCACATTTTCTCTGGGCGCTGCATCAAGAGACTCGCCTAAGAAAAAATAGGTTAGCATCGTTTGTAGATCTGGTTGTCCGTCATTGACTAATTTCCCTAATATTCTTTTATAATTTTCCCTGTAGCAAAGTAATGCGGCTTCCAACTCTTCGCTAGAATATCCGAGTGCGACAAATAATTTTTTCAACAGTACATCAGGATTGCCAGGGGATTGCTCTATGCCAGTCATTTTTTTAATCAAATTTGCGAAAGGTGGATAAGAAATATAAATTTTTTCCAGGCCAAGTCTCATCGCGTGATTAGAAGAACTCGCGTTTTTCCATTGATTTAATTGTTCTTGATATATCGCACGGATCACAAATAAAACTTTTTTTATATTTTTAAAATCGTCCACATCTAAATTTTCACATATTTTATCCTGAAGTTTAATAACACTTTTAGTGTGGCTCATCTCTTTGTATTTTAATATCACCAAACCCATCGCTGAATTTAATACAACACTTTCACGACAAGCCGCTTCAACACCCTGTATCATATGTGGATTCGAGCATATATAATCAACTAATTTTTTTTGCAGTTCATCTGGCAGTGTTTGTAAATAATGTGCCAACATAGCGCTGGCAGCAAGTTGTTGCGCAGGTTCTAACGAGGCAAAAGGATGCAGCGATAAATATAAAACCACTCTTTCATAAAAAGGAGAAAGCACCCACTTGCCTGCATCGTTTTGATGCATATTGTCTCTATCGTCTGCACTCCAATTATGCGCTGCAAGACGTTGCCACATTTTTCTGTCAATGACAAATGTTGGATTCTTTGTTTCTGGGTCAATGCCATTGATATGGCACAATGCTAGGTGAATATCCTGATTTTCAAAAGCGCTATTTTTTTCAGGAGAAGCACTGGGATACAGCTCATTGAGCTCGCTCAGCGATATCAGTTGCCCATTATTTAAACGTTCTTTAAGTCTCATGGTACTGCCTTTCATTTTGATTTTTTGCTATCCCAGCAGTTTGTCACTGTCCTTATCAAATATAAACTTTTCAATTTAGAAAGATACCATAATTTTGAAAAAATAGCTATAGGAATAATCGAGAAAATTATGAGCAACAATCACATAAACTTTCTAATTAAACGCTAGTTAAGGCCTGACGAAATTCTGCTAAAACATCTGTATAATCCTGCGCAGAAAAAATAGCTGAGCCTGCTACAAAAGTATCTGCACCTGCACGCGCAATAGCGCCGATGTTTGCTGGGGTAATGCCGCCATCGACTTCTAGGCGAATTTCAAAACCACTGTTATCAATGAGCGTACGCACTTGTTTAATTTTATTTATCGATTCTGGAATAAAACTCTGGCCGCCAAAACCAGGATTCACGGACATGATTAAAACTAAATCTAATAATGATAATACGGGCTCTAATACCGAAATAGGTGTTGCTGGATTTAACACTAAACCTACTTTGCAGCCCTGTTCTTTAATTAGCATTATGGTACGATGCACATGTTTACTGGCTTCTGGATGAAATGAAATTAAACTCGCACCCGCTTTTGCAAAGGAGGGAACTAAACTATCTACCGGTTCCACCATTAAATGCACATCAATCGGCGCTTTAATCCCATCATTACGCAAGGCCTGACAGACCATAGGCCCTATGGTTAAATTAGGCACATAATGGTTATCCATGACATCAAAATGGATCCAATCAGCCCCTGCTTTTAACACATTTTTAACCTCTTCACCTAGGCGTGCAAAATTGGCTGAAAGTATCGAAGGCGCAATAATATAATCAGACATGATGACCTCAGTTATGGTTAGGCGGCTGCGTACATTTCATGAATAAGATAACGTAATTCATCGACTTTATCTGACGATAAAGAATCAATTTTTTTATGTAATCGTGTTTTGCTAATTGTTCTAAGTTGTTCGACTACAATTTCTGCTTTTTTACCTGCGCATGTGATTTGTACACGGCTGCGCCACAAGGGATGAATTGTTGAAGTCAAAGGGCAAACAACTATCGTTTCTAAAAAAGAATTCATTGAATTTTGACTAATGATCACCACGGGTCTTTTTTTGTTCATTTCCCCATCCTGAGTGGAATTTAAATCAGCAATATAAATATCATATCTTTTCGGAGTCATCATCTTCTTCCTCTTGGCCATCGGCTAAAGTCACATCAAAATCATCCCAATTTCCATCAGACTGCGCAATTTGTTTGAAGGTCTCACTCCAGCTCAATTTTTTCTCATCCTTGGCATGCAATAAAATACCTTGTTCGCATTCTTCTAGAACTATCAGATCCTCAATTCCATATTTTTGTAATAAAGCCTTAGGAAGGCGAACGCCTTTAGAGTTGCCAATAGCAATTAACTTTGCCTCTCGCGTCAACAGAGAATGCTCAATCATGATATTTTACCTAATTATTATTTTTAAGTATATACTGTAATTACTTTTATTGTCAAACTCTTTTGTGAAGCAACTGTAATATTAGCAATGCATTTCTAATCATTATCTGTTTTCTTAGGAATGCAATCCTAACTTAAGCTTTCTAACTGCTCCAAAGTACCAATATTGGCCCAGGAGCCTTTATAGTGTTCGCCATGGATAAGTCCTTGGGTAATTGCGGGTAGTAAGATATCGCGAATTTCAAATTTTTGGACTGTGCTACTTGCGAACAAGCTAGGGTGATAGATGCCAATATTGCCATAAGTTAGACGTTCGCCTTGATCCAGCGTAATTAAGCCTTGGCTGTTTAAACAAAAATCACCTTTGGGGTGAAAGCTGGGGTTATCGACCATGACTAAATAGGCTTGGCCGTCGTTTAGTTTTTGGGGTAATTGTTCATAGGGATAATCGGTAAAAATATCGGCACTTAATACCAAAAAGGGGTTATCATCAAAAACACTGATCGCTTGGTATATACCGCCGCCCGTGCCTAGGATTTCTTCTTCTTTAAAAAAATGTAAATTAAATTCATAACCCCAGTGTTGCTCGATATGATCAATAATTTGATCGCCCAAATGGTGCACATTAATGACCACTTCATTGATCTGTGCTTTTTTCAGCGCAAAAAAATGATAATCAATGAGCGCATGGCCTTTTACTTTGACTAAGGGTTTGGGTGTGGTTAACGTGAGTGGCCGCAGGCGCAGACCTAAACCTGCTGCTAAAATCATCGCTTTCATGCTGTGAGTCCTTTTGCAGCCAGTGCTGGCAATAATTGTTTGGTTAATAATTCATGTAAATCGCTACACTCTGGATATTGTGCACTGATCACTTCCACATAATTTAAAGTACGTGGAATATCAGCTAAATAGGTATCGACCCCGTCACGTAAGTATTTGCGCGCAAAAATAAATACGGCTTTTAAATGCCGTTGCATACCCATAAAATCAAACGCTTGAATAAAATGATCTTGGGACATCATATGTCTATCATGAATACGCTGATAAAATGACAACGACCATTGTGATACTTTATCAGAAGGCCAGGCTATATAGGCATCACGTAATAAAGAAACCGCATCGTAAGTCAGTGGCCCTATCATTGCATCTTGAAAATCTATAATCCCAGGACCATTTTCACAAACCATCAAATTACGCGAATGATAATCGCGATGCATAAATACTTGCGGCTGATTAATCGCGAATTGAATTAATAATTCAAAACTGCGATTTAATCTTTTTTTCCAAAAAGGATCCAATTCACAATTTAAAAATTTTTCAATAAACCAAATACGAAAATTTTCTAGCTCTAAACGCATCGATTCAATATGAAAAGGTGAGAATGTATCTAAGTCTTGCACCGTTTGCAATTGCGCCAAGCTATCTAGTGCACTGCCATATAAATCATCGGCGCTATTGGTGTCCAAAGCTTGTAAATATACGGTTTGCCCTAAATCAGAAATCAATAGAAAACCCCGCTCTAAATCATGGGCATACACCTTAGGTACATTCAGATTGATATCTTTTAAAAGCTGCGCAACCGTTATAAAGCCATGATTATCATTGGCTAAATCCGGCGCCGCATCCACCGCAATCAGTCCAGTAAACTCCTTAATACGATGATAATAACGAAAACTGGCATCCCCCATCATGGGCAGTAAAGTAATGCCTGTTGCACTTAATTGCGCCTCTAACCAATTGAGTAACGCAGCTTGTCTACTTGTTGTTGAATTCATGGATACTTAACCTTATACTCACCTCAATGATGCACCGTTATATAGCCTTATTTTGCCTTACGCAAGCTGCGTATGCACAAAACACATACGATATTCCACCCGCCATTACTTATGATGATGGCCTATTTTATGATTACGCGCCCAATGCGTCCATAACAGGCGTTTGTAGGGGCAGCTATATACCCCCGACATTTGACCCCGATTTTCCTGAAAATGAACTTGTAATCAACGCCGATGAAATATTTTTAAAACAAAGTGGCGTGTCTGTTTTCACCGGTCATGTCATGTTAAGCGAAAAAGATCGCCGTCTGTATTCACAAGAACTATTTCTTCACCGCAATGAAGCCGGCGAAGTCACTGTAATTGATTCACCCGGCGCTGTATTACTTGAACAACCTGAACTGCGTTTACTCAGTCAAAACGGTCAAGTCATTCCTGATGGACTCACCACTTTAAACGAAGTCCAATACCGCTATTATCCACAACATGCACGCGGCAGCGCGCAACGTGTAGAATATCTAGAAGATGCGCCTACTTTATTATATCACGCCGATTACACCACCTGTAGCCCTGATAGCAATGTATGGCGATTAGAAGGCAGTGAAGTTCATTTAAATCAAGAAACAGGACGCGGCGAAGCTTATCACAGCGTATTAAAAGTACACGATGTACCGATCTTTTACAGTCCCTATCTCAACTTTCCAATAGACGATAGACGCAAAAGTGGTTTTTTAATGCCTGAATTTGGTAGTCAAACCGACAGTGGCTTTATCGTCGGCACGCCGTATTATTTTAATTTGGCGCCTAATTATGATGCCACGTTTTATCCGCGTTATTTGACCGAGCGCGGCTTACAATACGGTGGTTTATTGCGCTATTTGGATGCTTATCATGAAACTCAATTATACGGCACCTATTTAAATCATGACCAAAACTTTGCCGCTTTTCAAAGCGAGCAACAAAACGATCCGACTTATACCGATCCCAATGATCCGCGATTAACAGGCGTCACGCAAGTGGATGATAACCGCTGGAATATTGCCTTTACCCATGCCGGTGAGTATGGACAACATTGGGATACAGCGCTTGATTATAACAAAGCCTCTGATGATAATTATTTTGTTGATTTAGATACTAATATTTATAATCGAGATCAACGTGAATTATTACAACGCGCTCAAATTAATTATGTCGATCAAATTTTTTCGGCCAGCGCCTTGGTCCAAAATTACCAAATCCTGCAACCTTTTGATAATGATTTGTATGAAATACCTTATCAAATTTTGCCGCATTTAGAATTAGACATTATTCCGGATGAAACATTTTTAAATACCGCGCCGGCCATGAATGCGCAGTTTACTTATTTTGATCATACCGACAATCAAGCGCCTGATGATGAAGAACCTACCATCGGCTCGCGCAGCCATTTGAATCCTTTGCTGCAAATGCCGATGCGTCGATCGTATGGTTATTTATTACCCTCTGCTGAATTTCGTTATACGCAATATGATTTATCGCTCTCAACGATTGATGCTGCGCAAGAAAACAATAGTCAAATTTCCCGCGCACTGCCCACATTTTATCTCGATGGCGGTTTGATTTTTGATAGAGACACAGATTTTTTAAATAAAAATTATTTACAAACCCTAGAGCCCCGTTTTTTTTATTTATACACACCCTCTGTTAATCAAAATGATATTCCCTTATTTGATACCAGTTTATATGATTTTAATACGGACCAACTCTTTCGCACCAATCGCTTTAATGGTTTAGATCGCATCGCGGATGCCAATCAAATCAGTGCGGCCGTGACGACACGTGTGTATGATGAAGAAACAGGTATTGAACGTTTTGAAGCAACCATTGGTCAGATTTATTATTTTCAAGACAGAGAAGTCTTATTATGTGATGTAACATTAGATCCAGATTGTAATACTTATGAAAATTTAGGTAATGATAATGCGACTTCACCTTTTGTAGGTAATATGCGTTGTCAATTTAATTATGAGTGGTATAGCACTATGGACTTACGTTTAGATCCAACCCCTGCGCATACCGATAGGTATCGACTATTATTTCATTACCAACCCATCCCTGATGGTATTTTACATTTTGGTTTTCACTATGATGAATCAGGCAATATTATTACCGGTGCAGAACCTGGAACCAGTGAAGCAAACTTATTACAAACCGATACCGGTATCATATGGCCTCTTGATCCTAATTGGAGCGTACAAAGTCGCTGGTATTATGATATTCAAAATCAATTTACGGTTGAAGCCTTTGGCGGTCTTGCTTATGAGAGTTGTTGTTGGGGGGTTCAAGCGGGCGCTCGGCGTTATTTAATCGGCAGTAATGAAGTCATTACCGAGCGCCAATATGACTCACAAGTGTTTTTTCAGTTTATTTTCAAAGGCTTAGCAGGAATAGGATCTAGTCCAGCAAGCTTGCTGGTCGATACGGTTCCAGGTTATAATGACAAGTTTAGTGGCGGTAATTTTTAAGGGGAGATCATGATCAATAAATCCATAAGCATTATATTGTTATTGCTCATGAGCGCCCAACTTTATGCGAGCTCAACGCTAGATCGCATCAGAGCCACTGTCAATGATGATATTATCACCCAAAGTGAATTAAATGAACGTATTATCGGCGCAAAAAAACAATTGCGCGCAGTCGGTGTGGCCACCCCAGAAGATAAAGCCTTAACCGAACAAGTGCTCAATCGTTTAGTTGAAGAGCGTTTAATCCTGCAACAAGCACAAATGATGGGCATGCAAGTAGATGATGCCGCTTTAAATAAAGCCCTTATTTCCATTGCTAAAAATAATAATACCGATTTGGCTGGTTTTCGCCAGTTGCTAGAGGCCGATGGTTATGATTACATCGAATTTCGTGAACAGATTCGCAAAGACATGTTGATTAATCAAGTACAGCAACAACGTGTGGGTTATAATATTATGGTCAGTGATGATGAGATCAATCGTCTCGTCGGCGAAATGGCTGCTAAAGATACGGCGCATACGCAATACCGCGTGGGTCATATTTTAATTGCCCTGCCCCGTAATCCGTCTTCTGAACAAGTGCAAATTGCACAAACCAAAGCCAATGCCGCTATCGCTTCATTAAAAAAATCTGCTGATTTTACTCAAGTTGCGCTGCAATATTCAGACAGCACGAATGTATTAAAACAAGCTGATTTAGGCTGGCGCACCAGCGCGGAATTACCCAGTTTAATTTCATCGATCGTACCTAAAATGCAAATAAATGAAATTGCAGAACCACTACGTAATCCCAGCGGTCTACACATCATTCAGCTTTTAGAAAAACGTCAACAAATGCTACAAAGCGCCGGCGTACAACGTGAGCAAGCACGGGAATATTTATACCAACAGAAATTACAAGAAGCCATGCAAGCCTGGATTAATCAGCTGCGCGACGGCGCACATGTTGATGTGAAGGCTTAAATGCTCCCCACCATCGCTATCACCCCGGGTGAACCCGCAGGCATCGGGCCTGATTTAGTCGTACAATTAGCGCAACATGTTTTTAAAGCACAATTAGTGGTTATCGCTGATCCTGATTTACTTACTGCGCGCGCAAAAATATTAAATTTACCGCTAACCTTACATGAATTCACAGAAAAACATAGTCCACACCAACCTGGGCATTTATTTGTTTTGCCAGAAAAACTACCAAGCCCAGCACGATGTGGTCAATTAAATCCAGAAAATGCACCTTATGTTTTAAAAACCTTAACCATCGCCACAAGTGGCTGCTTAAATAAAACCTTCAATGCCTTAGTCACTGGACCAGTCCATAAAGGTATTATCAATGAAGCAGGCATTCAATTCAGCGGCCACACCGAATTTTTAGCTCAGCTTTGCCAAGTCAAACAAGTCGTCATGTTATTAGCCAGCGATAAATTACGCGTAGCTTTAGTCACAACGCATTTACCTTTAAAAAACGTAAGTGCTGCGATTACTTCTGATAAAATTCAAACCATTATTCCCATACTCTCTGAGGGTTTAAAAAAATATTTCCACATCCAAAATCCCCATATTTTTGTATCCGGCCTAAACCCGCACGCCGGCGAAGGCGGCCATTTAGGCCATGAAGAAATAGATATCATCATTCCCGCACTCGAACACTTACGCACAAAAGGCTATATCCTCGAAGGCCCTTTATCTGCCGATACGATGTTCTCAAAAAATAATTTACACAAAGCCGATGCATTTTTATGCATGTATCATGATCAAGGTCTACCCGTTATCAAATACGCAAGCTTTGGCAAAACAGCCAATATCACTTTAGGCTTGCCGTTTTTACGCACCTCAGTTGATCATGGTACGGCTTTAGAATTAGCAGGGACAGGTGGTGCCAGTCCGGATAGCTTTATGTATGCTTTGCAGCGTAGTATTGATTCTTATATTTAATTTTTTTTCAAGTCACTAGAACTAGAACTAGTATCTGAAGTGCTGACAGGTGCCGCACCGATTTGCGGATTCACCGTCTCATCTGGAGGAGTAATTTTCCTATTCCATGCCGCGGTCAATCGATGTTGCTTGTCTTGTTTTGCTTCTTCCTCAAAAGAAGCTTCAGAATATTGTTTATGATCATACAGAAGATAAGAGACTCCTGTTGAGACACTGCCTCCGAAGATCATGGGCAAGGCCAATTCTGCGGCTATGCCTATAAACTCAAGACCAAAAAATGCACCGATGCCAGAAGTAATAAACAATACACCCGTTGCAAAAAGACACAATGCCATCAAGCCAGTGAAAACATCATTATATTTTTCATGTACTTCTGATATGATTTTAAAATATTCAGTAATTTTTTCACTTACCAAGGTAGGCGTAGCCGGACTTTGCGTTTCTACAACTTCTCTTGCAACATGAGCCAAGAATCTTAGATCTTGAGGAGCAGCATGTGTTGTAGCGCCTTTAATAATTTGTTTGCAAATTTCTTCAGGTAGTCCACCGGGTTCTGCCGAAGCTTTTAATAAACCCACAGCCCCGCCAAATGCTTCTTCCGCTTTTGCTTTTTCAATATCTTCATCCGATACTGTTTGACTGCCTTCTCCTGCATTGATCAATCTATCAAGGAGGGAGTTTGTGGCATGTATTCCAACCCATTCAAAGTGTTTTGGTTCTTTATTAATAAATTTATAAACTATAAATGTTTTTCCGGGTAAAACTTTATCTTCGATATATTTATAATTTGCAGCTTCACAAATGCTGTAAACTTCATTGTCAATTTCTACAAAATTAAAGTTTATATCTTTGGGCTGCATCAGCTCAGATTCATGACCTTCCTTAATCTCGTCAGTTAAGGAAGCCAGCATGTAGGGTATGGCAGCACTCCACATGATGGTATCATAATATTGAAGAAAATCTTTGTTCTGAAAATCGCCTAAAGAACTTTCAAGAAAATCGTTTTCCTTTAAGTTTTCTAGCGCATCACGAGGGACAGGTTGCCCATTAAAAAATATTTTCAATCCTTTACTGCGTGCAAATTCAGGCTTTAAGTCCGTCAATTTACCGTGAGTATCCTTTCCTGGATATTGTTGCGCGCCCCTGGCTGATTGAGCTTTTAATTTCGGACTGGGACTTGGGGGGCTTAGACCAGAAAATGATGAAGTACTGGATGATCTTCGTAAGGTCGGACTACTAGGGGCAGAACTTGATCTTCGTTCTTGCTCTTCTTCTTCACCCGTTGCTGCTCGAGCACTTCCGGTACTGATGAGTGTATCTACCTTTAAAGTAGTGACTGTACACATTAATGCTGCGTCGTTTTTTCTCAATTCCTTGGTTGCATTTTGTGCAGTGTTATAATCATTCTGCCATGACTCTACTGTTGCATTATCTCTAGTACTTTTAATTAAAATCTCTTGACTATTATTTTTAATATTTTTTATAGCTTTTGCTATCCGTTTTATGTGCTTTTCAATGTTGGCTTTATTGGGAGCGAATTCATTTAGATCTAATAGTAATCCACCCCAAAAATTCATTAGTGAATTTAATGATTGGATGTCTTCACTATTTCTTTTTAAAGCCAACTCTAACTGCTGTATGTTTTCTGAATCTTGGGGCGCATTAATATGATCTTGAATGTTTGTTATAAGTCCATTTATTTTAGCTATATGCTGATCAATAGATTTTTTATACTCTTCATCTGGCAAATTTTTACGTTGTTTTTCCCAATGGGGAAGTATTGCTTTTAACTCTGCAATTTTATTGATATTTTCTAATAACGTTTTGTCATTATCATAAAAAGATTGCCTCTGTATTGAGGAGGAGCTATTAATGACTTCTAAACTTTCAGCGTCTGATGCGTTTATATTTTGAATGCTATTCTCTTCTAAATATTTTTTCAACTCTGATACTGCAGCTAAGTGTTTTTTAATACTTCCCTGTGCATTGCCAGACAAATTATCAAGCTGGTTAGTCCAAAAGGTTGCTTTTCTATCTAATTCTTTAATGTCAGCTAGGTTTTTTGTTAGGATCGCATCTTTTGTATTCAATTCAGTTAGTACTGGGAGGAACTCTCTTGGCAAGGCAGCGGCAGTTGAAATATCTATACTATTTTCTTCTATGGCTTTTTTACATTCTTGTATTTTTTCTATATGTTTGGATAACGCATTCTTATACTCTCCATCTGGAAGTGAATTAAGTTCTCTTTGCCAAATATTTAATTTTTGTTCTAAATTGTTAATTCGTTGTTGATTGCTCTTTAACTTTTCCTCTAAATCAAGGATCTGTTCTTCTTCTTGAAGAATATCGCCGCTGTTTTGTTCAATCGCTTTTGAAAGACTTATTAATTTTTCATAATGATTTTGTATAGTTGTTTTATAGGGTTCTGTCAGGTTTTGTAAAATACGTTTCCAATCTGCAATGTTTCTTTGCAATAGCGGCGCCCCTCCAACAGGTGTTGAAGGTCGGCTGCTTTCTCTACTGTCCCCTTTTTTGGGGCTTGGGGGATTCATATGACTGCTCGCCTTTTTTACTCTTTTCGTTTTAGTATACAGAAGTAACCTTAAGATTATGTTAAGACTATCAGGCTTATGATCTTTAGTGGTCTTTTATGTTATATCGGTCATTTTAGTTAGTTTATTTAGAATAAACATGAAGATAAGATTAATAATCTTTGAATCTCATTGAGGCTTTTCTAGTGGTAGAATATGCACTATGTTTTATCTTCATTACAGTTTTAAACCTAAATTACTACCTACCTTGGCTTTTTTGGTCTTGTTTCCTTTTTTATTGAGTTTGGGGTTTTGGCAATTGGGGCGGATGGAGGAGAAGCAGGATATGATTGATGCTTTGGCACTCTCTAATATGGGTGAGGCTGTTGATTTCTATTCCTTGGCTTCTGCTCCTTTGGAATATACCAAGGTTAAAGTTCTTGGAAAGTTCTTGATGGAGTTCTCGGTTTTGTTGGAACATCAGATGCATGAGGGACGTCCTGGATATCATGTTTTGACGCCGTTTGAGATTTCTGGGGATTTGCCTTGGATGTGGGTGAATCGTGGTTGGGTTGCTTTGGATAATGTTCCTGATTTTAGAGAACATAGTTCGGAAACGTTTTCTTTGCTTGGGCTTATTTATTATCCTAGTGAGGGATCGGTTTATTTTAGGTGAGAATATTTCTAGAACTTCTGGTGGTCAGCTTAAGATTCAGCGTATGGATTTTGGGGCGCTGGGTTTTGAGTTTGATCATAGCTTTTATTCGTTTGTTTTATTGCTTGATCCTGTTTCTGCATTGGGGTTTGTTAGGGACTGGGAGGTTAAGACTTTGCCGCCTAGTAAGCATTTGGGGTATGCGGTACAATGGTTTTTGCTTGCTGGGACTTTGTTGGTTTTGTTTTTATTTTTAAATTTTAAGCGTAATGATGGATTATAAGAGTGGGTTATATTTAGATTCGTCCAAACGGGGCCTGTCCTGCGGTTTTTTTACGTGCTCGCAGGCTGCGCGCGGAAAAAAAGCCTCCGGCCACCCGTTTGGAAAGCGATCTGTTGGGGGATCTCGTAAGTCTGGTTTGGGAGGCTTTACTTTTTGGGCTGTTGTTTTGGTATTTGTTTTGCCGCTGGTTTTGGCGGTTGGTTTGTATGTTAGTCGGGCTTATTGGCCTTTAGAAAGTAAGACGCATGGGGAATTGTTGACTCCGGTGCAAAGTTTACCTTTGAATTTTGCTGCTGAGCCTCGGGTTTGGCGTATTGTTTTGGTTCGGCCTGATTGTTTGGATGCGGCTTGTAAATTGGAGTTGGCTAAGATTGTCAGTGTGCATGAGGCTACTGGGAAGGATTTTGATCGGGTTGCTAGTGTTTTGGTGACTTT
The DNA here is from genome assembly GCA_963798975.1 of uncultured Gammaproteobacteria bacterium. Classification (GTDB taxonomy): domain Bacteria; phylum Pseudomonadota; class Gammaproteobacteria; order JABCZS01; family JABCZS01; genus JABCZS01. The sequence goes on from CAWCVU010000009.1 coordinate 94,956, forward strand.
TACTCATGAGGTTGATAAGAAACTTTTAGAGAACTTTAAAGAAGTTTCTTGGTTTGAATTGCATAGTGCTGAGTCGGTGGATACTGGGGTGTTTATTATGGACCCGGATGGTTACCTTATTTTGAAATATGCCTTGGATGCTCAAGGTGCAGATTTGTTGCAGGATTTACGACATTTATTGAAGGTCTCGCAAAGTGGTTAATTTGATTCAACGCTATAGTCGGTTTACTTTTTTTCTAACTTTATTAACACTAGTTGTGGTGATGGTTGGCGCTTATACACGTTTGAGTGATGCGGGTTTGGGTTGTCCCGATTGGCCGGGGTGTTATGGCTCAATGATCGTTCCCGAGCATACCGTTGAGAAGGATAAAGCTTGGATTGAGATGGTTCATCGTTATATTGCGGGGAGTTTGGGGTTGTTTGTTTTGCTCTAACTGTATTGGCGTTAATCTACTCCTACGCAGCCGTCATCCTCGCACAGGGGATATCCATATTCCGGTGGCTTTCGATAATGCTCCGTCATACGAATCCCCGCCTGCGCGGGGATGACAGCTAAAAAAATATTCCATTTTATCAATTGCGCGCTTTATTATATTTATTTAATTACCTTTCAAGCTTTGCTTGGCATGTGGACGGTTACTAAATTATTGCATCCTACTATAGTCATGCTGCATTTATTGGGTGGTATGGCGACGCTCTCTATTGGCTTGCACATTTGCGGATTCAAAATCTTCCTGTCCTGCGAGCACCCACTCTAAATGGCGCTAAGATAGCCAGTCTTATTGGACTGATTATTGTTGTGTTGCAAATTGCTTTGGGAGGCTGGGTTATTAATTATGCCGCCTTTGCTTGTCCGGATTTTCCAACCTGTGGTGCACAGTGGTGGCCCACACTTGATTGGCAGGCGTTTAGTATTTTATTCCTGTTGATCGTAATTTTGAAGGTGGGTTTTAAATCATCCGGCCCGAGTGACGATCATTTTATGCACCGTTTGGGTGCGCTGATAACTGCCACTTATTTGTTCATTTTTGGTTTATATTGTTTGTATAAATTTCCTGCACTTAAACAATTAATCATAGGCTTATTTATTGGGCGTGCAACTTTCATTGGGCATTATTAATATTATTGCGCATGTGCCTTTGTGGGCGGCGGTACTACATAACGGCGTTGCCGCTATTTTACTATTATGTATGGTCAGCTTGACTTATTATTTATTAAGGGCTCGCGCGGCATGAATACTTGGCGTGATTACCTGCAACTGACTAAACCCAAAGTGGTATTATTAATGCTGATCACCGCTTTAGTCGGTATGCAATTGGCTACGCCTGGCCTTATTCCTCTTTCTATTTTATTTTTTGGTTTAACGGGTATTGGATTGGCAGCCGCTTGTGCCGCGGTGCTTAATCATGTGGTTGATCAGAAAAAAGATAAAATCATGCAGCGCACGGTGAATCGGCCCTTGCCGCAAGCACGGATTACCCAAACTAATGCAATCATTTTTGCATTTTGTTTAGGGCTGGCCTCTATGCTGATTTTAACATTTTATGTAAATCCATTGACTGCGATTTTATCGTTATTGAGTTTAATTGGTTATGCATTTTTTTATACGGTCATATTAAAGCGTTTAACGCCGCAAAATATTGTGATTGGTGGTTTAGCAGGCGCCATGCCGCCTTTATTGGGTTGGAGCGCGGTGACGGCACAAATCAATGCTAATGCTTTATTATTAGTATTGATTATTTTTATCTGGACGCCGCCACATTTTTGGTCGCTCGCTATTCACAGAAGAGATGATTATGCTAAAGCGCAAATTCCGATGTTGCCGGTCACCCATGGTATTGAATTTACCAAATTATGTATTTTGCTTTATACGATTTTATTATTGCCGATTACCTTATTGCCTTATTTAGTGGGTATGTCTGGGTTTATTTATTTAGCGGGGATTTGCATTTTAGATTTTATTTTTATTATTTATGCACTATTACTTAAATATCGCCCAAAACCGTTGAGCGCAATTAAGACTTTTCATTTTTCTAATATATACTTATGTTTATTATTTGCCTTATTATTAATTGACCATTTTACCTTAGGGAGTAGCGCATGAATAAAAAAGTGTATTTTGTTTTGGGTTTGATCGTGGTCATGATTTTTGCCAGCTTGTATATTTTTAGAAAAGAAGAAGTGCAAGCACCTGAAATTCATGGCGTGATGCTTGACAAACCTAAGCCTTTAGTCACATTTGCCTTAGAAGATATGAATGGTCAGCCATTTACTGATCAAAGTTTTTTAGATCATTGGTCTTTAGTTTTTTTTGGCTTTACCACTTGTCCTGATATTTGTCCTGTGACCTTAAGCATGTTAAATCAGGCCGTTGAGCTCATTCATAAACAAGCTGGGATCCCTACTCCCAATGTGGTTTTTGTATCTGTAGATCCCGAGCGTGATACACCTGAAAAATTAAAACTATACGTTGAACATTTTAATAAAGATTTTATTGGCGTGACGGGTAATAATACCCAGTTAACCAATTTTTCTCGCCAATTAGGTGTGGTCTTTGAAAAAGTTTATTTAGATAATAATGAATATTTAGTCGACCACAGTGGCAGCATTGCTTTAATTAATCGCAGGGGCGCTATTCAAGCGTATTTCACGCCACCCTTGTCTGCGGAACATATTGCCAAAGATTATGAAAAAATTGTAGGTGTGGCCAGCCCATGCATGCCGACGCCATAACCAAAGCGCTTATTATTTTACGCAGCGGGGGCATTATTGCCATGCCGACCGATACTGTGTATGGCCTACATTGCGATCCGCATGATTTAGAGGCGGTTAAAAAAATAATCGCCTTAAAAAAACGTAGCGCGCATAAAGGTTTAATTTTAGTTGCGGATTCATTAGAGCGATTTCATGAATACATTCGGCCGCTGCCTGAGTCTATTGATGAAAAAATACGTTCTCATCCTGGGATTACTTGGTTAGTCCCTGCAGCAAATAATATATCCCCATTAATTACCGGCGATTTTACCACTATCGCTATACGCATCGTCACTTATCCCTTGATTGCACAATTATCAGAATTGCTCAATTCGCCTCTGGTTTCTACCAGTGCAAATATTTCTTTTCAAAGTGTTGCTACAAATATACAAGAAATTAAAAATCAATTTCCTAAAGGCATTGATTTAATTATAGAGGGCGACACGCGTAGCGCGGCTAAAGCCTCTGAAATCCGCGATGCATTTACAGATGAAGTATTGCGTTAAGAAAGCCTACGCTCGATTTTATCAAAAATTTCTCCTAAACCACGCTCACCTAAACTACAGGTAATGCGCACATAGCCTTGTGTTGGATCTAAGCCAAAATAAGAACCTGGGGCCAGCATGATTTTGTCTTCAAATAATAAAGCATACACTAAATCTTCATCAGTCATGATTTTATCATTGGGATGAGAAAATACGCTTTTTGCAGCTTCAGGCATTGGACCGCCTAATAATGCTTTTAGATTAGCCATAACATAAAATGAGCCTTCTATTTTATAATCAGGATCAGGCAGGTGTACTTGCATGGCACGCAAACGTTTTTGTGCATATTCGACTTGTGGTTGGTAAAATAATTTTAATTGTTGTTTATCATTAGGCGTCCATGCATCCATGGCTTGTGCAAAGGCCATTTGTAAATGGCGTGGTGGATGCAAACTAATCGTTGAATTAATTTCTAATAATCTGGCCATCACTTCGGTATTTTTACAAACCAATACCGCCAATCGCTCACCGGCAGCAGATAAACCTTTGGTACCTGATCGCATTAATACGATGCGATCACGTAATTGTGGTGCGACTGAATAAAGTGAAATACCCTCTTGCGTATAATCTAATTCTGCATAGGCTTCATCTAAAATAATTAATGCATGGGGTAAAGCTTCTAATGCTTTGGCTATGTCTTGCCATTCGTCTTTACGTAACACTGTACCCAGTGGATTATTTGGGTAACATAACACAAGCGCATGAATCGCTTCTTGTGTAAATTTTTCATCCTTGTGTGCAGCAATAATACTCTGAGTCACAGCGCTTGCCGTTAAGCGATAACCTTTCTCCTTCATCACATCAATAGGGAATAAATGATTACCCAAACTATAAAAAGGGTAATAGGGCAAGGGTGTTAAGATTCTACTGTGTAAATACTTGCGTCGCAAATATTCAAACACACAATATAAGCCACCCAAACCACCGGTGGTAAATAAAATATCCTGGGTATTTATTTCACACTCATACCAACGTGATAAAGCCTGCGCCATTTTCTCCCGCGCAAGGTTATCGCCATAAGGGTTACCGTAATCAATTGCTAAATGCGCATCGATAATCCCTTGATGAACTTCAGGTGTAGCTTGGGCTGTTAATAAGGGTGCGATCGCTTGACTTTTATCGGCTAAATCTTGCCAATAGTTTGAGGCAAAATTGACAACCTGTGAATTAATAGGAAAAGTAGGCTTACCCATACCCGCACGCAAGTGAACACTTAAATGTTCTGCCCATAACATGAGCAATACGATGGAATCCATCATTCCTGCAGATTCACCATTGGGTAAGCGTAACATGGCTTAACGTGACCGTTCTTTTTCAATCAGCTGTCCAGTCAAATACCTATGCACAATACTGGCCAAAAAAGTTTGATAAGGAATACCTGCTTCTATTGCTTGAACTTGTGCTGAATCAAAATCTTTTTCTGTCATCCGCAAATTAACACGTTTGTTTTTATTAAGTGTTTGCCTAGCAATGTTTTGATAACGTTTCTTTTCCTGCTCTACATTAGGAACACTTTTCCACTCATCTGCTTCTAAAGATTTGAGTAATTCTGTTTCTTCATGATCTAATTTTATATCTTTCATTGCTCCCCCAATATATTGTTTTAAGAAAAACCTTATTTTCATCTTCCACAAAAGGAACTGCATAGACATACGATCTTATCTCAACATAAAAAATATATTGTTCGGCATACTGCTTGGCGTTAGGATGCTTGACAACATCTAATAATCTACCCGTTTCAATAGCATATAATACTTCTTCAAACCCTAGGCCCCTAGCAGCCTTAAGCCATTGATTTTTCTCTTCATTCCAATCAAATATGGTCATTTCTTAATGTAGCCTTTTGTGTGCATTTTGTCAACAATCCATGTATTTTGAATACTACCTTAAGCCCTGTGTTGCCGTCAACTCGTTCATTGACTCTCTTTATAGCGGATATGCGATCAAAAAAACGTTTTAAACAAAGAGCATGACGATGCTAAATCCTATACTTTGAGTTGGGGCGCAAAGTATGCTTTGAGCGTTACTGTGCCGTTTTGGCTTTTTGCTTCACGCTGTTTTTGTCCGTAAAGCACTAAAGTACTTGTAGTCATTTGCGGCTTAGTTTTTTGCCTTTCTTCACCTACTGCTTTATTGTAATTTTGTGCAGCTAGGCTGCCGCCTAAGGCATAAGACGTGCCTGCGGAGCTGGCATTGAGTAAGTTTTCTTCAGGTTTTGTTGCAAGTTCGCCACCATTGGGCACAAGTGCACTGCGCATGGCATTCATTGCGCCATAAAATATTACGCGTAATTGTGCCCATGCGCTCAAGTGCATGGTATCTGCTTTTTCATCCGGCAACATTTCCCTGGCCATACTTTTTGTGGAAAAAGGTATTTGTGCAGAAAAATTTACCCACAATAAGGCTTGCGCAGCTTTGGGATTTATAATCTCACTTATCGCTGCGTATACATCATTGAGCATATAATATATGCCATATAAAAGTAGCATGCTGATCACAACGCGAATGAATTTCAATAATAGCTCAATAACACCCAACACAAAAGCACCTAGAGCATACAGCACATCTGTAGTGGCTTGATCGCTCGTGCTTTGATTGTCATTGAACATCAGCATAAAATCATTACCAAATTTTTTAAATTTTTCACCCACATTAACCCAATAATGACTAATGCCGTTTATAACGTTTCCAAAAAAAATAGACAAAGCAACACTGGAAAATATACCATTGCCATTATAATTCTTCTTCAATACGACATCTAATTGAATCAATTCCGCCCATCTTTTTGCTAATAATAAGCCATAAATAATGGCGTAGGGAATTAGGGTCACACAAAAAAGTATACCTAAAGGGTTTGAGGTCAAGCCAAATATAGCCATGCCTGTTGCAAGGCCTTCTGATAATGGATAAATCCATTTTGCAACTAAGGCCGCCATCGTTACAGCATAAAAACAACTCAATACAATGCCAGAGCATAAAATTCCCCACTGAGTGGATGTGAATTCAGCCATCTTTAGTTGCCCATTTCTATCCATATACTCAAAACGCGTATAGCCTAAAAGAAACCGATTTACGCCCTGCTTATCTTTAGTGAAAAAAAACTTATTGATGGTATCTGCCAATTGATTCATTTGCAGCATGGAATTAACGAAATAACCTGTTGTAAATAGCAGTAAAGCTGCAGGGATAAGATAATACCCCATCAAGCCCGTGGTCAGTGCCACAACTGCAAACATGAAGAATTTAATATTTTCTCTGTCTTCTAAAGTCAGTGTTTTCTTGTTAAAATATTCTAAAACACCTAGATAGTTTAATAATTTTTCTAATTGATCAAATAAATATTGATCTAAAATAATATTGACTATAGCGACGCTAACTATCGCCACGCCCACGGGTTGTGTTAGAAAGAAAATATCACCAAATCGCGCTAGCAATATTTTGTCTGTAAACATGACTGTCGTGTATGCGCTGGCGTAAACACCAAAATAAATATTGGCAGCTGTTTCATATTTATCAATTTTGGGTAATTTATTTTCATGATGCTTGCTGGCAGGTTTTATTAAAGATGCAGCAAAACACTTTTGTATGTAATTAATTATATTTTGTTCAGCAATTGATTTTTTTAAAAATGCTTCAATGGTTTCATTTTCAAGTTTATTTTTTTTGATGTCTTCAAAAATAGTATCCAGCGCTTCTTCATACTCTTTTATTTGTGCGGCAATTTGCTCGCGTGCAGTCTTTTTACTTCGTCTTAGGGCTAATATTGCGTCTTTAATGTTTGAAGGAAATGTTTCTAAAATTTGTGTATTAATCACATAGGGGTCTAGGAGCTCTAGGGCAGTATAATTTTCATAACCACCTACTTTATTAGACGCCCATAAATGTTCCAGGTTTTCTAAATCTTTTTGGTATAGTCCTTGGGCGTTTTTATAGATAACGGGGTATGCCCCGTTGTCAGACAGATTAGCAAGCTGACATGCTTTTTGAGCGACTTCTCGGGCCAGCATTAAAAATAATGGAGAGATAACCATATGAAACCATATTAAGTGAGCGATTTTTTAAAAAGTTTTTTTAGATAATGCAGCTGTTACTAGCGAATGCTAGCAACAGCGACTACAAATGCAGGCAGAACAGTCGCGCTGTGGGATAAAAGAATGAATGTGGTAATTAAATCTCATCTTCTAACAATATCATCGATATATAGGCGTGTCAATTTGTTTTGCCCCAGGCTATGGTATAATAAATGGATGCAAAACCTACTGACTTTAGAACATTTAGATGCCAAAGGCCTAAATCATATTTTAAGCCTGGCTGAGCAATTTTTAACCCCCCAAGGCCAGATTATTGATGCGCCCAAAGCTTATTTGGCTGGCAAAACAGTGGCTAATCTATTTTTTGAGCCCAGCACCCGAACCCGCAGTACCTTTGAGTTGGCCGCTAAAAAGCTAGGCGCACATGTGCTTAATTTAAATATTCAAACCTCTTCGACCCAAAAGGGTGAAGCGCTACAAGATACTTTACATACCCTGCAAGCCATGCAATGTGATATTTTTGTGGTTCGCCATCAACAAAGTGGTGCGACCCATTTTATAGCCAATACCTTCGGTAAGACTGGCCATGTGATTAATGCCGGCGATGGTGCCCATGCGCATCCGACCCAAGCACTACTGGATATGCTCACCATTAAAAAACACAAGGGTGATTTTAAGCATTTAAGTATCGCGATTATTGGTGATATTTTACATTCGCGGGTCGCGCGATCTGAAATTCAAGACCCTGCGTTATTTTAGGTGTACCTGAGATCTCGCGTGATAGCACCCAACACTTTACTGCCTAGTGAAGTCGATAGTTTAGGGGTAAAAGTATTTCAAGATTTAAAAACTGGGCTTCAAGAGGTTGATATCGTAATGGTATTACGTTTGCAGCAAGAACGCATGCATTCGAATTGTTTACCGAAAAATGATTATTTTTCAACCTATCGTTTAACACCCGAAAATTTAGCTTATGCAAAACCAGATGCCATCGTCATGCATCCTGGTCCAATTAATCGTGATATTGAAATCGACAGTCAAATTGTCAACAGTTCACAATCCGTTATTTTACAACAAGTCACCTTTGGCATTGCGGTGCTGTATGGCCGTGATGTCTTTGCTTATTCATCCCAATCTATAAAGAGGTCAATTGATGCGAATTAAAATTGAAAATGCCAGAGTCATCTGCCAAGCGCCAACTGGATGTGCAACAAGATATTTATATTGCGAAGGGTAAAATTGCTGGCTTTGAACAAGCACCGGATGGCTTTAGCGCAGACATTACGATTAATGCAAAAAATGCTGTGGCTTGTCCAGGATTAATCGATCTTAACGCACGTTTTGGTGAACCAGGGGCTCGTTATGCAGGCAATATCAAATCAGAAACTTATGCGGCAGCCAAAGGCGGCATTACCACCTTATCCTGTCCGCCCGATGGCGACCCGATTACTGACAATGCCGCCGTGACTTATTTTATTAAAAAACGTGCGCTAGATGCTGGATTGGTACACGTCTTACCCCAAGGCGCTGCAACATTTAATTTAAATGGTGAACAACTCTCTCAATGGCTTTATTAAAACAAGCCGGCTGTATAGGCATAGCCAATGCGCGGCATGCATTTAAATCAATTGCAATTTTAAGATCGGTTTTTACTTATGCGGCCTCTAATGATTTAACAGTTTTTTTAGATGCACAAGAACCCAGTTTAGCCGCTCATGGTGTTATTCATGACGGCGCCTTAAACGCGCGTTTAGGTTTACCCGGCATTCCTAAAACGGCAGAAACCATTGCTGACCTTGCCCAAGCCTTATTATTACAACAAGAAACCGGCGTGCGTTTGTATTAACCGCATTAGCTGTGAGATGAGTGTGATGTTGATACAAGCCGCGCAGCAACAAGGTCAAGCGGTGAGCTGTGATGTTGCAGCGCATTATTTTTATATTTTACGGATAATGACTTATTTAATTTTGACGAGATCATTATCATTTAAATCCGCCGTTACGCACTGCAGCAGATCAACAAGCATTGCTGGATGGTTTACATGAAGGCGTAATTCAAGCGATTTGCTCTGATCATGAACCGCGCAGTTTAGATGGGAAAAAGCAGTGCCGTTTGCACAAAGTAAAACCGGGATGTCTGGTCTTGAAGAGTTTATTACCCTTGGTCTTAGGCCTTAGAGAAAAATAAATTTATCGCTTATGAAGGGTTACATTTTATTACCGATGGACCTGCGCAAATTTTTAAATCGATGCGGGAATATTAAAAGTCGGTGAAGTGGCGGATATTACGATTTTTGATCCCAAAACAGTGTGGACTGTGAATGCAGATACTTGGTCTAGTGCTGGACGTAATACACCTTTTGGGATGCGCCTTTGCAGGGCTTGGTGCAGTTTACGATTTGTCAGGGGAAGATTAGTTATCAGCGGGGACGTTTATTCTGTAGATCGCCAAGTATGTAGATCCATCCAAACGGGGCCTGTCCTGCGGCAGCTTTTATGTGCTCGCAGGCTGCGCGCATAAAAACTGCCTCCGGCCACCCGTTTGGAAAGTGTTCAGTTGGATACTATTGAAGATTTTTATTCAAAATTTATGTGACAACTTGATAGACCTTGTTTTTTTAGATATTTTTGGTGGTATTCTTCTGCGGGAAAAAATGTAGTTGCGGCTATGATTTCTGTGACTATGGGTTTTGGGTATTTTTTTGCTAGTTCTAGGTTTTGTTTACTTTGTTCTGCGATTTGTTTTTGGGTTTGGTCGTAATAAAAAATGATTGAGCGGTATTGTGAACCTATGTCTGGGCCTTGGCGGTTTAATAGGGTTGGGTTGTGGATGTGCCAGAAGACATCTAATAATTTTTCATAGCTGATTTGTTTGGGATCATAAAGAAGATGCACAACTTCTGCGTGACCGGTTTTATCGGTACATACTTCTTGATAGCTTGGGTTTTGGGTATGTCCGCCCATATAGCCTACGCGGGTCTCTAAAACACCGGGTATCTCGCTAAATGTTTCTTCTATGCCCCAAAAACAGCCTGCGGCAAAGCTGGCTTGTGCGGGTTGTAACATATTAATCCTTATAAAGGTCTTAAATAGATCGGAGCTAGGACTTCGTCTAAAAACAGAGTCCGCGCTGAGTTAATTGTAATCGATCGGGGTTATTAATCAATAAATCTTCTGCTTGTAATTGATGAATAGCATCCATAAGACTATTCATCGCTAAACCTGTGCGTTGTTGAAATAAATCTTTGGGAACGCCATTGGTTAAACGCAGCGCATTCATTAGAAATTCTAATTTCAAATCATGTTCTGTAAGTATTTTTACGACCGCCTATCAAGATCGATTTTCTTTACTTAAATATTTAATTGGGGTACGTTGTTTCCAAGCGCGCTCTACTGTACCTGTAGTGAAATCAGTAATCTTGCTGTGTGCACCAGCACCTATACCTAGGTAATCACCAAATTCCCAATAATTGCAATTGTGACGAGAATAAAAACGATCGCTTGCATAAGCTGAAATTTCATAACGCGCTAAATTTTTGCTATTCAAAAAATCTCTGCCTGTTTTTTCAATTTCGAATAATACGTGCATCACCCGGCAAATGTTTGGGCGGATTTTGATAAAAAACTGTATTGGGCTCAAGCGTTAAATGATACCAAGATAAATGTGGTGGAGAAAATTGCAGGGCTTCTTGTAAATCATATAACAGCTTCATCGACGGTTTGTTTGGGTAGGCCATACATTAAATCAATATTATAATTATTAAAACCGGCTTTTTGAGTGGCCATAATTGCGGCCGTGGCTTGTGCGCTGCTGTGTGCACGGCCTGAATTTTTTTAATTGCTGGGTATTAAAACTTTGCACGCCTATAGATATACGATTAACACCTGCAGATCGATATGCTGATAATTTTTTGATAATCAAGAGATTCTGGATTGGCTTCTAGGGTAATTTCAATATTTTTTTCAAATGGAATGTGTTGTTTAACATAGGCTAATAAGTCGCTGAGGTGCGCGCTGAGAAATAAACTGGGCGTTCCGCCACCCATAAAAATGCTTACCAATTTACGATTTTGAACTTTATTCAAATCATTTTTCAAATCGTCTTTTAAGGCATCAATATAATTATTTTCAGGTATAGGATCATTATTTTTCGCATAAGAATTAAAATCACAATAAGGACATTTACTTGTACACCAAGGAAAATGAATATAGAGTGATAATGGAATTGTCATTTTTATGCAAATATTTTGTTAAGCGCTTTCAGCGCATGAATTCCCCTTTCACATATACCCAGGGTACGCACTGAAACGTGCGAACCCTGGGCTAGAAAAATATTAGGCCTTCAGCCTAAAAAAACCAAACAGATAAAAGGTCCTAAATAAATACCATAATAAAAAATATCCGGAGTAAAAGTGCAAGCAAAACAAAAACATCTCTCTCCAAACGGGCTGGCACGCGATGTTGCTTTAAGCGCGGAGCTTGCGAGCACTTAAAGCAATATCGCGTGACAGGCCCCGTTAAGACGGAAGCCCAAAGTTTTGCGGACTTCCTTTAAAAAATTCAAAATAAAGCATACGCAAAACAAAAAAATCTCTTTCCAAACGGGTGGCACGCGATGTTGCTTTTAGCGCGCGCGATCGAGCACTTAAGGCAATACAGTGTGACAGGACCCGTTAACGACGGGAGCCAAAAGTTTTGCGCCTTCCTTTAAAAAAATTATCAAGCTAAAATTCTTCGCAGAGCTTTATGTATTCCTTTAATGCACGTTGTAGTTGTTGCATCGCCAACCCACGATGACTAATTTGATTTTTAATATCTGAATCTAATTGCGCGGCGCTGCAATGATGTGTGGGCACATAAAACACTGGATCATATCCAAAACCATATGTTCCAATCGGTTCTAATAAAATTTTTCCATGCCAAATACCTTGAGTCACAATCGGACTTGGATCATTATATTCGCGCATAAATACGCATACGGATACAAAATAAGCATCACGTTCTTCATTCGGCACATCAATTAATTCATGCAATAATAATTCAATATTCTTTTTATCATTACCATGCTCACCCGCAAAACGCGCAGAATGAACACCAGGTTCGCCATTTAAATGCGGCACCACTAATCCTGAATCATCGGAAATAGCCGCTAATCCTGTGGCTTCGCAAGCATGTCGTGCTTTAAGTAATGCATTTTCTACAAAAGTCATCGCATTTTCCGGCACCGTTTCTACACCCAATTCAGTTTGGGTGAGAATTTCATAATTAAAATCCTCAAGCATTTGCGCTGAAAATTCATGTAGCTTGCCGTGATTATTACTGGCTAATACTATTTTCTGTGTTTGACATACTGTACTCTCCATAAGATTTTGCAACAAATTTAACAATAATGTCTCTAAATTCATCGGCGATATTATCCCCGCGTAATGTATACGCTTTTTCGCCTCGAATAAATACGGGAGCGATCGGCGATTCGCCGGAACCCGGTAAACTAATACCAATATCCGCATGTTTACTTTCGCCTGGACCATTCACAATACAACCCATCACAGCGACTTTCATATTTTCAACGCCAGGATATTGGATTACGCCATAACGGCATTTCGATACGAATAAAATCTTGGATTTGTTGCGTAAGTTCACGAAAATATGCGCTAGTTGTGCGACCACAACCAGGACATGCCGTGACACTAGGCGTAAATGCACGCAAGCCTATGGATTGCAAAATTTCCTGACACACAATAACTTCTTTGTGTACGGGATGCACCAGGCTCAGGTGTCAATGATGCCCTGATGGTATCACCAATACCTTGTTGTAATAAAATACTTAAACCGGCAGTTGCTGCGCACAATTCCTTTTAAACCCATTCCGGCTTCTGTTAAACCTAAATGCAGCGCATAATTACAACGTTTGGCTAATTCTTGATACAAAGATATTAAATCTTGTACCGTGCTCACTTTACATGCAATAATAATTTTATTTTGCGGCCATACCTAATTCTTGTGCATACTCTGCACTACTTAATGCAGAAGTGATTAATGCTTCGCGCGTAATTGCACCTAAGAGGTTTAGGACGCGCAAGTTTCGCATTATCGTCCAGTAACATTTGCGAGCAAATCTTGATTTAAGCTGCCCCAATTCACACCAATGCGAACGGGTTTATTATGTTTGATAGCAACCTCTATCATACTGGCAAATTGTAAATCGCGTTTTTGTCCATAACCGACATTACCAGGATTAATGCGGTATTTATCGAGTACTTGCGCGCATTCTGGAAAATCATTAAGTAAACGATGACCATTATAATGAAAATCACCAATTAATGGCACATAACACCCGCGTTCATTTAAGCCTTCACGAATTACGGCACGGCTATTGCTGCGGCTTCGTTATTCACCGTAATGCGGACTATTTCTGATCCGGCTTGATGGAAATCAAATACTTGTTGAACGGTTGCTTCAACATTTGCAGTATCGGTATCCGCCATCGATTGCACCACCACAGGCGCGCCGCCGCCAATGGTCACTGATGCCGACTTGTACTGCAATCGGTTTGATGACGTTTATGGGATTTTCACTGAGTAACATAGCTTAAGACCTCGATTTTTTACAGCTAAACTGGTATTATACCGAGGATTTTAACGAATACCTAGTAGAGTAAATAATGCTGCAATTAAACCGTGCCCCCTTTCCCTTAACCCGCCTGCGCCGCGTGCGTGGACAGCGCTTCCTGCGTGAACTTGTTCAGGAAATCAATTGGTTATATCGGATATTCTCTATCCTATTTTTATTACAGATGCGCATGAGCGCCACGCTGTGCCTAGTATGCCTAATATCTCCCGCATACCTTTGAGCGAGCTGGCACAAGAAGTTAAAGAACTTCAATCCCTTGGAATAAGGGCAATCGCTCTATTTCCTTGTTAGATCATGAAAAATCCGCGGATGCCAGCGCAGCTTACCATCCAGAAGGCTTGGTTCAGCGGGCTATTCGTTTAATTAAACAAGCCGCCTGG
>CAWCVU010000010.1:0-74893 GCA_963798975.1 uncultured Gammaproteobacteria bacterium
CCACAAAGACCACAATAACATCAATCCGCAATAAACCCATAGTGGAAGTGAAATCACCCAGGCGCGGGGCCAGGATTTCATGGTGAAATCTTGTAGCCAGATATAATCTGCTGCAATATTGGCAGTTAAGGCGCTCTCAATAATATGCATATTGGGCATATCACGTAGTGCTTGAATAATAGCGTAAATTAAAATCACTGCAGCAAGCAGTGATAATATACTTAATACAATTTGCACTAAACGGTGTGGTTTTTTGGGTACTTGTAAACTGTATTTGTCGTATAAACTTAATAACACTAAGGCAACAACAACCCACATGCCTAATAAAGGTGTTAATAAACTTAAACCTAATAATAATATTAACCATTGGTAAATTTTAAAAGGCGTGATTGCTATTTTACCTAGAATAATCGCTAAAATAATGGCGCCAACGGCCCAAACCCAGTATAACAAGGCTGGACCATAACCTGCACCACCAACAGCCAAAACCCAACGATCATGAGGAATATCTAATCCCAAATTAATATTATAAGCAGGCAAGCTCCAACCTAATAAGGGTGTCCGTGTTAATAAGCCTGCAGCTTGCGCAGTGTGCCAGCTCAGATCGATCCAAATATCTCCAGGTCCATAATTAAAATTAATTTGATTATTATTTTGTATCACTTGTGCAACACCATTAACTCGCACACTGGGCACTAGCGCATCTTCTGGTATAACCACGGTGTGTTGACCACCCAGTGTACTACGCAATAGCGCTTGCATATTGACTTCACTGCCACGCTGCGCAGCTTTTGATACAAGGTTAACTTGATCTAAGGTTAATGTGGGTCCCACTAAAGCAGGTAGACGATTTAATTGAATATGTACTGATTGCGAGGGCCAAGGCTGCCATTGCAATTGCCAAGTTTTATAATTTGTTTCATTAAGTGCGGGTATACCGGTGATCGTCGGATGCCAAATGGGCGAAATTTCTACCTGCCATTCCTCTACCCAACTATTGGTTTCACTGGCTAATAAGGTTAAATCATTATAATTAGATAAAGTCGATTGCCAAGTGACTTCTCTTTCGTGAGGCGCAAAAAAATTGCGCTTGATTCTCTTGTACCACTATTCCTTGTGTTGTAACCGATTCATGCGCAAGTAATGGAATGGTTAATTGTAGAGCGCCCGCTACGGGTGAAATACGTTCAACACGCGTGGTCACTTCACCGGTTAATCCTAAAGACATACTCCGTATGACTTTTACAAACGGTTGTATCGCCGTATTTATTTCATTATTACCGTCTTTTTCTCTACGTAATAGATGCAAAGTATTAGCCGTTAATTGCTGATTATCAAGCCTTCAACAAACCATTGGGGCGCGCTGACATCCACCCAATGTGGATTGAGAGGGAAATCAAACGAGAGTTTATCTAAAGCATGGACATGGCCATATACCATTACGGTATGATGCCCTTGTTCAAGCTGGATCATTAAGGTATCGTCTTGCCATGATAAGGCTTGTGCAGGGAGCTGATTTACATAAACAGTTTGCGCTTGCCAATAGGGGCTGCGACCTGGAATGGGTACAGCCACAGGTGCTGATGCATCGATTTGCAAACTTAAATAAATCTCATCCCCGGTAATATTAACTAAGGCCGCACTGATACTGGCGCACTGTGGCAAACAATCTTCAGGGGCTAACAACCGCTCTTTTAAGGTAGTTAATAAGTCTTGATTGGGGATCTCACTGGCCTTGGCTTGTGGCATCAAGCCAAATAACAGGGTAGCCAGTAACGGGAAAAATAAAGCCTGACTTCGGCCTATATTTAAATTAACGTGTAAGGTTTTAGTTCTCATATTCCAAAGCTGGAATCCTAGGGATATCAATAAAATAATTTGTATTATCGTCAAGACCAATTGCACCAGTGGTGAAATTAATAATAAATAAACTTGTTGATCGGGCGCAACTGGCGTAGTCCACTCTAATTGTACCTGAGTCCATTCCCATTGAGGCTGCGCAGGACCTGTTTGTGTTTTTGCATCAAGCGGTACTTCAAATGGATTTTGCGCTTGCATTAAGAGAGCGCTTTCTGATTTTCTGCTCATCGGTCTTACTTCAGCTAATTCTTGTGCGGGTATGGCTTTCGCAGCAATTTGTGGATATAAACTCGACATCAGACTTAAACTACTTAGCCACACGATCATGGCCGCCAAGATAACAAAACTCAAATCGCGATAAATTTTTAATAACGCTGATCCTTTTGTTGATGTAAACCATTGTACAGCCCAAAGCACCAACACTAAATTTAACCAAATAAAAATAGAGACACTCGCTTGATGATAGGTAAGGAGCAACATAAAAAATGCCATCAAACCCCATTTTTTACCTACGATCGTTGTGATCGCAAAGGCGACTAATATAACAATAAATATATCAAACAAAGACCATTGCGATAATAAACTATTGTTAAGTTGATCAACGCCTATGGCCGTTAATAATTGCCAACCCGGTGGTAATGAAATTGTAGTATGCACACTATTAAAATTTTGATCCCAAGCACTGACCTTCATGCGGCCCGTATTTTCAACAAGACTGATGGCTTGTGCGGCCAATTGTCCTTGACGCAGCTCGACACCTGGGATCAAGGTGCCTTGATTATTTTCAAGCACGGTAATTAATTGTGCTTGATTATCTAAACTAAAGCGGCCCAACATAAAAGGTGGATTTAATGATAAACGCCAATTGGATAACATTTGCCCGTGTAATTGATCTTCCACTGTCCAAAGCTTTCCAGAAAAATCTAACCACATATGACGTGTTAAGCTCAGCTGATTTTCAGCCAATTGCGTCATAGGCACTTTGGTTAATAGTACAGAATCTGCGACCAAAACACGATAAGCAGGCAGACTTCGCCACGCGCTTGGCATCAGTGTTTGACTGGGATCAATATTGGGAACATTAGAAACATTCAGGCCAGCGAGGCGAGAATCAAAAGCAAAGGACCAAATTTCTTCGTAAGGCCAAGGCGGGCCAACTTCTGCACGTTTAAGTGTATCTATAGCTTTAGGAAAACGCTCACTGATTTCTACTTGCCATTTTCCAGGGCGCAATTGCAAACGCAACACCCCTTTATCATCTAATTGTGCAGGCAATGAGCTGTCTAAGCGCATGGCAATCGTACCGGGTAATAATACCGGCCCTAATTGCACTTCACGTGCAGGGCCACTGACATCCAGCTCAATTAAGGTTTGTACTTCCATCGGCACGGCCTGAATCACTTTACGAAAAACACGTAATTGCAAGGCATCGGCTGCAGGTTTATTTTCCGCATAATGTAACCATAAATAACCCCCATCATCCAAACGGGGATGATCAATTTTTAAGCCATTTTGCGTCAATTGTATTAAGCCTGTATGTTCAGGCACTTTTATAGACTCAAGAAAACCGGTGTAAGGTAAAAATCCTTGAATACGATGAGCACCTGTTGCCAAATTCATTACCGGCATTTTTTCATGTTCAGTGATGGGATAATAGTTGCCGTTCACTTGCACTTGTTGTGGCCATAATTGCGCATTGCCTGGTAAGGTAATTTGAGTAGGCGCAAATACTTGCCAAGTTTGCTCAAAATAAATTTTATCGGTTTGCACATCCAAAGTTAACTGCGTAGGCCAGGCGCAATAGCGATCAGTTTGCTTCGTATATAAAAAAGGACAAGTCGATTCGGGCTCGTCATACAAAACCCAAGCTTGCCAATCTTGCAGGGCTTGAGGAATTTGTTCTGGCAGTATGGGATGAGTCCATCCGAGTGTACTATATATAAATAATAAAAAATAAAAAATAATTTTCATGCGCTGCATCTTATAACCGCCCTCTAAAAAATAAAAAGCCTTCTTTATTAAGTACAAACAAATCACCCGTCACATACCAACCTTCATGAAATACGGCATTCGTTGCACGTGCTTCACCTAAATATCCTTGCATCATGCCTAAACCACGGACCAATAACAAACCTTCTTCGCCCACATCTAACGTTTTAAATGTATTGGGATCCACTATTTTTACAGCAAATCCAGGTAAGGGATGCCCAACAGAGCCCGCTTGCGTGCCCCGTTGTAATCGTCCAGGATGTCGCACATCCGGCACGTTTATCGCAATACCCGGTCCCATCTCAACACAACCGTAACTGTCTAATAATTCTAAAGCAAATTTTTCTACAAATGCACTGGCCAACACATCAGGCAAAGGCTCGCCGGCAACTACAGCATAACGAATATAACTAAAATGTGAAGGCCGAATATCATCTATATAGGACGTGTAATGTGCCACGGTATCAAATATTAATGTGGTTTTATATTGGCTCATTAAGGCGCCAATTTTTTCACATTCAGGTTCGGGATGCGCATGATACACAACACCCATACCATTGAGCAAGGGTAACCATAAATTTAAACTATAACCATAGGCACTATCAAAAGGGATTACGCCCATTAAACGGTCCTTGCGTCTTAGATGTAATACATTAGAGTAACTGAGTACATTGGCAATAATATTATTATGCGATAACAAGGCCCCTTGTGCAGCTACTTTATTGCCCTTGGAAAAACAAACCGAAACGGTATCATCTGTTTTTACTCGGCCCCCATAAAGTTTTAACACCCATTTACTTGGCAGCCACAATACGCTCCAGCGTGCCAGTGTACGTTGCAACTCTTTAGCCATGATTTGCAGATCTTCATAATATACAACATGCTTGGGCGCAGACTTATGCAGAAGATTTAAAAATTCTCGGCTTGAGATAATGACCTTTACTTGGCTTTTATCAATAAAATACTGTGCATCAAAGGCCTTACGATCATAAGGAAAATTAATGACGGTTTTTCCAGCCAAGGTTATCGCCACATTAATCAATGCAGCATGTACACTAGGCGGCAATAATACGCCAATGAACATCTCATCTTTATACTGGTTACGAATAAAACGTGCCCATAATAAGGCCTCTCCAATAAATTTTCCGTAACTTAATCTAGGCGTTACTCTATCTGCAATACAAAATTTGAAATACCGCCACTTTGCACTGTGTAACAAACGGGTAGATAAGGTGTCGCTGGGATCTTTAGTACAAAATTTTGCATTAACCCCTAATTCTTGTACAGCCTGTCTAACCTGTGTGGCTTTACTATTTGCAGCCATAGCAGGGCCAAAAGATAAGGTGACTTTAATGGGGATTTGTTTGGGCAATTTCCAAATCGCTCGACCGCCCCTATAAGCAAAAATACTATTCCATAAAGCATCAATATGTACAGGAATAATCGGCACATCATCTAAACCTTCCATGATCCGCTCAAAGCCTTTACGAAAGGGTAATAATTGTCCCGTGCGGGTAATGGTGCCTTCTGCAAAAATACAAACCACATGGCCTTGTCGCAACTCTTCTCGCGCCATCTCAAATGCCTTTAAAACCATGTCATATTCACCTTCCTTTATAGGAATGGCGTGCCCAAGTTTAAACAACCAATTTAATAATTTATTTTCATAAAATTCTTTTAGAATTAAATAACGAATAAAACGTGGAATACTGCCACTTAAAATCATGCCATCTACATAAGAGACATGATTACAAACGATTAAAGCCGGACCTGTCTTAGGTAAATTTTCATAGCCAATCAAACGCACGCGATACAAGGTATGGGTGATCATCCAAATCAAAAATCGCAAGAAAAAATCTGGAAATGTTTTAATAGCCATGACGGCCAACAATAAGGTAGCACCCCCAAAAATAAGTAATAATTGATTGGGCATTAAGTTGAAATAAGTATAAAAAACCCAAGTTGATCCAGCGGCTACTAGCATACCCAAAGCGCTGACAAAATTTCCCGTGGCTATCATGCGTCCTTTTGCATCACTTTGCGGTAATTCTTGTAATAATGCATTCAAAGGTACAATATAAAAACCGGCAGCCATACCTACAAAAAATAATAAAAAATAAATCATGGATGCAGATAAACCAGGTTGTGCCATAAACAATAAACCAGCACCCATTAATATCGCACCTAAAGGGATAAGTCCAGGTTCAATTTGATCCCCCGACATTTTTCCAGCCAATAAACTCCCTATGCCTATGCCTATAGCCAACATGGCCTGCATACCGGCTATCGCTAAGGGACTCCAATTTAAAGTAAAATGGCCCCATGCGACTAAATTGACTTGCATGGCAAGACCCAAGGCCCAAAAATAAGCAATGGCCATAATGACCCAAAATAATAAGGGTTGTTTAAAAAATTGTTTAAAGCCTATTGCAATTTCTGCCCAGGGATTGATGGCCAAAGAACGTGTACTGGCAGCCACTACCTGTGGAATACCCCAACTGCAAACAGCACTGGCCAAGGCAATAATGATGAGCGTAATACCAATCTTATATAAAGCATCGCCCCAAATACCCACTAAAATCCCACCACAGATCCCGCCTAATAAAATAGCGATATAAGTTGTCGTTTGTAATAAACCATTGGCATAAGAAAGTTCAGAACTTTGTACTATCTCAGGTAAAATCCCATATTTTGCAGGGCTAAAAAAAGCCGCTTGACTTGCGATCACAAACAAAACCGCTAACATAAACGCCGTACTTTCCATATTTAAAGCAATCAATGCGCAAGCCATGGCTAACACACTGCTTAATCTTACTGCAATCAATACTATTCGTTTACTAAAACGATCCGCTAAAAACCCTGCATATCCTGAAAAACACAAGTTAGGGAAAATAAATACCATAGCCGCGATAGACAAAGGCTCACCACTAAAGGCACCATGCACAACAAGCAGCGAGACCACCATACGATAGAAATTATCATTAAACGCACCTAAGAATTGCGTTGTAAGAAATAAGCAAAAATCTTTTCGTCCCAATAATGCACTGTAAGTAGCCATAAACGTCCGTGTATAATCAAAAAATCTACCGCCAGGCAAGACGCGCTAGCGATTTTGTCTGGATAATATCGCCTTTAAGTGTAGTCCTCTTCCAGGTCATCTGCCTGCGTAATTGAATCTGGTCATTGCTGGTTTGCAATAAAAGACTGGTCCTAAAATAATCCTCTAGCGCATCTTCAAAGACCTGATTGACTAGATGTTCGATAATCATCCAGGCTTGGGCCGTGGATGATGATAAATTCAACTTCACTGGCAACTTATTATCTGGATTTTGCCAAAGCGCAGGCGCTTGTTCTAGAAATAAATTGGCTTCCTGCGCGGATAATACACAAGGTGTTACGCTGCATTGCGATAGAGCGACAGGAATAATATCGATAGGCAAGTCATCTATCAGTTTTTCGACCTCGACTAAGGCTTCATTCATAAACAATTCCAATTGCAGCGCATCACGTTCCATGTGACTCATATTCATTGCCCACAAACTTTCACGCGCACTGTATAAAGTTGATATACTAAGAACCGCTAATACGATTAATACCGTGATTAAAATATTTCCCTGCATGTGTTTATCCTTGGACATTATGTAAAACAATATTCAGCTGTGAAGGCAGGTGTCCGGTTTCGATAGATAACACAAGGCCTGTCACTTTTTGCCAATCCAATACGGTATTAGCTTTTAAAAATTCAGGTGTATGCTTTGATAACAAGGCATATTCCACATTAAACGTATCAAAACCAAAAGCCAGCTCTACCGCAGCAGTATCGGGTAATATTTTTTTTTGATAAAGCGCCAAGACCAAAGGATCTTGGCTATGCGGTGCTAAATAATAACTGTCTATCTCCCAGCGCATCACCTGTGCGTCTTTGCCGTAATGACGGCTTAATTGATTGGGATGCAGTATTTGCCCCTGCGAATATTCACTCACCTGATTGACTGTAAATAAATCCGCGTGTTTACAATCTGCAATTAATACAACATCGCCGATTTCAAATAATTTTTTTTGGGAAATATAAATCGGATCACTTGCAACCCTCATGGTCTGTGTTAAATTTGCGCGTTCATAGGAGGCTTTTTCTACCCAAATAACATCCGTTTGTGTAGCAACTTTTCCAATTAATTGCGCAGGTAAAGCCGGCGTCCACCCGCCTTCGTGACCATGGAATCCATAAATTGCATAACCTTGCGCAATTTTTGCATCGACAGATAACTGTACAATATTATTGTGAAAATGGAGATGCGATACCGGCAAACAGCCCGCATCACCTGCGCCTTGTATAGTGTTGTGCAAGATATGCAAAGCCAAACGTTTATTTTCTTGCATCGCTAATAAACGTTGTTGCTGATGATACTGTTGCTGCTGGTGAAAAAATAATTGATAAATGGAAAATAAAAATAAACTACTGGCCGCTAAGGTGAGCAGTAATTCTAATAATGAAAAACCCGCTTGCTGCTTCATCGTCCTGCCTTTTGGTATAATTGCAGCTGCGATTTTGATAAAGGGGTATGCCAAAATACATGAATTCCATCAGACTCAAAACGCCCTTCGCCTTGCGGTAATAAACGCGCATTATCTTCATTCCAAGTGTGTTCTAAACGATATGCCAGCGAACTCCCAGGCCCACAATTAAACATGGTCCAAAGACTTGATAAGTTATATGCTTGCTGCGCAGCGCTTGTGACATACAGTGCTTCTTGCAACTGTCGCTGAGCCAAAAATTGTAATTGCAAAAGACCTAATAATCCCGCTGAAAATAAAGCCAGCGCAATTAATAGTTCAAGAAAGGTAAAACCCGCATGCTCAACCCTGCACATTCTTATTCACCAATGTTATTTGGCAAGAATATATCATGCTAAAATGATCTAAACAAGATTTTTAAAGATCATTAAGGGGTCAAAGCAGCCTCAGCTCAGTGATAGCTTATTGGCTGGCAATTGACTCAAATGGGGAATATTGATGTCAACGTTATACTGATACATTAACATATCAGCGACTAAAGCCAGATCTCCATAAGTATTAATGGCTAATGGAATTTCCAGTTCGAATCATTATCCCGTATTTTTTGCAGGTAAGGTATTAATGTGGATTTAATATCATTAGGTAATACAGTATCTAGCGTCAATGCTTGTGTTTTTTTAGGCCCTTTGCACCAATGATACGTCTCTAATAGGGTCAAGCCTGAAATAGAGGTATAGAGCAACATATCAAATATTAACCATACCAGCTTCTCCACATCATTAGGATCTACTCCATCTACGGAGGTTTTATGTATGGCTACACCTAGCATAAAAAGGCCAAGGACACCCTCAAACCGTCCGAAAACTGAATAAATCTGTTGAAAATCAGTGGCACCGCCAGTTAATGCGGACTCAATAGCCTTGCGTACCTCTTTTAAATCTTTCTGAGACAATTTTGGCTTTTGCATCAGTGCAAACATCACTTTCTCCTATAGTTCCATAAATAAAATTCTTTGCATGTAAAGAGTATCAACTAACTATTAAAAATGCAATAGATTTTTGTTGCCAAAATGGCTTAAAAGGGAATATAGGTGAGTGGCGTGCTTGAAAGGGATAATTCTCCAGAAAACGGATAATCTAAGATTAATAAAAACGAAAGATTTAAGCCGACTAACATAGCTGTCATGACCAAGAAAAAATGGTGACTTCTTACATTCTCTACGGGTTTTAGCAAACACAATAAAACAAATAAACCCAACATATTGGTAAATATCGTTAATAAAAAGAAGGTTGGGATCGTGCTATTTAAATGCTCTAGACGCAAATAGCGCGCAAAAGACATTTCGTTGAAATCTTCTAACATTTGATGCCGATAATGTGCCAACTCAACTTGTTTTGAGTCTATCCGTTCAATGGCCTTGCGCAAATTATTGAGTAATTCCGTTGTTTTTTCATCGGTCACGCCAACGCGCATATCTATCCATTCATCATTAATTAAATTTTCCACATAAGCCTGCAACAGGGTGCTAATTTCTTGATCAATTTGTCCTTGGGCAGGGACTCAGAAAAAATTTCTAAACGGCCTATAGATTTGGCTTCATTCATCAAAGTTTCTTCAAGAGTTTGGTAGGATTGCCAGAGCAAAACAATCATAAATGCTAAAATAAATGCACATAAAGTAGCTGCAAGATTTGAATCATTTCGCGTGCATAATGCGGATCATTTGCAACTAAATATGTTAACCCCAAAGCGATTAACTAATACATAAACAAACCAACCGACGATACAACAAACCGCAACCATGCCTAACATCACGACCCACGTGGGAAAATTATTGAGCAGAAAACGGACCATTTATTCTTCTCCCCAAGTAAAGACTCGCCAATTAGAACCGGTATAGATTCATCATTGTGACGATTGGTAGTCATCGGATCATCATAATAAGGATCGACATAATATGGGTCACCCTCATTAGGAATGACTTGAGCACCGACACGGCCCGTTTTATCATAATAAGGGGTCACTATAATCCCAGGATTTGTGATAAATAATCTTTCCAGAAAACTTTGCTCGGTCAATAAGCCTTCTAACTTCATCGATATCAGAGAATCCGCTTGACTGGATTTTTCCAGACTTCACAATCACCGGCAACAGCTGCTTCATAAAAAAAAGACTTGCAAACAATGGTATCAATCGCATCATTATTCCCCATTAAGCCACAGGCAAAGTCACACCTTTTTGCCCTTGGTATTTTCCGCCCCTATCTAAATAAGATACAGCGCATTCTTCGTCTGCTTGTAAGAATAGCATCTGAGCGACGCCTTCGTGGCATAAATTTTTGCGGGCAGCGGCGTAGTATTAGAAAACTCTAACGTCACATGGCTTTCCCATTCCGGTTCAAGCGGCGTTACATTCACAATAATCCCACAACGGGCATAAGTCGATTTACCTAAACAAATGGTTAAAACATACGGGGAATACAAAAGTACTCGACCGTACGCGCTAATGCAAATGAATTCGGTGGAATAATACACACATCTGATTTCACATCGACAAAACTATTGGCATCAAAGTGTTTTGGGTCGACGATTGCAGAATTAATATTAGTAAATATTTTAAATTCATCCGCACAACGCACATCATAACCATAACTGGAGGTCCCATAAGAAATCACGCGCTTCTCGTCATTGATCAAACGCACTTGATGGGAGTAAAGGGCGTAATCATACCCGCTTGAGCCATTTTAATAATCCATTTATCTGCTTTAATTGACATAGTTTAGTCCTTATATTCCATGTTCCACGACCACTTTCGGTAGATATGTGCAAAACTTGTGTTTTTGCAATGCTAATTGCGCTTTGAACTGCGCTATAATTTCTAAATAAATCGGTGTAGCAATAGGTGTTCCCGCATCACTGGCTTGACGAATATGAATATCTAAAGGCACTTTGCCTAATAATGGCAACTGATGTGTGATTGCAAAAGCAGCTGCGCCCCCTTCACCAAAAGATCGCTTCATGATGACCACAAACACTACAGGTATGTCCACTCATATTTTCAATGATCCCTAACACTGGAACATTTACTTTTGCAAACATAGCTTGAGCACGTTGCACGTCTAAGAGCGCTAAATCTTGAGGGGTCGTCACTAAAATGGCCGCGACTCACAGGTATCTTTTGCGCCATAGTCAGTTGAATATCACCCGTTCCCGGGCGGTAAATCTAAAAATAAATAATCGAGCTTATCCCAGGCCGTATCATTTAATAATTGCATCAAAGCCCCACTGACCATAGGCCCATGCCAAATCATAGCCGCCTGAGTATCGACTAAAAACCCTATAGACATCACTTGGATCCCAAAAGCCATCAGCGGTTGCATTTTATTATCAATAATTTCAGGCTTGCCACTTAATCCCAATAATAAAGGCTGACTAGGACCATAAATATCCGCATCCAAAATTCCAACGCGCGCACCTTGGCTAGCCAAGGCAAAAGCCATATTCGTAGTCACTGTCGATTTACCCACGCCGCCTTTACCACTGGCTATAGCTATAATGTTTTTAACACCCGGGATATGCATATTTATCTCTTTAATTCTAAAGGGATTTATTATACCATAGGGTGTTATTTTTAAGGGAAATCGTCCATGCGTGAAATAGTCATGACCAATGCCTTGCCTTATGCAAATGGGCCTTACATTTAGGCCATATGGTCGGATATATTCAAGCGGATATTTGGGTGCGATTTCAAAAAATGTTAGGTCATACATTTGTATATATTTGCGGCATGATAGCCATGGCACGCCGATCATGTTGCAGGCCGAAAAACTGGGCATCACCCAGAACAGCTGATTGCGCAAATGAAACAAGCATCATGAACGAGATTTTCGGATTTTAACATTGAATTTGATAATTATTACACGACACATTCGCCAGAAAATCAAACAGTTGACTCAAATATTTATCAGCGCTTGAAGAAAATGGAAATATTATTAAACACACGATTAAACAATCATTTGATCCGTTAAAAAATATGTTTTTGCCCGATCGTTATATCAAAGGCGAATGCCCACATTGCGGCGCAAAAGATCAATATGGTGATAATTGCGAAGTTTGCGGCGCAACTTATACGCCCACAGAATTAAAAAATCCTTATTCAACTTTATCGGGCGCAAAACCCATTGAAAAAGAATCCGAACATTATTTTTTTAAATTAGCAAAATTATGAAGAATTTTTACAACAATGGACGCAGCCACGGACATTTGCAAGAGCAAGTGGCTAATAAATTGGATGAATGGTTTAAAGCAGGATTACAACAATGGGATATTTCACGTGATGCGCCTTATTTTGGTTTTGAAATTCCGGGTGAACAGATAAATATTTTTATGTATGGCTGGATGCACCGATTGGCTATATGGCCAGTTTTAAAAATTTATGTGCAACGTAACCAGATTTAATTTTGATGAATTATTGGGAGAAAGACAGTAAGCAGAACTATATCATTTCATTGGCAAAGATATTATTTATTTTCATGCCTTATTTTGGCCAGCGATATTAAAGGGCGCTGATTTTCGCACACCACTGCTATTTTTGCTCAATGGTTTTTTAACCATCAACGGCCAAAAAATGTCAAAATCACGCGGCACTTTTATTAATGCCAGAACATATTTAGAACATTTACATCCAGAATATTTACGTTATTATTTTGCCGCAAAATTAAATGATCGCATTGATGATATAGATTTTAATTTTGATGATTTCACTCAACGAATCAATGCTGATCTAGTCGGTAAAGTTTATTAATATTGCCAGTCGTTGCGCAGGATTTATCAACAAATTGTTTGCTGGTCAATTAGCAGCTGAACTGATGATCACCGAATTATTTAATAATTTATCACAGCTGGCAATGAAATTGCGACAACTGTATGACAGGCGTGAATTTTGTCAAGCAGTGCGTGAAATCATGGCGCTTGCTGATCGCGCCAATCAAATATTGATCAGCAATAAACCTTGGGTTGATTGCAATACAAAGAATCAATTGCACAAGCTTACATACAAGTCTGCACCTTGGGCATTAATTTATTTCGGTTATTAATGACTTACTTAAAACCCATGTTGCCCAAAATAGCATTGGCGAGCTGAAGAATTTTTGAGATCTTGCCCCACGATGGGGAGACGATGAAAAGCCATTATTGAATCATACGATTAATCCTTATCCCGTGTTATTACAACGCATTGATATTAAACAGGTAGAAACCATGATGAATACTGAAGCAGAAAATACAACGCCCATGCCCGCAGCTAAAAAACCTAACCCGAAATAACAATTGATGATTTTATATAAAATTGATTTGCGGGTTGCAAAAGTCATTGCTGCGCAACATGTCGAAGGCGCGGAAAAATTAATTCAATTACATGTGGAATTAGACAATCATGTGCGGCAAATATTTGCTGGCATAAAATCTGCCTATAAGCCCGAAGACTTGGTGGGTAAACAAGTCATTATCGTAGCCAATTTAAAACCCAGGCAAATGCGTTTTGGTTTATCAGAAGGCATGGTACTCTGTGCATCGAGCGATACCCAATTATGCATAGTCCAGCCCCAAGAAGTGGTTACGACAGGGACAACGGTCAGATAATGACTAATAAAATTGCATATATTCGCGAAGCAGAATGCATAGGTTGTATTAAGTGCATTAAAGCCTGCTCTGATCAAGCCATCCTAGGCGCGCGTAAACAAATGCATACGATTATCACGGATTTATGCACGGGCTGCGAAGATTGCATTGCTGTATGTCCCGTAGATTGCATAGAAATGATCGATAAACAGCCTAATTCTCTTTCTCTTCTCCCGCAAGCGGGAGAAGGTGTTCGCAAGGCGGATGAGGGCAAATTCATTCTAGCCCCGACATCCGCTCAGAGCTAAAAAAGATTCCATCGCACAAGCAATCAAAAGAACCAAAGCCCGCCGCGCCTGGACACAAGGAAACAACAATGACCCCACAAAAAGTCCGCGCGATATTTAAGCGTTTTCAAAAACAAAATCCAAAACCCACAACCGAACTTATTTATCACAGCACCTTTGAATTATTAGTTGCAGTCATCTTATCCGCACAAGCCCTAGATGCCAGTGTCAACAAAGCAACTGTAGAATTATTCAAACACGCTAACAGCCCACAAAAAATAATCGATTTAGGGTTAACAAACTTAAAAAAATACATCAAAACCATCGGTCTTTATAATAATAAAGCCAAAAATATTATGGCCATGAGTAAAATTTTAGTAGAACAACATGACAGTAAAGTCCCTCAGAATGGGAATCTTTAGAAGCCCTCCCAGGCGTTGGCCGCAAAACGGCCAATGTTATTTTAAACACAGCGTTTGGCGAACCCACTATTGCCGTAGACACCCATATTTTCCGCGTAGCCAATCGTATCGGATTAGCCCAGGGCACCACACCCCTGGCTGTTGAAAAACAATTATTAGATATAATACCCGATGAATACAAACTTGACGCGCACCATTGGTTGATTTTACACGGCCGTTATATTTGCGTGGCGCGCAAACCTAAATGTCCTGAATGTTTGATTAAAGACTTGTGCGAATACCCAAATAAAACGTTATAATGACTCCACGTGTGCTAGACATTAACACTTTAAATCAAAAGGAATTAGATAATGAATATTGTTAAAAAAATAACTCAAGTAATCGGCTTAGCTGTGGCAGGCCTTGTGTTCTCCGCTAGTGTTTTGGCTAATATGGAAGCATATAATGCTAAAAAAGAGCAGTGATCAAAAGTCTAAATCTAACCCCTGAGCAACAAACGCAGATGGATGCCCTAATGACTAAAAGTCATGAAGAACGTATGACCATCATGAAAAAATACGAAGGCTTGAAAGGTCCAGAAAAGATGAAAGCTATGCGTCCTGAAGTAGAAGCCCTACATGCTAAAACACAAGCTGAATTGGCTAAAATTTTAGACGATGCACAAATGGAAAAAGTCATGGAATTCCAAGATGACATGATGGCTAGCGCTAAATCTAAGATGGGTAAATAATTAAGCGTTTTTAAAATAATCTCCCCATTAAGCGATCCTTACCCGCTTAATGGGGTTTTGTTAAACCCCATTGAGTAATTTAATGCAGTCGTACATACAAGGCATACTTCTTTCCGCGTTTATTGCCGTTTGCGCATTATGGTTAGCCGCACTATTCCCCGCACTGGCTATAAGCCCACTCATCATAGGCGTCTTACTCGGCCTAATGATTGGCAATTTATTTGGTAAACCTCTGCATACTCACACGCAAAAAGGCTTAGCGATTTGTACCAAACAAATCTTACGTTTAGGCGTTATTTTGTATGGTTTTCGCATTACTGTCGATGGTTTATTTGCCGTTGGCTGGATCGGTTTAGGTTTAAGTGTATTTGTGACGATTTCTACTTTATATTTAGGCTGTTATTTAGGCGGGAAATTATTTAAACTTGATAAAGAAACATCTTTTTTAACCGCCATAGGTGCAGCCATTTGTGGCGCCGCAGCAGTGCTAGCTGCAGAAACCACCTCACGCGCAAAGCCGCATCAAACAGCGATCGCCGTTGCAACAGTTGTTTTATTTGGCACCCTCGCCATGTTGTTATATCCGGTTTTATACCATGCGGGCATTTTATTGTTATCACCCTGGCAATATGGTTTTTTCACTGGCGCATCGATACATGAAGTCGCCCAAGTCTTAGCCGCGGGCGAAGCGGCAGGCAGTGCTTCTGCCGAAATTGCAGTGATCGTCAAAATGACTCGCGTCTTATTACTCGCCCCCGTTTTGATTTTGGTTGGTATTTATTTTAATAAAACTTCCAGCGAACACACCCGTTTACCGATTTATATTCCTTGGTTTGTCTTAGGGTTTATTCTATGTATTGGGATTAACTCTCTAAGACTGATCGATGGCCCAACAACGGCTCTGATCCAACACCTAGATTTATTTTTGCTAACCCTTGCCATGAGTGCCTTAGGACTTAATACCCAATTTAAAGCCTTGGCGTCCTTAGGCTTAAAGCCTTTTTACTTAGGCGGTATTTTATGGATATGGTTAATGCTGAGTACCTTTACAGTAGTCGTCTTATTCGTATAAACTCTATAGATGAACGCACCTGAAATACACCTCGTCTACCGCGCACGCCTGCATAAGGTGAAACGTATCGTCATTAAAGTCGGCACCCATATTTTAATTAATAAACAAGGTGGCCCTAATGTACAGCGCATCGCTGCACTTGCGAAGGAAATTGCCCTTTTACAAGAAAAGCATGAAGTGATTTTAGTCTCTTCCGGTGCCATAGGTACAGGCTTACACACTTTGGGCTTAAAGCGCCGCCCTACCAATTTACCTGAATTACAAATGGCAGCAGCCATAGGACAAACTCGTCTGCAGGTCATTTATCAAAAACATTTCGCTAAGCATCATATTACCACCAGTCAGGTATTACTGACCCATGATGATTTAAAAAATCGTGCTCGGCATTTAAATGCCCGCAACACACTCCAAGCCTTACTGGCGCGTAAAATTTTACCGATTATTAATGAAAACGATGTCGTGTCGGTCGATGAAATTAAATTCGGTGACAATGATATTTTATCCTCGCTAGTTGCAGCCTTGATCAATGCCGATTTACTCATTTTATTAACCTCACCCAATGGCGTACAAGAACCGATTAATGCCAGAAGCATGCGTCGCATTCCTTATATTGCTGAAATTACGCAAAAAACATTTAGCCTGGTACAACCCAAGAAAAATGCGCTGTCAACTGGCGGCATGCAAACAAAATTTACTGCTGCACAAAATGCCAATCGCATTGGTGCTTTTACCATCATTGCCAGTGGTACACAAAAAAATGTTTTGCAAAAAATTATTCAAGGTGAAGATGTCGGCACCCTGATTGGCCATGAAAATGACAAACATCATATCAAACACCAACGTAAACAATGGATAGCTTTTTTTCATAAATCTCAGGGCCAGTTGGTCATTAATGCGAATGCTATTGATGCCCTGCGACATAAAGGGAAAAGTTTATTACCCATAGGCATCACCCAAGTCATCGGCGAGTTTACTCAAGGCGCCCTGGTTGATGTCATCGATGAATCAAAACATTTAATCGCTAAAGGCTTTAGTCATTATGCCAGCGATGATATTAAAAAAATTAAAGGTAAAAATACCACAGAAATAGCGACCATTTTAGGTCAAAAATATTATGACGAAGTCATCCACCGTAAAAATTTAGTCCTATCCAGCGAGAGGAAAATGAATGAATATTGAACAACACATCCGCGAAATTGGTCAACGCGCCAAATCAGCCACCCCGCATTTGACATCATTAACCACCGATCAAAAGAATTTGATTTTACAAAAAATGGCTGATGCGCTGGGTGAACATCGCGAAATTATTAAACAAGAAAATTTAAAAGATTTAAATTTAGCTAAAGCTGCACAGCTCTCCGATGCCCTAATTGATCGCTTATTATTGGACGATGCGCGCATTGATAATATGATTGCAAGCTTTAGACGTATTGCCATGTTGCCAGACCCTGTGGGTAAAATTCTTCATGAACTTGAAAAAACTAATGGTTTATTCATTAAAAAAATAAGAACACCGATAGGCGTTATTGCGATGATTTATGAATCACGCCCTAATGTCACCGCAGATGTCAGCGCTTTATGCTTAAAAACCAGTAATGCCGTGATCTTACGCGGCGGTAAAGAAGCTCTACATTCCAACGAAGCGATCATAGAAATTTTACTGGCCGCAGGTTATAAAGCCGGCCTGCCGAACATGCACTGCAATTGATTACAATACCCGATAGAGATGCGGTACGGATATTATTGCAAATGCCGGAATATATTGATTTAGCCATTCCCAGGGGCGGCAGTAATTTAATTCAGATGGTATCAAAATGCCCGCGTGCCGGTGATTAAACACGATAAAGGAATTTGTCACACCTATGTTGATCAAACGGCCAATATCACCATGGCCGTTGATATTTGTGAAAATGCCAAATGCCAACGTCCTGGCGTATGTAATGCCATGGAATCTTTATTAGTCCATGAAGCCATCGCAGAAAAGTTTTTACCCGAACTTGCAAAACGCTTGCAAGCGCGCGGTGTTATTCTCAAAGGCGATACCTTAAGTCGCAAAATTTTACCGAACATTGAAATCGCTACTGAAGAAGACTGGCACAGCGAATATCTAGATTTAGTTTTATCCCTACGTATCGTTAAAGATGTGCAAGCCGCCATTAATCATATTAATTTTTACGGCTCACATCACTCAGATACGATAGTGAGCGAAGACACAAACGCGCAACAATTATTTACCAGCCAAGTGGATTCCGCCGCCGTTTATATCAACGCTTCCACGCGCTTTACCGATGGCAGCGAATTTGGCATGGGCGCAGAAATTGGCATCAGCACCGGCAAACTCCATGCCCGCGGCCCTATGGGTTTAGAAGAATTGACGACCTGGAGGCAAATATATCATTTATGGACATGGGCAAATCAGAGCATAAGCTGCTATCTTAAAGAGATAAACCACTCAAAAGGAGCTT
This sequence comes from uncultured Gammaproteobacteria bacterium, assembly GCA_963798975.1. Classification (GTDB taxonomy): domain Bacteria; phylum Pseudomonadota; class Gammaproteobacteria; order JABCZS01; family JABCZS01; genus JABCZS01. The sequence goes on from CAWCVU010000010.1 coordinate 18,958, forward strand.
TAAGATTATGACCCTTCACGTTGCCTTATTACCGATTATTTCTCTGGTTGCGGGCCTGGCTATTTTATTAGTCCCAAGATTATTGAGCACCATCGTTGCGATTTATTTAATTATTGCAGGCCTAGCAGGCTTGTGGGTGATCTACAGCTAAAACCCAAATTTCTTTGGCTTTTCATCTCGTTTTAGCATGTTATGATTTGAATAACCATCAATTTTATATAATTTAATAGTGCGATCTTCGACGTTAAATTCTGCATGCAAAGAACCATTTAAACGCGTATCGCCAAACTCGATAAGGCGTAATGAACCATCCTTATATAATTTTACGCCTAATTGATCAACACCAAAAGGGGGAATACTGGTTATAATATATATTCTGTTTCGGTTCGTTCCCTTTTTTCTAGGCCATTAATAAAGCCTGGGAATTGGCGCGCAGCTCCCTATCTATCACATAATAATGGGTAAAATCAGGGACCGCACCATTGGTCCATTGAATCATGGTTAGGTGATCGTAGCCTTCAGGAATATGGGCGCGTACCGCAGTTAATATCTTGGTTACATCCGTGACAGATTGAGGTTCATCAACCTCCTCATTTTTTTTAACCTGGATAGGCCGGCTACCCATAGGGTGCTTATCTTTAGGTATATTATTTTTTATAGCGTTATCATAAGCTAATAAGGTATTGTTTGTTGTGGGAGGTGTTGGTACGACTATTTCTGGCGCAACTTCATTCATAGGCTCAGGCAGATTTTGTGATCTTTTTTCCCAAGCATTTAGCCAAGAACTTAAACTTACAGGTGTAATGCTAAGCAGATCAGAGATAATTAATACATTGTTTTCAAGCTTCACTTGCGAAGCAAGTGGGATATATTTATTGATATCCAGTTTTGCTTGCAAAGGTATACGCATCGTTAACAATACATCATCAATTTGAACAACCGCATTTTCTGCATAGGACAAAAGCACACTCATCAAACAGGCTTTATGCTCATCAATAAGCGCTTGATTATCAATCGTGGCTTGCGCTAAGACCGTAACTGTAGCCTGAGTCAAGGGTAGAAAATATTTTTATATTCAGTTAAAGAGTGCATGAAATAAAAGGTCGCTTCCAGTTGACCAAAGGCACGTTGATGGTCAAGCATTTTAATCATCGCCTGCACCAGAGCCTCTCCAATAAATGGATCATTAGATTTTATATCAATGAGGCTAGTATTGATCAACGCAAAAATAGCGCGTAGCGGTCTCCACATGCCTTGTGCTACATAATGCTCTGCCAAATGGTGAGTGCAAAATTCTAAAAATAAATGGCGAAGTGCGGTGTTTTTGCAATCCTTTATTTGCGGCAATAGATCATGACTTAAATGAATTATTTTCATTTTATAATAGTGCGCCAACGGCTTGTCATTCATAAAAATTGCATTTTTATACTGCAAGACTTTACAAAGCACTGTGATGATTTTAGCCTCAAGCGTTGCCGACTCAATCAAAGCTTTATTTTCAGTATTTTCAGCCGTGGTCTTATTCAGAGGGATCGCTTAATTGCGAAATTGTGAATCATCCAGGCAGTATCTTGTATATTTGCAAGTATATTCTTCCCATTTTCTGCGAATATTTTTGGATTTGTATGATACAGCAGCGCTGTGATATGGCGTTGTAATACAGGCATTAGATCATGAATAAAATGCGCCATTCCCTTGAAAGGATATTCAGTTTTAGTATTTAATTGCACCCATACTTTAGGATTTTCCATGTCCTCATTAAAAAGTGATATTTTTAAGGACGCATTGAGATTTTTAAAATTGTCTGCATGAACGTTAAAAAACTCAGCTTGCAGATAAAGCTGCTTATCATAAACCATTTTTTTATTAGCGTATAAGTCTGATATAAAATGAGGCAACATGCAAGCGGTTGAAATGTAAGAAGCAATGGCTTCGGAGGAATTTTGTCCATTGTGCTTTGTTAACAAAGTTATCGGTGCAATTATTTTTCTATTTTTTTCTTCTCTAAAATATTCTCTCACATTGGCCCTGGTCGGTAGTACTACAGGTTTTGATGTCGACTTATTGAAATACGGCCCAATGACCGCTTGAATACCTGGAATGGCGCCATTCACATATTCTAGAAAATCTTGATTAATTGGAAGATGATTGTCATGAAGTTTTTTTAGTAAATCCATGCTAAATTTGTGATCATTTGTTTTAGAACATTCATTAGCAATTAAATTGAGCATCACAGAACCTTTCCAACTGTCTGAATGTTGGAATACATTAACTTTTCGTGCAACATAATAATCAATGCAAAGCGTAATCAAGGTGTCATGATCTTGAATCGTATGGTGGCCTTGTTTTAATATGCTAAATTGATTCTTTTTTCCTATCCAATAGATCATAGGATTATAAGCCGCGCACATCTCATCTGAAACACAATGTGTTAAAACAAATTGTGTTAATTCAATATCGCCAAGGCGGGCGAATAAGCCTATAACGGTCTCAAATCGCGTACTTGCTACTATCTGCTGCGCCAGTTGCCCTTTTATTGATATTTTCGCTAAAGGGTAATTAATATCTGCTTTAACAGCTGCCGTTGTTAATAACTTTTTAAGATCAGTAATGTTTTTTTGCCGTTCTTGAGGATGCATTTGCCCAGGAGTATGACCCTCTTGATCACTGATGAGTTTAATTAAAATTTCACACAGTTGCGTGGTTGATTCAACAAGAGACTTACCCATGGCTATTTTCTCGTAATAATTCGAGCCAGTATGCCATTAAACTAGTTTATTTTCAATCCTGAACATTTTAAAGATATAACATATTGTTTTGTAAGGAAATAAACAGATTGTCCGGAGCAATCTCTGATAACCTCTGATAAGAATTTAATGCCCCGTAATATACCGCCCCACAATTAAATGATGAATATTATCCGTACCTTCATAAGTAAAAACAGATTCTAGATTATTCATATGGCGAATCACGGGGTATTCTAAACTGATGCCATTAGCGCCTAATAAGTTTCGGGCGCTTCTGGCGATGTTTAATGCATTTTGGCAGGCGTTCATTTTTGCCAGAGAAATCATGGCAAAATGGGCTTGTTGTTGGTCCATCAAACGGCCAATGTGTAAGTTTAAAGTTTGTGCTTTGACGATTTCATTTAACATGTCCACCAAATCTTTTTGTACTAATTGAAAGCTGGCTAGGGGCTGATTAAATTGTTTTCGCACCTGACAATATTCCAAAGCGGTATCATAGCAGGCTTGTGCTGCGCCCATTGCGCCCCAACTAATGCCATAACGTGCTTGGTTTAAACATTTTAATGCAGCGGGCAAACCTATTTCTGTTCCCTGTAAATAATGCGATTGGGGTACAAAACAATCAGTTAAAATAAGCTCGCCTGTATGTGAAGCGCGCAGGGACATTTTATGTTTAATTTCTTTTTGAATAAATCCTTTAGCATTTTTTTCGACTATAAATCCGCGGATACCTTCAGGTGTTTTCGCCCAAATGATTGCAATATCCGCAATATTACCATTGGTAATCCACATTTTATTGCCGTTTAATAAATAGCCGCCTTCAACAGGGTGTGCGGTGGTTAACATGCTGGCCGGATCTGAGCCAGAATCAGGTTCTGTTAACCCAAAACATCCAATTAATTCCGCGCGCGCTAATTTGGGTAAAAAATGTTTTTTTTGTTCTTCATTGCCATAATGAAAAATAGGAAACATCACTAGCGAGGATTGCACGGAAACAAAACTACGCAAACTACTATCACCGTATTCTAATTCCTGACACACCAAACCATAACTCACATAATTAGCATCCAAACCGCCATATGCTTGAGGCAAGGTCATGCCAAATACACCTAATTGTGCAAGCTGTCCTGTCAACTCTTGCGGAAATACCGCATCTTCAAAAGCTTTAGCCATTTTTGGCAAAGCCTGCTGCGCAACAAAGGCTCGGACATTATCCCGAATTTGCCGCTCTGTTAGGCTTAATTGCGAATCAAGTGATAAGAAATCTTTCATGTCGCTGAGTATAGCCTAGCTACTTGTGAAAGATGACAGCCGCTCATCTTCAGGGTAAAATAGCTTTTATTTAAGAAGAGTTTGCCATGTCTAGAGTCCAATTTCCTATTACCTTGGTGGATAGCCAAGAAATTGCCCAAGGGGTGAGGCATTTAACCTTTATGCGCGCGGATGAGCAGGCTTTTGGGTTTATTCCTGGGCAATTTATTAATCTGCATTTTAATGTTGAGGATGAGACCTTACAAAGAAGCTATAGTATTGCCACTATCACTACCCAAGCGGACCCTCAAATCGAGTTGGCGTTATCACATGTTTCTAATGGCAAAGCGTCTGGGTTTTTATTTAATATGGAAATCGGTGAATCGATAGAAGCCAGTGGTCCATTTGGACGCTTAGTCTTACGTCCTGAAGAACAACCTAAACGTTATATATTAGTAGCAACCGGTACCGGTGTGACACCTTATCGTGCAATGCTGCCTGACTTGGCTAAACGCCTGCAACAAGGTACACAAGTAGTCGTCTTATTAGGTTCACGTACGCCCGAGGAATTATTATACCAAGCCGAATTTGTCAGCTTTATGTCAACACATCCTTCATTTCAATTTTATGGGTGCTGCAGTCGCAATCAAGACACGCCCCTACTGGCCCATCAACGCAAAGGTTATGTACAAGAAGTGTTTGCAGAACTGGAATTAGAACCTCAACACGATATCATTTATTTATGCGGCAATCCTCATATGGTTGACGATGCCTATAAATTATTAGTCGATATTGGCTTTGATAAACAAAATGTACGCCGCGAGAAATATGTATTTTCTCATTAATTAGGAATAAAGCATGGATAAGATTACCTTGACCCAGCCCGATGATTGGCATGTGCATTTACGTGAAGGGGATGCTTTAACAACCACCGTGCGCGCAACTGCACGTTGTTTTGCCCGCGCCATCGTGATGCCTAATTTACCACGGCCAGTGGATAATATCAGTGCCGCCAATACTTACCGAAAACAAATTCTTGCCGCATTACCACCAGGGCATGCGTTCACGCCATTAATGACCTTGTATTTAACGGAAAATTTAAACGTTGACGATATCAAAAACGCGCAAAAATCCGATATTCATGGCGTAAAATTATACCCGCGCGGTGCGACCACCGGTTCAGGTCATGGCCTAGTACAAATTGAAAAAGCCTACCCAGTGCTTGAAGCCATGCAAAAAAACTTTGTACCTTTATTGGTTCACGGCGAAGTCACTGATCCGAATGTGGATGTCTTTGACAGAGAGACAGTTTTTATAGATAAAATTTTAATGCCTATTATTAAACACTTTCCACATTTAAAAATAGTATTCGAACATATCAGTACTGCAACCGCGGTAGATTTTGTATTGAGCACGTCTAAAAATATTGGCGCAACCATTACCGCTCATCATTTATTATTAACACGCAATGATTTATTAGTCGGCGGTCTACACCCCCATCATTATTGTTTACCGGTTATTAAAACTAAACACGATCAAGAAGCTTTAATTAAGGCAGCAATCAGCGGTAATCCAAAATTTTTCTTAGGCACAGACAGTGCGCCTCATCCAAGAGGCAATAAAGAAGCTGCCTGCTGCGCTGCTGGAATTTTTACAGCACATGCAGCCATTGAACTGTATGCAGAAGTTTTTGATAAAGCCAATGCTTTAGATAAACTTGAAGGCTTTGCTAGTTTTCATGGCGCAGATTTTTACGGCCTACCCCGTAATGAAAAAAAGATTATGCTACAGCGCTCAAACTGGCAAGTACCCGCATCGATTCCCTATCAAAATACCCAACTCATCCCATTTCGCGCAGGTGATATGATTGAATGGCAATTAATAAATTAAGCTACATCTTGATCGCGCTGTTGTACTTCTTTTTCAATCTGCCGTCCTAATTTTTCAAAAGCCACTTTCAAATCATGGGCCATTTGTAAATTAAGCCAAAAAGTAGGTGTAGTCCCAAAATAGCGCGCTAAGCGCAGCGCTGTATCCGGTGTAATTGCGCGCTGACCATTCAAAATAGCCGTGATTCGATTAGTCGGCACATGTAATTGCGCAGCAAAGCTGTTTGCAGAAAGATTGAGTTCTGCCAACTCTTCTTTTAATATTTCCCCAGGATGTACGGGTCGCATTCTGTTAATCATGATTTTCTCCTAATGATAATCCACTATCTCTACATTATGTGGTTCATCCTTCACCCAAATAAAACAAATTCGCCACTGTTGATTAATACGAATACTGTATTGACCTTTTCGATCACCCTTAAGCGCCTCAAAGCGATTAATCGGTAAATACCGTAAATCATCTAAACACGTAGCCTGATCTAAAATAACTAATCGCCGTTCTATTTGCATCGCAAAAGATCGCCATTTTTGAACTATTTTTCCATCAAAAAAAGCCTCAGTGTCTTTATTTTTAAATGACCTTATCATAACTATACATTGTCCTTAATCTTCATGCTCATTGTACCCGGCATTACTCTTTACGTCAAGCGTAATAAATGATGTGACATCTCAACTAAAGCTTAATTAATACGAACACCAATCTAATGCGCTCGAGGAGTCAAAGTGCTGATTTGTTGAGAAGCAGGTAGTTGAGGAGCAGATACTTGGGAAGATTGTGAGCCGATAAGTTGTGCAGCATTAGCAGAATTCAATACCGTTGAAGATTGTGGTTCCAAAGTATATTTTCCATCATTTTGGTTGATATTTGCTGATACTTTGCCACTCCAATCCTGAGCTGCGGTTTTTTGTGTTGTTGCACCATGCTTTTCTACAAATGCATTTACCTGTTTTAACTCTTCTAGAGATGAAACAACAACGATCGCTTCATTTCCGCTAGAAGATAGATGTGCGGTGGGTAATTCTTTCTCTAAATTTAAATCTTTAACATTCTTTAATCCAACTCGATTATCTTTAAAAGCCACACCTAGGCCTCCTGAGTCACCTAATGTTAAGTTTAAGTTTTGTGATTTTAAATCTGCAGTTACTTTTTCATTTAATTGAAGCCAGGCATTATGTAATACCTCATCATTCAATTCACTGATATCAGAAATCGGCAACGTGACCGAGTAGCTCACACCGGCTGATTTCGCCTCAGGTTTTGGAGTATTAATCTCAAATTCATTGTCTTCGTCTTCGTCAGCTGCTAGTGGTTTTGGTTTTTGTAGATCATTTTTTATTGCATCATTTGATTGACGCAAAGCATTATCTAACACTTGAGGCGTAAGCTCATTCTTATCAGAAATAGGCAGCTTAACAGAATACGTTGAACCATCAGCAGATCTGGAAACTGTGGGGCCATTCACCTTTTGATCAAGCTCAATATTTAACTCTATGGTCATAGCTTTCTACTCACTTCTTTATATCTCTTATAATGAATATACCACTTTCTAGATAGACCTATGAGCATAATGAGATAGGTCAAGCGTTAAAAAATACAGTACAGGATGAGTTTCTAATTAAGCGTTATGGTCCTAGCGATTTGCCACACCAATTGATTGGCTTATGTTTTAAACCGTATCGGTATTAAAATGGTGATTTAGATTGGTAGCGATCGATTTGATGGCGTACGAGGTAGAGGATAATTAAGCCTGGGAAGGAAGCAATGAAAGTGGTGAGGAAGAAGGGAATAAAGCCGTAATGTTCGACGATGTAACCGGCCAGTGGACCCAAGGATTCTCGGCCTACTGCGGTGAGCGCTGCAAGCAAAGTAAATTGCGTTGCGGTAAAACGTGGATTACATAAAGACATTAATAAGGCTAAGAATGCAGCGGTGCCAAGGCCGCCGCAGAATTGTTCGACGACTATCGTGATAGTCATCATGGTATAATCTTTACCCACTAGCGCTAAAACTAAAAACATTAAATTTGAAACCGCTTGTAAAATACCAAAGACCATCAATGCTGTAAATAAGCGCATGCGGAACATGAAAAAACCTGCGGTGACAGCGCCTGCAATACTGGCTAATAATCCGCCAATTTTTAAGACACTGCCTACATCGGTTAGCGAAAATCCAAGTTCTTTCATTAAAAATGCAGAAAACATTTTTGCGATAAACGCATCGCCGAATTTATAAAATATAATTAAAGCAAGTAACCATAGGGCCATGGGGCGGCTTAAAAATTCAGTAATGGTTTAAAAAAAGCTTCTGCTAAACTTTGCGGTTCGCCTTTATTATGCGTGGGTTCTTTACAAATTAACGTGGCAATAACACCAACAGCCATCAATCCTGCCATAAAAATATAAGTATCTTGCCAGCCAATTTGATCAGCCATTAACATCGCAACGCCACCAGAAACTATCATGGCAATACGATAAGCGCCAACAAAAACTGCCGCACCAAAACCGCGTTCTTCAGGTTTTAATATTTCGGCTCGATAAGCATCAACGGCAATATCTTGTGTTGCAGAAACAAAAGCAACTACGGCTATCATGGCTAAAGTCACCGCACTGGTTAAAGGATTAAAAAATGCCATGGCTGCAATGGTACACAATAATAATAATTGCGTCACCATCATCCAACCGCGCCTGTGGCCTAAAAAAGGCCAGACAAAACGATCCACCAGTGGTGCCCATAAAAATTTATAAATATAAGGCTGTCCCACCAAAGTAATCCAACCTATAGTTTGATAACTCGCACCACTGTGGGCAAACCAAGCTTCTAAGGTGCTACCCGTTAAAGCTAAAGGTAAACCCGAAGAAAACCCCAGCAAAATCATGACAATTAAGCGGCGCTCGCATAATAAAGAGAACGTTTGTTTTAGGGATAAGGTGTTTATCATAGGCCTGAGTATAGCCTAAGTGGTAGGTGGTGAATATATGCAATATGCATGTATTAAAGAGATGTTTCACTCAAGCCCGTGATTGCTGTTTTAGCCTCATTGAATTGAATTGGCATCAACGGTATTGTGAAACAACTTGAGCCCTGATTGCGCTGAATGTTACAATTCTTTTTGTTTAATTAGGTACTATAATTTCCCATGAGAGCATAAAAATTGCAGACTATTTACTTCAAGCACTTGAAGATATTAAAGCCATTGATACCGTAGTGATTGATGTCAAGGCATTTAACCCGCTTGACGGATTATATTATTATTACCAGTGGACGCTCTACACGGCATGTGAAAGCTATTAGCTGATCATGCTGTCGATGCCGCTAAAAAACTTGGTGATGATGCCCTCGGGTGTTGAAGGCGAACAAGGCAGTGAATGGATCTTAGTGGATTTAGGCGATATTATTGTGCACGCCATGCAACCTGCAGTGCGAGAATATTATCAGCTTGAAAGACTCTGGTCCGTGTAATGCATATTTATATCCTCAGTGTTTGCGGCAAAGCACCTACTTGGGTGAGTGAAGGTTTTGCAAGCTATAGCAAACGTTTGCCCAAAGAAATTTCTCTGACTTTAAAAGAAATTCCTGCAGCCAATCGCGCAACAAATTCCATCGCAAAATGTTTAGAGATTGAAGCTAAGTTATTATTAGCCGCCATTCCCAAACTCTCTCAAGTCATTGCTTTAGATGAACGCGGCGCCTTGTGGGATAGCTTACAACTGGCAGATAAAATAAAAACCTGGCAAATGGATAATCACCTTGTGTGCTTACTTATTGGAGGTCCCGATGGATTTCATCCTTCAATTCATACCCACGTTCATGAAACCTGGTCTTTATCAAAACTCACTTTGCCACATGCGCTGATCCGCGTTATACTTGCAGAACAAATTTACCGTGCTTTTACCATACTCAATAAGCACCCCTATCATAGAACATGAGAAATCCATATTTAAAAAATCATCTTGCAGAAAGCCAATTATTTCGTAATCGTGTTTACGTTACGGGTGTGGTGATTATTGCATTTTTAATATTGCTGGCCGTACGGCTGTATTATTTACAAGTAGAACAATTTACCACCTACACGACCCTGGCGGAACAAAACCGCGTCACCTTATTACCCATAGCCCCCAACCGCGGCCTCATTTATGATCGTAATGGCGTATTATTGGTTGAGAATATTCCGGCATACAGCTTACATATCATTCCTGAAAAAGTAGATAAGATCGCCGATACCATTAATGAGCTTAATCGGCTGATCCCTATTGATGTCGATGAACAAAAAAATTTCTATCAACAACTCAAATACCGCCGCAAGTTTGAAGGCGTACCACTCATCGTCAATTTAGATGAAAATACCGCTGCAAAATTTTCTGTGAATAGCTATAAATTCCCTGGCGTTAAAATTGTGGCTGAATTGATGCGTTATTACCCTTATCAAGATGTGTTCTCGCATTCTATTGGTTATGTCGGTCGCATTAACGAACAAGAAATGGCTCAAATCGATCAAACGATTTACAGCGCCTCACACTATATCGGCAAAACTGGAATAGAACAATTTTATGAAGCTGAACTACGCGGCCTGCCCGGTTACCAACATGCTGAAACCAATGTCCGTGGCCGCATCGTCCGTATTCTAAAAAGTGAAGCGCCAACCCACGGCAATGATATATATCTCACCATTGATCAGCAATTACAAATGGACGTCTTTAGCTGCAATGGAAGGAAACGCGGTACTCATGGTCGCCCTTGATCCTAAAAACGGCGCTATTTTAGCCTTCATCAGCGCACCCGGTTTTGATCCTAATTTATTTGTAGAAGGTATTCCACAAAGTACTTACCAAGAATTATTAGCCTCATGGGAACGTCCCTTATTTAATCGTATTTTACGCGGACAATATCCGCCCGCATCGACAGTCAAACCGATTATTGCCTTACAAGCCTTGAGCTGGGATTTGCGACACCTGAATTTACCATCAGCGATCCGGGATTTTATCGCTTACCCAATGTAAAACGCGCGTACCGTGACTGGCGCAAAGAAGGTCATGGCCGGGTTAATTTACATAAAGCCATCGTCGAATCTTGCGATACTTATTTTTATACCATCGCCAATCGCATGGGCATTGATCCCATTACTGATATTATGCAGCAATTTGGTTTTGGCAGAACCCACAGGCATCGATTTAATTGGGGAATTAAATGGCGTAGTTCCCGGCAAAGCATGGAAACACGCTTATTTAAATGAAGCCTGGTATCCAGGAGAAACTTTAATTACTTCCATCGGTCAAGGTTTCACTCTGACCACTCCCTTGCAATTAGCCCAAATGTCCATGATGCTTGCTAATCGCGGTGAACGTATACGTCCAAGAATGCTCGATTATGTAAAAAAACCCAATGGTGAAGTGATTGCTAATCCACCGGTAACCCTGGCTTCTGCACCGCCTAAACAATCGGCACATCGGGACCTGATTCAACAAGCCACGCGCGATGTGGTAGCCGAACCGCGTGGAACGGCACATCGCTTAAATAAATCACCTTATCCCATCGCGGGTAAAACGGGTACTGCACAAGTCTTTAGTCTTGGGCAAATGAAAAATATAATGCAAGCTTACTTGAAGAGCATTTGCGTGACCATGCCTTATTTATTGGCTATGCACCGGCTAACGATCCGCAAATTGCTTTATCGATTATTCTTGAAAATAATACTGGCGCAGCGGACGTTGCTCAAAAAATATTTACAGTTATTTATTAAGGACCAACTCATGAGATCCCTCCTTAGGACTGGGTACATTTAATCAAAACCATTCGCTGAAAAATCGCTTCTGGCAACGTCTCTGCATCTGGATCCATTGTTACTGGGTTTATTACTGGCATTAATCACTTTAGGGCTTATCGTATTAGCAAGCTCTGATGCGCAAGATCCGGTTTATTACATCGGCAATTAATGCGCACCGGTTTGGCTTTGTTTCTAATGGTTATTATTGCTCAAATCCCGATCCGCTATTACAGCTTATCGGTGCTATGGCTTTATGCCATTGGTCTATTACTGTTAATTACTGTGCTGCTGATTGGCGTTGAAGCTAATGGCGCAAAAAGCTGGTTAGATATTGGCCTGATTCGTTTTCAACCCTCAGAAATTATGAAGCTCGCACTCCCTATGTTGATCGCCTATTATTTTTCACACAAACAAATTCCTTGTACTTTTACAGAAGCGTGCGTAGCACTTGTGCTCAATCGCAATTCCCTGTTTCTTAATTGCCAAACAACCTGATCTGGGTACAACCACGATGATAGCCGGTAGTGGCTGTTTTGTATTATTTTTAGCAGGCCTACGTTGGCGCTATATTATCGGTGCAATGCTGGGTGCAGCAGCACTCGCTCCGATCTTATGGAATTTAATGCATGATTATCAACGCGGCAGAGTTTTGTCTTTTCTTAATCCAGAAAGTGATCCGCTCGGTAAAGGTTATCAAATTATTCAATCCAAAATTGCCATCGGTTCCGGCGGTGTATTTGGTAAAGGCTGGATGAATGGTACACAATCACATTTAGAATTTTTACCCGAAGCACATACGGATTTTATTTTTTCTGTGTTAGGTGAAGAATTTGGCTTACTGGGCGCCCTACTTATGCTTTTTTTATATGCCTGTATTATTATGCGAGGCTTATATATTAGTATGAATGCACGAGATACCTTTTCAGTACTTTTATTGGCGGGCAGTTTAATTTTAACATTTTGTTTATGTATTTATTAACATCGGCATGGTCCTTGGTTTAGTGCCCGTCGTCGGAGTACCCTTACCTTTAATCAGTTATGGTGGCACTTCCATTGTGACTTTACTGGCAGGATTTGGTATCCTAATGTCTATACATACACATCGTAAATTGGTCGCCGATTAAAAGGAAATAAACATGGCAATTAAAAAGTGGTTATTAATCGTTTTATGCGTAATCCTAAGCCCCGCTTATGCAGACATCAGTGAGCGCAAAGATGTGCAAGCTTTTATTCAAGAAATGGTCAAGCAACATGGTTTTGATCAAGCGTATCTTACTGCAGTATTTAAAAAGGTAACCATTAATGACAACATCATTGAACTGATGGACCGTCCTGCTAAACGCACTAAACCCTGGTATGAATATAAACCTTTATTTATCACCAATGCCCAAGTCATTGCGGGTGTTAAATTCTGGAAAGACAATGAAGCTGCACTTAATAAAGCTGAAAAAGAATATGGCGTGCCACCACAAGATTATTCTAGCCATCTTAGGCGTTGAAACGCGTTATGGACAAAATGAAGGTGGATTTTCTGTATTAGAAGCGTTATCCACTCTATCATTTGATTACCCAGACGCAGTGATTTTTCACCAGTGAATTAAAAGAATATTTATTGCTCGCCCGTGAAGAAGGCGCTGATCCCGCAACTTTAGTCGGCTCCTATGCAGGCGCTATGGGTACACCACAATTTATGCCCAGCAGTTATCGCAATTTCGCAGTAGATTTTACAGGTGATGGTAAACGTGATATTTGGAATAATAATACCGACGTCATCGGTAGCGTAGCCAATTATTTCAAAGCCCACGGCTGGAAGGCAGGTGAACCCGTCGCTTTTCAAGCTCAAGTGACTGGCGATGCCTATAAAACCATCCCTGCAAATGAACTAAAACCCTTTATAACCATCGCCGATCTCAAAGCAAAAGGCGTCACAACACGCGAGAAAATTAATCTAGACCCCAACCAAAAGGCCACTTTTATTGAACTCCAAGGCAAAAACGGCCCAGAATATTGGATAGGTCTAAACAATTTCTACGCCATCATGCGCTATAATCCAAGAGTCATGTACGCTATGGCCGTTTATGATTTAAGTATACAAATTAAAGAACTAAAAGGTTGATTCAATAAATCTTAAAGAGTCACCCAAGGCAACTGCTCAAGTTCCAGACGGGTGCCCGGAGGCTTTTTTATGCGCGGCAGCATGCGAGCACATAAAAAAACGCAGGGCAGGCCCCGTTTGGACGGGAAGAAGAGCCGTTTTTCATGAACACGGAGAGTAAATTGTGCGCCTAATGATCATCCTAACCCTATGCACACTTATCATTGCCTGCAGCAATCCCGTAAGCACACCCAAAAGATACGCACAAGATCACGACAGCGCGCCCAAAGAACCAAAAGACATCCATGAAGTACAAGATGCCGTCCCCAAACATGAACCCAAAAGTCGTTACGGTAATATGGATTCTTATGAAGTCTTTGGCAAACGTTATTACACCAAAGATTCCAGCGAAGGTTATGTAGCCCATGGTAAAGCTTCATGGTATGGCACTAAATTCCATGGTGCACGCACTTCAAGCGGTGAAATCTACGACATGTACGAAATGACCGCAGCGCATACCACCCTACCACTACCTACATATGCGCGCGTCACCAATACTCAAAATGGCAAAAGTGTCGTTGTTAAAATAAATGATCGTGGCCCATTTCATTCTGAACGCATTATCGATTTATCTTATGCCGCCGCCTCCCGCATCGGCATTTTAAACCAAGGTGTTGGCCAAGTTAAAGTTGAAGCCATTACGCCCAATCAACAAAGCGCGCCCATACCAACCCTTACCGCGGCACAACAAAAGCCAGTTCCCGATTCACAAAAATATTATTTACAATTAGCCGCCTTTGGCGATAAAACCTACGCTGAAAAAATGGTCAAACAATTAGAAGACTTAATTGAACAACCCATGCAGATCAGCCAAAAAGATTCCAAAGATTTTTACCGTGTACAAGTCGGCCCTTTTCAAGATGAAACCAGCGCAAAAGCCTATGAATCACAACTGGCCAGTATCATTGCTGAAAAACCTGTTATCGTAACTCAATAAACAACTTTTGGAGATCAAAACCATGAAATATACACTAGTTATCGCACTATTATCCTTGTTCATCGCAGGTTGTAATACCATGCACGGTATGGGTGAAGATATTGAAGCCAGCGGCGAAGCTGTAGAAAATGCTTCAGATACCGATTAAAAACGTCTATCAAGCGCTGTGCAAATTAAACCCGCGATGATAAACAACATCGCGGTCATATTAATCATCGATAATTTTTCATCTAACAGCCAAGCCGAAAAAAGTAAACTCAGCACAGGTACGGCTAATAAACTCAATGAGGTCGTCACCGTCGGTAAGGCTTTGCCAGCGATCATAAGACCTAAAGTCACCACCGCCTGAGTAAATATCCCAGAAAATATTAGAATCAGAATAAGTTGTCCATTCCAGTGAATCACTTGCGTTTGATACTCAAAGGGTAATAAACATAAAACAGGAATTGTTCCTATTAATAATTGCCACGGCAGAAGTGATAAAGGCGAGTGCGACCATTTCATATACCGCACACACAAGATAGAAATAGCCCAACTCAAAGCCGCCAATAATAAAAATAAATTACCGGCAATGTCATTGGGATCAAACCAATTGATTCCCCAGGGACTAAATAAAGTCAGCATACCCATAAGACCCAATAAAACACCCAGCCACTTTAACGGCCCAGTCGGTTCTTTAAATAAAAAAACGGCTATCGGCGTCACCCAAATCGGTGTGGTATACACCAAAATAGTAGAGCGCCCTGCATCAATTAAACTTAAACCCATATTAATCAGTAACACAAAAATACCGATTTGAAAAATACCCACCGCCAAAATAATCGGCCAATCTTTTCGTGTTGGCCAAATAAATTGGCGTGTCAACATGACTATCAAAAAAGTACACACCGTTGCAATGATTAATCGTCCCGCAGAAAAAGCAATCGGCGACATGTCTTGCAAACCCATTTTATTAATTGGCCAACTAATGCCCAAGAGCAAAATAGTCCCCATTAAAACTAATAATGTGTGTTTTTGTAGGTTCAAAGCCTATCCATGTTACTTTTTAGCAATAGCCTCAACAACACCTGATTGTTGCTTCATCATTTGCTCAACAAGATTCCAATCCACTTTAATGTTTTTACCATTGAGTGCGCTGTTGATGAGAAGTTGTCACCAAAGTTTTACGCTCATCATCTGTCATCGGATATTCTTGTAAAATAGGATGCACTTCTAAATAGAGCTGATTGCCCTGCCAGCCTACTTTTATAGGCTCATTAATCAACGATACTGTCGTGCCAACGGGAACTGCATTAAATAATTGTTCAATATCCGTGGGAAAAAGTCTGATACAACCATGAGATATACGCGACGACCAATACTGGTCGGTGCATTAGTACCGTGAATTAAATAACCTGGGATGTCCAAACGCATCGCATATTGACCCAAAGGATTTCTAGGGCCAGGACCCACCACCGCTGGGATAGGATGTCCTTGTGCTTCATGTTCTGCAAGAATGCTATCAGGCACCGTCCAAGTTGGATTAGCAGTTTTTTCAATAACCTTTGTTTCCCTTATCGGTGTTTTCCAGCCGACTTTGCCAATACTAACAGGAAAGGTTAAGAGCTCGCCTTGATTAAAATAATACAAACGCAATTCTGGTAAATTAAGCACTATCCCATCGCGCTTTGAGGGCAATATAAATGCTGCAGGAATAGTAATGGGGTTTTGTTGTTTATCAGGGTAATTTTCATCAACCCCTGGATTAGCACGCTGAATCGCATAGGCACCTACATCATAAATCCGCGCATACCGACTAAACGTATCATTATGTTGGGGCGTTACGGTAAAAACTTTGCCTAGCACCTGCGTATTCGCATCGAGCGGAAACGTCGACGCATAAGCGCTCACGCAGCACATAGCCCATAAAAATATTATAACTCTATAAAATAATTGCATCATGACCCCCAAGTTATCTAATAATTTCTTAACTATAGTGCATTATTTAAATTATTAAATGTGGGCCTTCCGGATTATTTCTTTAAAGCCAAACCTAACCACTTGTCATATTCATGTTGCGAGCGTGGATCATCATGTCTATGCGCTGTCAGGTATTCAACGTCTTCAGGTTTTCTAAAAATAACTAATTTAGCTGATATTAATAATGTCATAGTATATGAGTTAACAGGAACTGCACCTGCTAGTCTTTTTTGTAATAACTCTAGCAGTTCTCCTCTAGCAATCACTGTTCCTTTTCGGCTGTGCAGAATCCCTAGCATCCAAGGTGTTTGACCCTCTTTATTTTCAACTGTGAGACTTGCCCCGCAATCTAATAATTTGTTAATGAGCTTAAACGGCGCCTGCTCCTTTCCATAATTATAAAAATTCTGTATGGCATAATGCAACGCGGTCATGCCTTTTTCATCAGCACTATTGATATCTATGCCTCTTTTTAATAACAAATCAATGAGGCTATCATTATTTGGACCCGCAATGAGGACTTTTCCACAAGTCACCATTATCAATGATAATAAAGCGTTGTTAGCTAAAATTTTATTACATAAGTCTTCATGACCTTTAAATACAGAAAAATTCTTAAAACCTAAAGCCAATATTAGTAAATCTCTATGCGTGAATTTCTCACCTGATTCTGCGCGTGCTAATATTTCTCGCACACGTGCTATATAATTATTTTTTTCTTTTTCTAATATTTGCTTTTCCTGGGACAGGAACTTTGTAATTGCTTGATCTTCAAATTCCCCTTGAGGAAAATCAGAAACTTTTTTCAAATCCTCAATTTTAAGAATATTACGGCTCGCACAAATTTTTGTTATCATTGCTTCTCTAGCCTCATTACTCAACGAGGTATTTTTTAAAATTTCACGTGCATATTCTATAGTATTAATTTTTAGTTCTTTGGCTGTTGCTGTTGAGGCAAACATGGATTTTCTGACTACAGCTTGATAATTATCGTGATAAAAAATCACACTATTGCCATTTTTCCAAATATTGCCGCCCGTCGCTGTTATGGGCGCGTTTAATATTGGAAATCCACCGGACGCCCTATAGCCAGTCTGGGGATCATTCAGGATCCCAGGGTCCAGTTCCACAAAAAGTCATATTCTGATGTGTTTGTGATACTCTTTCTAAAAATGTTTTTTCCTGACCTCCCTTTGCAGCTTGCGCAGGGTTATCGGTGTTACATACTTCTAAAGTAACAAAAATTTCACCGTGTTGCGAAGACAAAGCAGATTCAAAATCTTCTATTATTTTGTCAAAATTCGTATCATATATTGCTACACTACCATTACCCAATCCATACTCATCGCCACGACCATGACCCATAATAAATAATTTAGGTGTATTGTCGAATATATTTTCTAGTCCATTGGGTAAATCTTGTTTTAGCTCAACCAAACTCGTATAAATTTTGGGTGTTTTATCGCAATGTTCAAAAAAATAATACCTTAAATCTGAGCCATCTAAATACACGCCAATTGACACGTATTGTTTAAAACGTTGTTTTATCCATAGGTTTTCATGAACGCCTCGAAGCTCAGGCGCAATAGCTGCGTCTGGCTTACATAACAAAATTTCTACGGCAGATTCTTTAGGCATAAGCTTTTTTACCTCTTATCATTTAAAGGAGTTTAGCAGCGGCAAATCTTCACCTATGGAAGCTTTTAACTTCTGTATGAATTGTTGGCCTGGCTTCTTATAAGCGCTTAACGATTATGAAACCGATTTTACCATGAATTATCTAGCAAACTCAATTAAAGTAGTCAGAGACGACCTATGCCCAATAACACTAAATTTACCAACCAAATCATTTATGATCACAAGATCAGAATTAAAAATCTTATGATACATATCAAGGAGATATAAAAGTCTCACCACTGGTGAGACTTTTACCATGGACACACCATTTAATTATTTTAAGTAAAAGTAAGCATCCCGAAGAAAGAGAATTCTATTTACGTATGGCGGTTCAAGAACATTGGAGTAAACGGGAATTAGAGCGCCAATTCAAATCCGCTTTATTTGAACGTGTCGTACTCTCACCACCAAAAGTGCCACCAGTGGTGACATAAGAACGTCCAGAAATCATATCCTCATTTAAAGATATTTATATGCTCGAATTTTTAGGCTTATCCAATAACCATATATAAATTGCATGCGCTTCACTTCTCGCTTCTACGCTCAGCTGCCTTAAACAAGGGCTCAGCCAGGGCCAATAGAGCGCCGCCTAAAATAATAATAACGCCTAGCACTTGTAGAAATTTTAATTCTTCACCTAATAAAAGAACGCCGATGAGTGCTACAAAGACTGGCTCTAACACACCTAATATTGATGCTTTTTCAGAGCTGATATATTTTAAGCCTTCTAGTAATAATAAAATCGGCAAGGCCGTTGATAAAATGCCAAGCCCTAGGCTGTTTAACCAAAACGAGGTGTCCATTGGCACTGTAAATGTTTGCGCAGATAAGGCATAAATTAAACAAAAGCAACTACAGCCTATGGATACCATTAATGCAGACAGCAAAGGATTAAGCTGATTATATTTTTTGCTCATCATGATATAAAACGCATAACCCGCTGCAGAAAACAGACCCAGTAAAATACCCAAATAATTAAATGATTTGCCAATATCTGCCAGCAAGAATAAACCCAATAATATCGCTACAACAGAAACATAATAACCCTTATGAATATGGTATTTATACATAAAACGATTACACAAAACGACTATGGCAGGATAGGTAAAGAAAACAACCATCGCCAGTCCAGTGCCCAAATGAGCTGCCGATAAAAAGTAGGCAAAAGTCGAGGTGCCATAAAAAATGGCACTGGCAGTTAATATCGTTAACATAATGGGGATATCAATTTTAATCTGCTTTAATTGAGGCAAAAGCACCAAGGCAATAAAAATACTGGCAATAAAAAAACGCCAAAATAACATGTTGGCAATATCTGCTGAGGCTTGCAGGGCACCATACCCAAAAAATCCTAAGAATCCATATAAAAATCCGGACAGGATAATATAGATAATCCCTCTTATTTCAACAGATGGCATTAAAAAAACACTCCCAACTCATTGTAAAATAATAATTTATTAATATAATTCGTAAATTATTGACTTAGGCTTAATATTCATTGATAATTAAGCCTATGGACTATATAAACAGAAATATACTACCCCGAATTGAGGCAACATTAGCCCGCGGTAAAAGTATACTCTTTTTGGGCCCAAGGCAAACAGGTAAAACGACGCTTATTAAAGAAAAAGTGCCTGTGGACGCGTATTTTTCTCTCCTTGATCCGCATATACGGTTGCGCTATGAAAAAGATCCTTTACTACTGGCAAAAGAACTTGAGCTACTCATCAAAAAATCCACTAAAAAACCCCTGATTTTTATCGATGAAATCCAAAAAATTCCGCAATTAATGGATCTGGTGCAATTATTAATTGATGACAATAAGGCACAGTTTATCTTAACCGGCTCAAGCGCACGCAAATTAAAGCATGGCGCTTCGATCAATTTACTGCCTGGTCGGGTGGTCATTATTTATATGGACCCTTTAACCTGGCAAGAATGTGAAAATAATACCGATTTAGAGCAGTTATTAATTTATGGCTCCCTACCTAATATTATCACGACAACCGATCTCCAAAATAAAAATGATGATCTCTATGCTTATACTTCAACCTACTTAGAAGAAGAAGTCAGAGCAGAAGCATTAGTAAGAAATATCGGTGGATTTGCACGCTTTTTAGAGTTGGCAGCTAGCGAATCTGGCAGTGTAATAAACGCCAGCGCATTATCACAATTTATAGGCGTAGCCCAATCAACCATTACCGATTATTATCAAATATTAGAAGATTGTTTAATTACATTTCGCATTGATCCAATTATCAAAACAAAATCCAAACGACGCTTAATTAAGGCGCCAAAATATTTATTTTTTGATTTAGGTGTGCGTCGTGCCTGCGCCAATGAAGGGGTGCAATTGCACTTAAGGGAACTAGGTGACCTATTTAAACAATTCATAGGACTTGAATTGATACGCCATACTCACATTCATCTGCCACACGCAAAAGTCCATTATTGGAAAGACGTCAGCGGACCTGAAGTTAATTTCGTTCTAGAAAATGAACAACGATACGTACCTATAGAAGTAAAATGGTCCCCAACGCCCAATCAACGCGACGCCAAACATTTATATAAATTCCTAGAAGAATATCCCAATGCATCGCATGCCTATATTATTTGCAGAACACCACGCGCTTATGCTATAGATGAAAAAATAACTGCCCTGCCTTGGCAGGAAATTATTACATTATTTCTAAATTAACATTAAGGCTTCACGCTCGCACATTTCATATTTCTCTATTAATTTATCATAAACTTTTACTGCTGCTGCATTTGGTTTAAGTTGACTGCCCACAATCGGATCAGAAAATCCTTTGATAATATCTTCCCAATTGATCTTTTTATCTATTAAATGGTAGCCGTGGGCTGCAATTAATGCAGCGCCTAAGGCTGCGCTGTTGGAAATTTCCAGACGTTTGACTTCGCAATTCATCACATCACTCATGATTTGTAGCAAACTTAAATTATTGGATGCACCACCTGTTGCGAAAATACATTGAGGCTTAACGTTCATCCATTGTGAATGGTGTCGCATGGCCAGCATTTGCGATTCAAAAATTGCGCGGCAATTGGCTGCGATATTATTTTCGTCTAAATTAAAACGGTGTATGCCTGGTTTATTAACGCGGGGAACAATTTCTGCTTCAAACCAGGGTAGAATAATGCCGTTATCTGCGCTTGGTTTTGTTGAAGCGACAATTTTTTCAAATGCCTGCCAATTTTCAATGTGATAATGTTCCCGAATTTTTTCACGCGCAAGTGATCCATTTTTAAAACAAATCAGTGTCATGTAATCACCCGTGGGCGAACCAAACACATGACCTTCGCCATTTGGATCAACTTGACAGGTATTCATCACCCCAAAATAGGTATCACTGGTGCCCAAACTAATAGCCACTTGACCTTGTTTTATAAGCCCTAAACCGACAACGCTGCAGGGGTTATCACCAGAGCTGGGAAAAATAATAGTATTAGCATTAAACCCAAATTTTTTAACAAAATAAGAACTTATTTCACCAATAGGCGTTGCGCAATCTGAAAGCTTAGGTAATTTATTTTCTAAATCAGGCGCTGTGGCTTTGAGTGCTTCAGGATGCCAAGTTTTTTTATGAATATCCATTAAATTCATGCCCGCACCATCGCCATAATCAATGGGTGCAATTTTTCCGGATAGTATAGCCGCCATAAATGAACTGACCAACGCAATATGCCCTGTGTCCTTATAAGCATCAGGTTCAGTCTTATAAAATTTACGAATTTGCGGCCCCGTGAATCGCTCAAAAGTATCAGAACCCGTAGCCATAGATGTTGCTTTAATTCCACCTAAGGACGCGCGAATTTCCTTACATTCTGTTGTGGTTGATGCATCCATCCAAATGGGTGAAGTGTCACGCGAGAAACCATCACGCAAATTTTCTGCTAACGTTTGATGCGGATCTAAGCCTTGTAGCGCATGCTCACCTATATGATTTAAATAAACAGAACCATGCTGTTGACCGCTGCCACTGATTGCAAGAATCGCACTTAAATCAACCTGATCATTTTTCATTTCATGAAATAATAAATCAAGTGCATCCGCCCACATCAAAGGCGGACTGTGTTTAATTAAGGGATCACGATTAGGCAAAACACCATTGCTAGTTTTATACTGCGGCAAAGCGCTATCAAAATTTAGCGATTTTTCATACACCACTTGACGCGTGTCATAATCAATCACCACTGCGCTCAAACTTTGTGTACTTAAATCAAGGCCCAGAAATAATTTGCTCACGGATTAGCAGCCATGAACGAAGTTAAGCCACCATCAATGACTAAATCAGTGCCAACGATATAAGCTGCTTTTCTTGATGAAAGAAACAGTACTACGTCAGCAATTTCTTCAGGTGTGGCAAATCTGCCGATAGGTACGTCTTTATTTAGCTCAGAAGTGCTGGATGTATCTGCACTACCCCATATAGGAGTTTTTGTATAACCCGGTGAGATGGCATTGACGCGTATTTTTCTATCAACTAAATCTGCAGAAAAATTGCGTGCCAACATACTGACCGCCGCTTTTGCTGCACTATAAACACTGTGACTGGGCCAGCCAAAATGACAACCCGCTGTTGAATTTAAAACAATTGATGCCCCTTCATTTAAAAAAGGCAGTGCACGTTGCACAGTGAAATAAGCACCTTTGAAATTGGTATCGACTATATCATCAAAAAATTGTTCATCCACATCATCGATACCTCTTCGTGCAGCAATACCTGCATTGGCAATGATTATATCAATTTTGCCAAAGGTGTTATGCGTTTGCTCATATAAACGATCTAAATCTTCAAGCTTACGCACATCGCCTTGCACCGCTAAAGCTTGCTTAAACGAAGCTTTTACTTGATTTAACTTATCTAAATCCCGACCAAAAATAACTACTTTTGCACCACTTTGATTAAAGTGTTCAGCAATCGCTAATCCAATGCCGCTAGCCCCACCGGTGATGACGACTACTTTATTTGTGAATTCTGACATAAAATCCTCGCTATTGAATACGCTGGGTTACGTTTCATAATAGCAAATTTATAGATTTATTACTTAAAATCCATCTAAAAAACCATATCCAACACGTGAAATAAGTTTTTCTGTCTGCGCATCTTGATGCTCATTACTAATCTTGAGCAAAGCATGTTTTGATTGCTGTAATGCATTATCAAGAATCATTATCTAAGTTGTCACCTTTTGGATAATTTTGCACTTTTAAATATGCATTATGGGCTTCACTCTTATTTCCAGTTATTACACTTAATATGGAATCACTTAAACCCTTTGCAGCATGAAACCCTACATTGTTAAATTGACTCATTGGACGCGTTTGAGATTCTCCCTTGCACATTTCTTTTTGTAATAAAGTGACTGTGTTGCTTAAGATTCCCATAGAATCTTGAGACTTGCTCCAAGCTGGAGTAATAGAAGTAGATAAAATTGGAATACGCTGTATTTCCTGTAAATTAGCGAGAACACTGCTTAAAAGATTCTTTACATCAGATCTGTTTACAGCTAAATGCTGTTGAAAAATTAGCTGATAACTTTGTGCAAGATATTGTGCTTTTTCTGCATGTTCTACATTAAAGTCCCTGACTGTAGAAATGATCGCTTTAATTGTAGGTAGCACATTTTGTAAACGATCAAAGTCATCTATTCTATGCCGCCCAGGGTCATAATTGCTCAAAATTCTAGATTCTGCTTGAAGCACTAAACTTTCTAATGATGTAATATTTCCAAACATGATACTATCTCTTCATTTAGATGATTTGGGATTTCTTATAATTTACTCTGGTGAATACATACGTAAGGTTTTCCATCCCCCACCAGCCGCTTGTGTTTGGGCTCAATCTGATATTGATTGAATGAGGGTGCAGCTGTACCTTGTGGACGCATTTCTTCCATTAGCTGAAAAGCGTTCAAACAAAACGTTTCAATTCCTTTCATGCCGTTGTGGCGCTCATCAAGATTAGCATATATTAAAAAATCTAACAGATTATTCAGGGAACCGGGGCGCATTTTATTTTCTTCATGAATATTATTATCACTCGCTTGAAAGTACAAATACATCGCATCGAGCTTTTCTAGCTTCAATTTAAATATTTCATTTTCTTGAGGATTCTTTGCTAAATATTCTAAGATCTCAGGAATTTTAGCGATTTGTTTATTACCTCTTATCAGTATATTTTTGGCCGTTGGCATTAAAGAATTTATTGGAGGAGTAGCCCAATAATTTAGTTCCAAAAGCAAAATTTGTAGTACCGCAAATGGATTCAAATCTAACAAATCACGCACAACCTCATCCTTTAACACCATACGCATAAAGTTAAGCCTATCTTCGCCTTTTCTCGTTCTTATTTCCTGAATTGTTTCTTGAATATCTTTGGCTTGACCATGGACATAGTTGTTTTTATAACCCCTAAATTGATCCGATTTGTAGAACATAAGCCACAGTCCTTTAGCTAGATATATGATAGCAAGCACCTCCCAAGCAGACCCTCAGGAACATACTAGTTTTTTTAATACTTTATATTTGATTATTGTAATTAAAAAGGGTACAAAATACCCTATTGACTCATTGCGAGAATTTTATGCTAGTACTTAACGAATATGACACTTTGACCATTGCCCAAACTGAGAAAATGGCTCAAGAATTACAGGGGTTTTTTGTTTGGAAAGATAAACGCTCACGTTATTTGGGTGGGAATGAAAATGCCGGCCCGTTCCTGAATTTGCCTAAAACTCAAGCATTAATCGGGGCTAGTGATTTCGACATTGATTGGTTAGAAGGTGGGCATACTGCTGAATATTTTCAAGCCATCGATAAGCAAGTCATATCTGGACTGTTGTATACCAATGAAAAGGAAATGTTCCTGCACAAAGATGAGCAAAATAAAATTCGCACAACAATTGTTGTAGCCAGTAAAAGGCCATTACTTCAAAACGGAGCGTGTATTGGTATGGTTTTACAAGCCACTGACATTACCCATTTAATGTTCCCCAGCCTGTCATCAAAATCACCGACTTTAATATTAAATGATTCTGAAATAAAATTTACTACTCGGGAAATCGATTGTATGAAATTATTGGTACATGGCTATTCGTATAAACGCATCGCAACTATGCTAAACCTATCAAAAAGAACGGTAGAACATTACAGTGAAAATATAAGAGATAAACTTAATTGTCATAATAAGCAAGCGTTGATAGATAAATTGTTATGCTTGATGTTATAAACTATTGCTGAAACTAAAGGGCTATTTATCCCTAAGCGTCTATGCTTCATGTTATGCGCCATCTTTAAAATACTGCATAATACAACAATCCGTCACCCCATCATTTACTGTTTTAATAATTTTATATCCTGCTTTCTCATAACAACGAATTGCACGTTTATTGGAAATGGCTGGATCAATCAATATTTTTTTAGCATCGAAATCCTCAAGTAATTTTTTAGTAAATTGCTTTACAATTTCAGTACCATAACCTTTATTTAAATAAGCCTCATCGGCAATAAATAAATCCAAACAAAAAGTCCCGGGACTTTCTTGTGTAAATAAGCCTTTTGGATTAGGGCAAATTGTACGATATGCATATAAATCACAGCATACGATATAACCTATAGGCTGTTCATCGACATAAATGACGAAGGGGTAATCGTAACCATTGCCTTTTATTTTTTGATAAATATAATCTGCAGGCTCATAACCTTCGATAAACCATACGTCTTTAACATGTGGAATAGTAATCCATTGCTCCCAAAGTGGGATATGTTCTATAGCAAAAGTTTTAAATTGAATGTTCATGTAAACGCTCTTTTATCGTATACCTTCAACCGCGTGCACCGTATCATCGTGCACGGCTTGGAGCTGGCTTTTGGTGTATTCTTGATTTGTGGGTAATAGCAAATCAAATTGATTCGTTTCCATAATGCTGATTTTTGCATTTGTTATTTTTACATCAAAAACATGTCCTGCTTTTTTACGATCTGCACTGATAAAATGGACATGATAGCCAGGCACTGTGACTTGTGACATAAAAGTGGGAGATTTAAACATAATCAAAGTACCTTTTACATTATTAAATTCGAAAACGCGTTGATTGGTTTTTACCAGTTGATCTAAAGGCAGATAAGGTTTATTGGGCGCTTTAATGCTGCGTGCTTTGAGGTAGGAAAATTCGCCGTCTACTTTAATGACATAAAATAGATTTTGGCTAGATAGCCGTTTATCTAGGTCTTGCTCTAAGGCACTTAGCGAATCAAGATGTTGTACTGAAAATGCTTGCTGTGGAGTAAATTTTGCTAGGGTGGCATACGGTGTTTTATCTGTAAGTACCAGACGTTTAACATCGCCGTGTTCATCGGCTAAATAAAATTTCCCGTCAAGAACAACTAATTCGCCACCCAATCCGTTATTAGTGCCCAAACCTAAATCGCTGGTCGTTTCTAATTCAGCAAATGTCGTAGAGCCCGTATAATTGCCTTGCATTAAACTGCCTATAGTGCCTGCTTGGACGATATATCCTGTTGCAAGACTAGACAATGAGAAAAATAAGATACCCAGGGTTAACAGGTGTTTTATAATGATTTTCAATTTAAGCGATCCTCTTTATATGTGTGATAATAAGTACCCCATTTTTTTAACTCTACAAATACGGGTGCAAGTGCGTCCCCTAAAGGGGTGAGTGAATATTCTACTTTTGGCGGAACTTGTGCATAGACTTTACGGGCAATGATTTCGTCTTCTTCAAGTTCACGTAATTGCGCGGTGAGCATACGTTGGGTTACATTTGGAATAATTTTTTGTAACTCATTAAAACGTTTAGTGCCTTTACATAACGCATATAAAATCAATATCTTCCATTTGCCGGTTAGGATTTTTAAAGTTGCATTGACGCAATGTTTTTCTTGTTCAAAATCACTCATCACTTACCTGTGGTATAAAAAAAGATACTATAACACTTTTAAGTGCGTACTTGCAATGTTTGCCAGCTGGCGTTAAAGTGCAAACTAAGGAGCGATAATGATAGCTAGCACACCACCCGAATTAACCCTAAGAGCCTGTGTCATAGGCTTTTTTTTAGCCCTTATATTATCGGCATCTAATGCCTATCTTGGCTTGAAAATGGGGCTAGCTGCAGGGCCTATTACCGCTGCAGTGATTACGATTGCTGTGCTTTATATGTTTAAAAACTGCCAGGTATTGGAACGTAATATGGTGCAGATTGCCGCTTCTGCAGGACAAAGTGTTGCAGCGGCGATTATTTTTACCCTGCCCGCATTATTAATGCTGGGCGTTTGGAGTGAATTTTCTTATACTGATACCGTATTGGTTGGTATTATTGGTGGTGGTTTAGGTTTGTTATTCTCAGTCCCTTTGCGACGGGCAATGATCGTAGAACAAAAACTACCCTATCCAGAAGGACGCGTCATTGCTGAAGTTCTAAAATTATCAGATCAGAAAGTAAATCAAATCATCTATTTGTTAACCGGAAGTATTATTGCGGCTATATTTACCGTCTGTCAAACCGGACTAAAGATTATTAATCATGGCGTAAGTTTTTGGACCAATAACTTTGGACTATTATTGGGCGCAGGCTTTAGTTTTTCGCCATTGATGTTGGCTGCCGGTTATATTTTAGGTTTTGGGGTAGTTGCGACAATTATGCTAGGTAATATAATGACCTGGCAAATTGCCATTCCTATTTTAAGTTTATTTTCTCCTGAAGTGATTACTTTAGATACAGAGTTAAGTGCCAATACTTTATACAAAGAACAATTCCGCTATGCCAGTATTGGCACTATAGTATTTGGTGGTTTATGGGGATTAATTACTTTATATAAACCCATTTTACGCTCATTAAAAGCTTCGAGCATCTCAAATCAAAAAGATATACCGATGTCATGGGTAATAGGCCTAATAGCAGTGATGACAGTACCACTGGTCTTACTCTTTTTGCATCATTTTAATGAATTTAATTTACCAATAACGGAAAAATTATTTTGGCTCACCATTATTGCTTGTACTTTTTTAGCAATTATTTTAGGATTTTTTGCCAGTAGTGTTTCTGCTTATATTGCAGGTTTAGCGGGCGCTACCACCTTGCCAATGACGGGCATTAGCATTAGTGCGATTTGTTTTATTGCTGTATTTTTGATGGGATTGCTTGGCACTGAATTGGCATTTGAAAATCCACAATACAGAATGCATATGGCGGGAATTACCATTATATTTGGTGCCATGATCTGCTTGTGCGCAACTATTGGCGCAGATAATATGCAAGATTTAAGTGCTGGTTATATTTTAGGTGCAACGCCCTGGAAGCAACAATTGATTTTGTTTATAGGCATTCTGGGCGGCGTTATACTTATATCGCCCATATTAAATTTATTATTTTATGCTTATGGCATCGGTGATGTATTGCCACGCCATAATATGGATGCCTCGCAAGCCTTACTCGCCCCGCAAGCCATGATGTTATCTTCAGTGACCCAGGGCATGCTTTTAGGTAATTTTAATAGCCTGATGTTTAGCATCGGTGTTTTTATCGGCATTGTTATTGTTATCATCGATTATTGTTTAGAAAAAAATAATAGTGCGCTTCGTATTCCAGTGTTAGCATTTGGTTTAGGTATGTATTTACCCATGACTATCGTGACCACATTGTTTTTAGGAGGATTACTAGCCCATATTGGTGATAAGCTATTTAAAAATAATCCTACTATTAAACTGCGCGGCACTCTCATCGCCGCAGGTTTAATCGCAGGCGAAGCGGTTACGGGGATTTTATTAGCCATCCCCTCAGTATTAATTTTAAACTAATTCAATATTAGGGAAGAGGTTCTTGGCAATCGCTTATTAATTTAATGATGAAATGCTTCATATAAGATTATCATATTTTTAATTTTGTATTAGTATTAGTCTGCCCTGTTTGTGCTTTACGTTTAGTGCCTGTATAACTAGTCGTTAATGTTTTTGAACTGCTTGCTTGTTCTGCTATTTTGCGTGTTGCACTGCTAGCAGAAATTTTTTCCTGAGCATTTATATCAAGGGTTGGAGAAAAAGCACCCTGGTCATTTAATGAACCCACGACAATATTTTTAGAATCTGCCCAGATTTTAATTTTTTCTATAAAGTTATTTTTTTGAAACGCTATAACATGTTCAATTATTTTTTGTTGAATACGGTAAAAGTTTTTCGCATTTCTCATTTCACCTTTATAATTACGTGTGCCTGAACTTAGTAAATCTGCTTTAAATTTATCATACTGTTCTTGGCTGAGCCCATATTTACTCATTAAAAATGGTCGATATGGATAATACAAATTAGGTACACGTACGACTTTGGCTACACACACATGATTTTTTGAAATTTCGCCTAAAAAAATACGCTCGAGTGCACGTATATAACCGCTGGTTTCATGGGTGCCAGGACCTTTAATGGGATCAATTTTATTTTCTTGAAATAGCTGAGCAATATTTAAACTATCGTTTAGAAGCTCAGTTTCCGTATGTAAGGTAATGAAAATAGATCCCAAATAGGGATGCCTTAAATCACCATCTGTTTGATACTCAGGCTTTAAGACAATATCTAGCCTTGGTTGATGCGTTTCTTGCTTATCATAATTGATAATCGCAAAAGCGTAATTTAGAGCAACGCTAATATCTTCTGAAGTTGATACGAAGGGATTGTCTTTGATAAGTTGTAAAATTGCTTGTTTTGCTTTAGTTCTTTCATTTTTAAGATCATCAGGAGTCAATATTTGGGCCCTTTGAATGTCTTCATTTAAGGTTCTATATGAATTTACATAGCGCTGTACGAGTTCAATTAATCTTGATTCAAATATCTCACGACCGCTGGCATTGGCACTGCGCCCTAGAATTGGAGTCACATTTTTTTCTTGCGCTAATTTATCTAAAACTGCCCGGGTGTCTTGTGCAGCTGTAGCTAATTTTTGAGTATTTTCAGCAGACAAGGGCACGGTAAATTTTACATTAGCCCGTTTGTAAGCGTCCGTGCTATAGATGCCGGAGACTAATTTATTTCCGTGAGAATAATACACATTGCTTTTAATTTCATTATGGGTTCCAGTTAATGCCTTTGTTTCTTTATTTTTTATCTGATAAAAGTGATGACCTCTGGCATGCAGTACTAAGCATGCACCCTGTACAGGCACT
Organism: uncultured Gammaproteobacteria bacterium; assembly: GCA_963798975.1. Taxonomy (GTDB): domain Bacteria; phylum Pseudomonadota; class Gammaproteobacteria; order JABCZS01; family JABCZS01; genus JABCZS01. The sequence goes on from CAWCVU010000010.1 coordinate 49,531, forward strand.
TGAAATCTATTTAATGAATTTTCGATCAAATCATTAGGGTTTTGTTGATAATCTTTTTCATCTTCTGAATCTGTATCGGTGAAATCTTCTCCCTCTTCTTCTTGGCCCTTATTTCTTCGCATTTCATAATCATGAGATTTTTCAAAATCATCTCGTCGTGAACGACGAATAATGGTATCAATATATTCTTCATCAGGGTCTAGATCGTTTGAATCATAGCGATAATAATTGATCATGGCTTCTCGTGTCAGCTCATCTTCGGTATCATTAAACAAATCATCATATTGATCGTCAGAATCATCTGATAGCGTATCATCACTGTCTTCTATAATATTTCCTGTTAGTGGTTCATTGTTTCTTAATTTTTTACGTATCAGCATTTGCCACATCGCTTCAAAGCTTGAGTCGGGAAAATTTTCTCTACCCATATGTGCAATCAATTGCAGCGTATTCATGCCCTCTAGAAAACCAATTTTATCTACATCTTCTTCTGTGGCCACTTCATCATCCGCACCTAAACGAAGTAATAATTTAAAAGCCTCCGTTTGACCTTTTAATACTGCCGCATGCAAAGCTGAATAACCTTGCCAGGCAACGCGGTCTAGATCTCGTGGTGATCTTTCTACTAATAATCGGATGCATACTAAATCACCTTGAAAAGCCGCAAGATGCAAGGGTAAGCCATTGAATTGATCATCATCAAAATCTACCTCGTCTTCAACTTCAAGATCGGTTTTAATATGATCAAGGCTTAACAAATACTTGACGCATTCATGGTGTCCAGCTTTTACAGCATAGGCCAGTGCACTATAGCCTTGCTCATCTTGAAAATTTATATCACCACCTCGTGCGTAAAAATTTTTTAATTTATTTAAATTCCCAAGACGGGCAGCTTTCAAAAATGCCTGACTCATACAGGTCTCCTAGATATTTTTGTAATGTATAACAATGTAATACGTATATTATTCTCGTACATAAACCCCAACACGTACCACACCACAACTCATGGGTAAAAAGTCATTATATAGAGTTGTGAAATTATCGCTCGGTAATAATTTGCTAATCACAATAATTTTCGCACCTATTTTTAAGTTTTTTAACTTAGTTAATAGCTGTTGCCAAAAATCACCGATAAACGCACTGGCATTAATAAATAGGATATCTGCATCTAACCAATTCAGGGTTAATAAATCTGCTTGGTAAAAATGAATATTTCTATCAAGTAAGTCTTTTGAAGATTGCTGCAATTTTTGCGCATACTCATGTAATAATTGCAGCTGCTCTATTCCGCAAGCTTTTTTAAAATCATACAATAAGGCTGCACACACCACCGCTTTACCGACGCCCGATCCTAAATCATAAAATATACTGCCCTGTTTTATCTGACACAAATCCAACAGCTTAATAAAGCTAGTATAATTAATTTCACCGTAAATATATTCATATGAAAATAATTGTTGTTGCGTGCGCGCTTGTTTGGCTAAAGAAAAACCGGGATTGTACTGATACAGCGTTTCACATAGAGCTATGGCTTGTCGTCTTTTTTTTCGCAAGGTGAACCATTGAAAATTAATCATCAGCTAGTATTCCACAAAATGGGTATGATTTATTATAACCTTAATGGCTATTGCCTAGTCATGCAAGATTATGATATAGTTAGCTTAATTCTTGGAGAACCATTATGTTTACAAAATTTAGTGAAGTCAAAACGGCTCTTAATCATAAGATAGCTGACCTTAATATCCATGATAGAAGTGCCATAGATGCCGCGCTTACGCAACTAGAGGCTAAACTTAATACGCGCCATAGTTTGTTTTTGAATCAATTTGCTTCGCTTATTATCGCGTTTGAATGCGCCGCCTGGACCCAAAACCCCTATAATGCTTTTGTTGGCTATTATTTATCAAGAAGTACATTTTTTCAAAATATGCATACTTGGTATTTGCTTACCCCTGAAAATATTCCGATGTGTAACGGAATTTTTTGTGCATCAACAATAAATATAATTCGCAATTCAGATTCAGTAGACGCGCTTGTGTTGGCACTAAACTCCACAGGTCAGGAGGTAGATAGATATAACCATGCGCTTACTAATTTGACTTCCACCCTCTGTGGTGCAGCGGGTTCCTGCCTAGGGTTCTACTTGGGTAGCACAACAGCAGCGACCAACATCTTATTTCCTTATAACTGGCCAGGAAAATATTTAGCTACACAAGCCGTATTTACAGGCCTGGTGGGTAGCGTTACTGGAGCCTTGGGTTGTATACAAGAAGTTATTTTACCCCACAGACCTTCATAATAAGATCCGATAACAAAACGTCATTAATAAACCTGGGAATATGCCTAGTATTAAAAATGCGAGGCCATTGATGCTGAATATTAATTGTGTTGGACGTGAGGCGTTGATGGTTAGGGAGTTATCTGCTGATTCGTCAAAATACATGGTTTTAACGATGCGTAAATAATAAAATGCGCCAACGACTGAGATAAGTACGCCGATGATTGCAAATGAAGTTAAGCCCACATCAACTAATGCTTTTAACACCACGAATTTTGCATAAAAGCCAACCAAGGGCGGGACGCCTGCTAGAGAAAACATTAAAAGCATGACTAAAAATGCAAACCAAGGGTGTGCTTTATTGAGGCCTTTTAAATCGCCGATTTGTTCTATTTCATGTCCTGCATGATTTAATAAAATAATTAAACCAAAACTTGCTACCGCCATTAAACCATAAACTAGAATGTAAAATAATCCAGCGGGCAGGCTGCCTGCAGCAAAAGCAAATAATACAAAGCCCATATGGCCTATGGTTGAGTAACCTAATAAACGTTTTAAATTAGTTTGCACTAGGGCAACCACATTACCTATGACTAATGATAATACGGCTAAAATTAAGGTCATACTTTGCCATTCTAAAAATAAAGGTGAAAATGCATCGAATAATAAACGCACAGCTAAAGCAAAGGCTGCTAGTTTTGCGCTGGACGCTATAAATAAAATGGCGCTTGTAGTTGCACCGCTGTACACATCAGGGATCCACATATGAAACGGGACAGCGCCTAATTTAAAGGCAATACCGACGATTACAAATACTAGGCCTAAGCCCACTACTGTTTGTGATCCACCGCCTAGGCCAATAATACCGCGGGCTACTTGTGCTAGACCTAATTCACCGGTCATGCCATACATTAATGAAATGCCGTATAACAACATGCCCGATGCCAGAGCACCCATTACAAAATATTTCATAGCGGCTTCACTAGCCAGTTTTGAATCACGTGATAATGCAACCAGCGCATATAAAGGCAAAGATAATAATTCTAAACCTAAATAAACAGTCAATAAACTGCCGGCCGAAGCAAGCACCATAATGCCGAGTAATGAAAATAATCCTAGTACATAAAATTCACCGACATTTAAATGCATTTGCTTTAAGGAATCAAAGGCATAAGTAAATACAAAAAAGGTTAAAATATAGGCCCCGAATTTTATAGCCAGTGCCAAATGATCTTGTAAAAAATGTCCTGAAAAATGTAAACCTTGCGAAACATCCCAGAGTTGTAGCGTTAATACAAAGGCACCTATTAAAGTGAGCTGTGCTACAACGCAAACTAATTTACGGTATTTACCACCTAAAAAAACGTCAAGCAATAAAATACCGCACGCCATGGTCAGGACGAACACTTCGGGCAGAATCATAGTAAAATAACTCAACATTTAAACTCCTAAAAAGGCATTTGACTTAAAATAGTTGTAATCGTCACATGCGTCATTTCAACCAAAGGCGCAGGCCAGACACCGATTATTAAAACAAATGCGGCCAACACCGTTAAAACACAGCGCTCACCACGGGTAATATCATGTAATTGTTCAACCTGTTTATTGACAACGGTGCCAAACAATACGCGTTTATACATCCATAAAGTATACGCTGGCGATAAGATTAAGGTCAGCCCTGCAAGTAATGCAATCATAACATGTACTTTAAACGCACTTAAAATCACAAATAATTCGCCTACAAAACCAGAGGTTCCAGGTAGGCCTACATTAGCGAGTGAAAATAACATAAAAAACGCAGCAAATACGGGCATGACATTGGCCACGCCACCAAAATCGGTAATCTGACGCGTATGCATACGTTCATACAATACGCCTACACAAAAGAATAAAGCCGCAGAAATAAATCCATGGGAAACCAATTGGACCATGGCGCCTTCAACAGCCAATACAGCCGCAGGTAAGTCATTCGCATTTTCAATCAAAGGAAAAACTAAAAATATACCCAAAGTTGCAAATCCCATATGTGCGATGGATGAATAGGCAATTAATTTTTTTAAATCCTTTTGCATAACAGCTACTAAACCAATATACACCACAGCAATCAAAGATAAACCAATGATAATATCCGCGAAAAAAGCCCCTGCCAGCGGTGTAATCGGCAAACTAAAACGTAAAAATCCATACGCACCAATTTTTAACATAATCGCCGCTAAAATAACGGAACCACCTGTAGGCGCTTCAACGTGTGCATCCGGTAACCAAGTATGCACGGGAAACATAGGGATTTTTACCGCAAAGGCTGCAAAAAATGCTAGGAATAACCAATTTTGCGTTGTTTGCGTTAAACCCAGATTATAAAAATCACTGATCTGCGCACTGCCGGTAATTAAATACAAATACACCAGCGCAATTAACATTAAAATAGAACCTAAAAAGGTATACAAGAAGAATTTTAAAGTCGCATAAATACGATTTGGACCACCCCAAATACCAATAATTAAAAACATCGGGATCAACATCGCTTCCCAAAATACATAAAATAAGATGGCATCTGTGGCCGCAAACACACCACAAATAAATCCACTCATCATTAAAAATATGGCCAGATAACTGGCGACATTTCTTTGTATCGCCCAAAAGCTTGCGATTACCACCAGCAACGTACAAATACAAGTTAATAAAATTAACGGTAAGGCTATCCCATCAATACCTAGGGCATAATAAATATTAAAATACGGGATCCAATTTAGTTTTTCTTGAAACTGCATCATGCTTGATTGCGAATCGAATTGGCTATAAATAATAAAGGCTATCAATACACCTACAAAAGCAAGCAGCGTGGCCATGATACGCGCAGCATTGGGTTGATTGCGCAATAATAATAAAGCACCACCACCTAAAATCGGCAACCAAATGAGTAAACTCAACCAAGGTATCATCATATGCTAGCCCCACAGCCAAAAACTAATTAATCCCACGACACCTAAAATCATTGCAAAGGCATAATGATTTAAATACCCCGTTTGTAAATGCCGCAATAACTGCGCACAAGAGGCCCATGCTTTAACGACACCTCCGACGATGTCCTGATCAATGGCCTCCACATCCACTTTTTTCCAGCACCAATAACTTAACTTTTGTGTGCCTTTCATAAAGACTAATTGATACAATTCGTCAAAACCATATTTATGAATTAATATTTTTTGTAAGCCTGATAAACGTGCACTGATTTGTACCGGCCAATGCGGATAACGTACATAACATAAATAAGCCGTTAAAATCCCTGCAATAGCAAGCCAAAAAGGCTTGGTTTGTACGGCGTGCAGCGCAAACCAAAATGAACCGGGATAATGCCCAGCAATTTTACCCATCACATCATGCGCAGATAATACCGTAATGGATTGCTTAAAGAATCCATCGGCATTTAATAACATCGGTTCAATCGTCGCAAAACCAATAATGGCTGAAGGCACAGCTAATAAAATAAGTGGCAAGGTCACTACCCATGAAGGTTCAGTGACAGGATGATCCGCATCATGATGCGACCAACGCTCTTTGCCATTAAAGGCCAAAAATATTAATCTAAAGGTATACAGTGCGGTCACAAAAACACCAGCAAGTAGCGCATAATAAGCAAGATGCGATCCAGGCAGTGCAGCAAAATGCACGGCTTCAATTAAAATATCTTTAGAATAAAAGCCTGCAAACGGTGGAATGCCACATAAAGCCAAAGCACCAATAAGCGCTGTAATATAAGTAATCGGTAAATAACGTCTTAATCCACCCATATGGCGTAAATCTTGTTCGATGATGCAAGGCAATAATAATACTGCCTGCCGCTAAAAATAATAAGGCTTTGAAAAATGCATGAGTCATTAAATGAAACATACCCACGGCATAAGCAGATACACCGACGGCGACGATCATATAACCTAATTGCGATAAAGTAGAATAGGCAATGACGCGTTTAATATCATTTTGAACGATGCCCACTAAGCCCATCGATAAAGCCGTCAGTGACCAATAATCACGATGAAACTTCTGGCTACTTCGCTTAATTCAAATAAGGGCGATAAACGTGCCACCATAAATACACCGGCTGTCACCATGGTTGCGGCATGAATGAAGGCGGAAATAGGCGTTGGACCTTCCATGGAATCAGGTAACCATACATGTAAAGGAATTTGCGCTGATTTACCCATCGCACCAATAAATAATAAGATACAAGCCAAGGTGATTGCATGAACATTGATGTCCCGCTAATACGAATAGACATGTATTCCATATTAAAGCTGAGACTTTGGCAAACACTTCTAGATAATTTAAGCTGCCAAACAACATATAGATGGCCGCTATCCCTAATAAAAAGCCAAAATCCCCGACACGGTTTACTAAAAAAGCCTTTAAATTAGCAAAAATCGCGGTATCGCGTTTAAACCAAAAACCAATTAATAAATAGGAAACGACGCCAACCGCTTCCCAACCAAAAAACAATTGCAAGAAATTATTAGCCATCACTAGCATTAACATGGAAAACGTAAACAGGGAAATATAACTAAAAAACCGTGAGTAACCCGGATCATCGTGCATATAGCCTATGGTATATATATGTACCATCAAGGATACAAAGGTCACAACCACCATCATGAGTGCCGTTAAAGGATCCAGCAAAAACCCTACTTCAAAAACCAGACCCGAACTTACAGCCCACGTATACAAAGGCAATTCTTGCATACTGATATTTTGATCAACTATGATTTTTAAAATAATCACAGCGCAAATAAATGAAAGCGCAACGCCTGAGACTGCAATACGATGGGATAAAGTAGCCCCTAAGCGATGACCCAATAAGCCTGTAATGATGGAGGCGAATAAAGGCGCAAATACGGCGCTTAAAGAAAAATAGTACAAAACATCGCTCACTGGCTTATCCTTGTAATAAATTTAAATCTTGCACATTGATGGTGCCACGATTACGGTATAACACCACTAAGATGGCTAAACCTATGGCAGCTTCTGCTGCAGCTACTGTTAGTATAAAAAATACAAATATCTCGCCAGCGATATCGCCCGAGAAGCGGGAAAATGTGATCAAGTTAGTATTAACGGCTAATAAAATAAGCTCGATACACATCAATAACACGATCACATTCTTGCGATTGATAATGATACCCAAAACACCCAAGCCAAAAAGCAAGGCGCTGACTATTAAAAAATCGATTGCTGTAAGCATATTCTACTCATCCTTCACTATCGTTAATCTATCTGCTTTAGTCACTTTCACTTGCGCACTTATATTTTGTTTGCGTGAGTTTTTTATACCGCGATAAGTTAAGGCTATTGCTGCTACTATCGCTACTAATAATAAGACCCCTGCAATTTCAAAAGGATATAAATAATCACTGTATAAGGCCTGTCCCAACGCTTTGGTGTTATTATAATCAAGTCCTTGCGGCTTGAGCGCTGCAAATTCAGGAATAATCGCTTTATCATGAACCAACAGCCAAATCACTTGGCCTATAAATAAAACTGCGATTAAAATCCCTAAAGGTAAATACTGTATAAATCCCTGAGAAAGTGGCGCGGTATTTAAATTAAGCATCATGACCACAAATAAAAATAATACCATCACCGCACCGACATAAACTAATACTAAAATAATCGCTAAAAATTCCGCTTCTAATAATAACCATAATCCACTGGCAGAAATAAAAGTCAAAACTAAAAATAAAACCGCGCGCACAGGATGGCGCGAAGTGATTACCATCGATGCAGCAAAGAGCATCAAAGCGGCGAAGCAATAAAATATTATTTTCTCAACAGACATTTAATTCTCCATTACCGGTATTTTGCATCCATGGCCCGGTCAGCCGCAATTTGCGTTTCATGTTTATCGCCTAAGGCCAATAATTGTGTTTTATTAATCACTTGCTGTCCACGCGCATCCATAAAGAAATCATCGGTACGGGTTAAGACTATTGAATCGACCGGACAGGCTTCTTCACACAAACCACAATAAACACATTTAAATAAATCAATATCATAACGCGTAGTACGGCGCGTGCCATCATTACGTTCTTCTGAATCTATGGTGATAGCCAGCGCAGGACAGACTGCTTCACATAATTTACAGGCAATACAACGCTCTTCACCATTCGGATAACGCCGCAAAGCATGCAAACCACGAAAACGCGGTGACTTAGGTGTTTTTTGCTCAGGGTACTGAACCGTTACTTTAGGCGCAAAAAAATAACGCAACGTTACGCTCATGCCTTTGAGCAATTCCCATAAAGTAAAACTTTTAATCCAATGCATCATTTGTTTTAACACGCTCTTATCCTCATGCAAACCAAGGCCCAATATTAAATTTAATCATGACGGCCAGCACTATGATCCATACCAAGGTTAAAGGAATAAAAACCTTCCAACCCAAACGCATTAATTGATCATATCGATAACGCGGAAATGTGGCTCTTAACCATAAATATAAAAATATAAAAAATCCTGCTTTAATAAATAACCAAACAATGCCCGGCACAAAGGCAAACAATTCATCTAATACAGGTATGCCTTGAAAAGGCGATAACCAACCACCCAAATAAAATACTGCTGCTAAAAATGCCATTAAAATCATATTGGCATATTCAGCTAAGAAAAATAAACCAAAGCTAATGCCGGCATATTCCACATGAAAACCCGCCACAATTTCTGACTCGCCTTCCGCTAAATCAAAGGGTGCGCGATTAGTTTCTGCAACGGCTGAAATCCAATGCACGACAAACAAAGGCAACAGGGGAAGCCAATACCAATTTAAAATACCGCCTTGTTGCGCTTTAATAATTTCATTTAAATTTAAACTGCCTGCGGCCATTAATACACCGACTAAAGCAAAGCCCATGGCTATTTCATAAGAAATAATTTGTGCACTGGAGCGTAATGCACCTAAAAAAGCGTATTTAGAATTTGACGCCCAACCGGCAATAATGATGCCATAAACGCCTAATGAAGTAATAGCCAACACATATAAAACGCCTGCATTGATATTAGATAAAACCCAAGTGTCAGAAAAAGGCATCACGGCCCAAGCCGCTAGTGCAGGCGCTAGTGTTACGATAGGCGCAATTAAAAATAAATAGCGATTTGAATTGGTCGGGATAATCACTTCTTTAAAAAACATTTTTAATACATCAGCTATCGGTTGCAAAAAGCCCCAAGGGCCTACGCGATTAGGTCCAATACGGCCTTGCATATAACCTATCACTTTGCGTTCAAAAAAAGTTAAATAGGCAACCGCACCAAATAAGGGTAATACAATGCATAAAATTTTAAGGACCGTCCATAAAACGGTTTCAATCATTTCATTCATGGCTGGCCTGTTGTATGTGTATGGTTTGATACCCACGGCCTAATCCTACGGTTTCACGTAAGCCGCTTGCTAAATAAACACTGCCTTGTGGCACTGTTTCATCAATGATTAAAGGCACAGTAACACTACCCTCATCTTGTTGCACTTTCACAGAACCGGTAGTCAAACCTAATGTTGCGGCTAGCACAGCATTCATATGAAGACCAGTAAATAAACCATCAGGCGTTTTTTGCAAAGCATCTGCGCGTCGTAGTTGTGCATCTTGCGCGTAAATAGGCATACCGAGATGCGAGTCAAGGTAGGCAACGTATAAGTAGAAGGCACAAAATTAAAATGCCCGACTTTATTCTCAATATTGGGTGCTATTTCTTTTTGCACATCTTCCAGATTTTGATAATCAAAACCCTCTACTTCTAATAAATTCGCTAAAACACGTAATACTTTCCATGCGGGACGACTTAATCCAGAAGGCTCGGTCACTGCACAAAAAGCTTGGCTCTCGCCTTGAGCATTGATGAAGGTACCTGCCATTTCAGCAGGAGGTGTCATCGGTAAAATTACTTGTGCATAATCCAACATTGCACGGGTCTGATAGGCATTTATTGCAATCACACATTGTGCATTTTTTAATGCCACAAGGGCTAGTCCTGAATCTGCCGCATCATATTCCGGTTCAAGACCTAATAATACATAGGCTTTGATAGCATTCGATGAAAGCATCTGTTGTGTATGATGACCTGTTTTTTCAATCGCTTTACCAAAAGGTAAACGGTGTGGCAGTGCGCCCATTAACCATGCACCGGCAGCATTTGCACCTAAAGTTAAAAACCCTAATTTAATGGCTGTATGTGCACTAATAAAATCTGCCAATGCACGAATATTGGCAGCTTGCGGATGATGCAAGGCCAATGCGCCTAATAATAGAACACCTTGTTTTGCATGAAGTAATAATTCTGCTTGCGTGCTAGCCTCTGGGCTTACTTTAATATCCTTTAGAAATGTTTTTAACGCTTCATTCGGTTTACCTTGAAATTCAGAGAGCGCCAACAAGGCTTTTACTACTTGCGCTAAACCAGTTAATAAATCACCTTGTGGCATAATTTGTTTTGCTGTCACTTTGAAATTAAATACATAATCAATAGGGTTAATAACCGCTACTTGGCATGCATTAAGCGCGGCTTTACGAATACGGTGAGAAATAATCGGTTGTTCTTTACGAATATGTGACCCCACTAAACAAATCACATCACTGTTTTGAAGTGCATCTAAAGTCACGCCCATCGTTGGATAATCAGGAAATTGCGCTTGATCAGAAAAATCTTGTTCTTGTAAACGGTGATCAATATGCGCGCTACCCATCTTGCGCATTAATTTTTGTAATAAATAAAATTCTTCATTCGTTGAGCTGGGTGACACTAAGGCACCGATGTCTTTGGGCTCAATTTCATCTAATAGATCAGCTGCAAATTGCAAAGCCGTTTGCCAATCCACATTTTCCCATTTGTTATTACGCTTTATTTTAGGCGTTAAAACTCTATCGGGATGATACAAGCCTTCATAACTAAATCTATCGCGATCAGAAATCCAAGTTTCATTAACCGCTTCACATTCTCTAGGAACAACGCGTTTAATTTCATTGTGGATGACATGCGCATATAAATGTGAACCCACTGCATCATGTGCAGCAACCGTCGGCCGCTGGCTTAATTCCCAAGCACGCGCAGTAAAACGATAAGGTTTAGAGGTTAATGCACCAACGGGACATAAATCAATCATATTCCCAGATAATTCTGAGGTCACTGTACGTTCAACTAACGTTGAAATTTCTAAATGCTCGCCACGATTCATCACGCCTAATTCATGCAAGCCAGCCACTTCTTCACCAAAACGGACACACCGGGTGCAATGAATACAACGCGTCATTTCGGTTTCAATCAGTGGGCCAATATCGTGGTCTTCAACTGCACGTTTACCTAAATTAAAGCGTGAGATATCACGGCCATAACCTACAGATACATCTTGTAATTCACACTCACCACCTTGATCACAAATCGGACAATCCAGCGGATGATTAATTAATAAAAATTCCATCACTGCGCTTTGTGCATCCAGTGCTAATTTAGAACGGGTAAATACTTTCATGCCCTGGGTAATAGGCGTTGCACAAGCCGGCAACGGTTTGCGCGCATCGCCCACTTCGACCAAACACATCCGGCAATTCGCAGCCACCGATAATTTTTTATGATAACAAAACCGAGGAATGCGCACCTCATGTTGATCCGCGACTTCGATAATCATCGAACCCGGATTGGCCTCTACTTTTTTGCCATCGATTTCAATTTCAACCATGCTTGACATCATACGCCTACAAATTCTTGACGAAAATGTTTAATAAAACTCAATACCGGCATCGCCGCCGCATCCCCTAGGGCACAAATTGTGCGGCCCATAATATTGTCTGAAATACTAGTCTAATAGTTCTAAGATCTTGCATTTTTCCTTGTCCATCTGACGATGCGTTTAATGGTACGCATCAGCCAACCGGTGCCTTCACGACAAGGCGTACATTGACCACAAGATTCTTCATAATAAAAATAAGCAATGCGCTCTAAGACTTTGACCATACGGTGTCTTCATCCATGCAAATCACGCCACCTGAGCCTAACATACTGCCGGCTTTGGCGATTGAATCATAATCCATATTTAATTGCAACATCACATCAGCGGGCAAAATGGGTACGGAAGATCCACCCGGAATAACCGCTTTTAATTTTTTACCATCGCGCACACCACCTGCCATTTCTAATAAAGTTTTAAAAGGTGTACCTAAAGGAATTTCATAATTACCTGGTTTATTCACATGACCGGAAATACAAAATATTTTAGTACCGCCATTATTGGGTATACCTAAATCCAAAAACCAGTGTCCGCCGTTTTGTAAAATAACCGGAACAGAAGCAAAACTTTCGGTGTTATTAATATTGGTCGGCCGACCATATAAACCATAATTAGCAGGAAAAGGCGGTTTAAAACGTGGAAAACCTTTTTTGCCTTCTAGAGATTCTAATAAGGCCGTTTCTTCACCACAAATATAAGCACCTGCACCTAGAGAATGATGCAGTTCAAAATCTACACCCGAGCCTAAAATATTTTTGCCGATTAAACCTGCGGCCCTAGCTTCATGTAAGGCTTGTTCACAACGCGCGAAAGGCTCGGCAAATTCGCCACGTAAATAATTATAACCAACTGTTGCGCCCATTACATAACCCGCAATGGCCATACCTTCAATCACTTGATGCGGATTAAAACGTAAAATATCGCGATCTTTAAAAGTACCTGGCTCACCTTCATCGGAATTACAAACCACATATTTTTGTCCTGGCGTATTGCGGGACATAAAACTCCATTTCAAACCGGTTGGAAAGCCCGCGCCGCCACGGCCGCGCAAAGCGCTAATTTTAATTCTTCAATAATTTCTTCAGGCGGCGTTTTTTCACTTAAAATTTTACGCCAAACTTGATAACCACCGACTTTTTCATAAGCTGGCTAGGGTCCAGGGTTCTGGCTAATGCAAAGGTTCGTAAACAAACTTGATTCAGTGCAATAGGCTTGGTCATGCTTTTTGCTCCAATGCACTTAAAATCTCATCTACTTTTTCAGGCGTTAGATTTTCATAATATTCATCGTCAATTTGCATCGCCGGCGCACCACCACAAGCGGCTAAACATTCTACTTCTTTAAGTGTAAAACGTTTATCCGCGTGGTTTCACCAAAATCAATACCTAACGTTGTTTTAAATGCTGCAACAATTTTATCACGAACCACACAGCATGCAAGAAATATTGGTGCAAACATCTAATTTGATGTTTTCCAACGGGTTTTAAATTCATACATGGTATAAAAAGTGGCGACTTCATAGACAGCAATTTTAGGCAATTCTAAATATGCAGCGACAGCATTCATCAATCGCATCACTTAACCAACCATTCGTGTTCTTTGCACAATAGTAAAGCGCTGCAATCACTGCCGAAGCGTTTTTGCTCTTTAGGAAATTTTTTCACCACTCATCTATCTAATCGCACTTGACGGAGTGTTAATTGAAATAGCGTATTATGTCGTCCATTAGCGATCAATTTCCCCAAATACAATATCTTGATGTACCAAAATGGCCACCACATCGGCAAGCATATGTCCTCTGACCATTTCATCAATAGCTGCTAAATGAGCAAATCCTGCCGCACGAATTTTTAAACGATAAGGTTTATTGGCACCATCAGAAACTAAATAAATACCAAATTCCCTTTAGGATGCTTCAACAGCCGCATAGACTTCCCCTTCAGGCAAACAAAAGCCTTCAGTAAATAATTTAAAATGATGAATCAATGCTTCCATATCTTCTTTCATTTCCACACGTGATGGCGGCGCTACTTTATAATCATCAATATCACCGGACCAGGATTTTCACGTAACCATTCGACGCATTGTCGAATAATTCGATTGGATTGCCGCAATTCTTCCACACGCACTAAATAACGATCATAACAATCACCTGTTTTACCAACGGGAATATCAAAATCTAATTTATCATAAACAGCATAGGGTTGTTTTTTACGTAAATCCCAGGCAACACCTGAGCCTCGTAACATGGGGCCTGTAAAACCCAATTGCAAGGCACGTTCTGGAGACACAACGCCAATATCACGGTACGTTGTTTCCAAATTCGATTATCAGTTAATAAAGTTTCATATTCATCTACACATTTTGGAAAACGTTCAGTAAAATCCCAAATAAAATCAAGTAAAGTACCTTGTCGATTTTCATTCATTTTTTCAATTCTTTTTCATTATGCCAATTGTGAAGGCTTTATATTGTGGCATTGTATCCGGTAAATCACGATACACTCCGCCTGGACGATAATAAGTCGCATGCATGCGCGCGCCAGAGACCGCTTCATAACAATCAAGTAAATCTTCACGTTCACGAAAAGCAATATAGAAATACGCGTCATCGCACCAATATCCAAGGCATGAGCACCTAGCCATAATAAATGATTTAAAATCCGGGTGATTTCATCAAACATGGTGCGAATATATTGCGCACGTATTGGCGCTTCAATACCCAATAATTTTTCAATAGCCAGCACATAAGCATGTTCATTACACATCATGGAGACATAATCAAGTCTATCCATATAACCAATACTTTGATTATAGGGTTTAGTTTCAGCTAATTTTTCAGTGGCACGATGTAATAAACCAATATGCGGATCGGCACGTACAATCGTTTCACCATCTAATTCAAAAATCAAACGCAATACACCATGCGCCGCAGGATGTTGTGGACCAAAATTTAACGTATAATTTTTAATTTCAGTCATTATTGATCTCCTCATGTATAACGATTATCATCGCGAATAACTTTGGGCACTAAAATACTTGGCTCTATAGTAACCGGCTCGATAAATGACCGTTTTTGTTCGGCATCATAACGCATTTCCACATGACCACTCAAAGGAAAATCTTTACGAAAAGGATGACCAATAAAACCATAATCGGTCAAAATACGACTTAAATCAGGATGACCATCAAATAAAATTCCATATAAATCAAAAGCTTCACGTTCAAACCAATTAGCACAATTCCAAATATCTATAACCGAAGGCAACAATTAAGTATCAGTCTCGTACAAATACTTTTACACGTAAGCGCTGATTATGTGTAGTAGAAAATAAATGATAAACCACAGCAAAACGTGGTTTAGTCCAGGTATGATTCTTCATGCACTGCGTTCCACACCGCGGCTAAAATCCGTTACACGTTGCTTGATCTGTTTCCCAATCATCTCAACCATAATTTAAATAATCTACGCGCACATAAATCCATAAGTTGATCAAAGGCAAATGTTCTTCATCACGTAATGCGTTGACACAATGCATCTAATGCATGTTGGCAGCGCACTTCAATCGTTAATTCATCATCAGCAACTGTCAGATAGCTTCAATATATTTGCAATACGTTGTTAATTGTTCTTCAACACTTGCAATTGTCATTATCATCTCCTAGGCGTCAATGTATCGTTTACGTCTAATTTTATTTTGCAATTGAATAATACCATAAAGCAAGGCTTCTGCTGTCGGCGGACAACCTGGCACATAAATATCACTGGAACAATACGATCACAGCCGCGCACAACCGAATAAGAATAATGATAATAACCGCCGCCATTGGCGCAAGATCCCATCGAAATCACCCAACTAGGTTCAGCCATTTGATCATAAACTTTGCGCAAAGCAGGCGCCATTTTATTACATAAAGTACCGGCAACAATCATCACATCGGATTGTCTGGGACTGGGTCGAAAAATAACACCAAATCGATCGAAATCATAACGTGAAGCGCCTGCATGCATCATTTCAACAGCACAACAAGCCAAACCAAAAGACATCGGCCACATAGAACCGTGCTTGCCCAATTAATCAATGTTATCAAGCGATGGTTGTGACAAAACCTTGTTTAAATATTACCTTCTATTCCCACTCAAAGCCCCTTTTTTCCACTCATAAATAAAGCCAACCACTAATAAACCCAGAAAAATCATCATGCACCAAAAGCCAGACCAGCCAATATTATCGAAAGACTAAGGCCCAAGGGAATAAAAAAGCAATTTCCAAATCAAAAATAATAAACAAAATAGCAACCAAATAAAATCGAACATCAAACGGAATACGTGCATCTTCAAAGGCTTCAAAGCCACATTCATAAGGAGAATTTTTTGCAGGATCAGGTCTATTGGGCCCAGAATGAACCGGCTAAGCTAAGTGGCACTACACCCAAGAGCTAAGCCCAAAACAATAAAAATCAAGTATAGGTAAATAATTTTATAGCATCATGATCTCTTCCTCGATTAATATGGTGCCGAAGGCCGGACTCGAACCGGCACAGCTTACGCCACCGCCCCCTCAAGACGGCGTGTCTACCAATTCCACCACTTCGGCTTAATAAAAGTTTTAAAGTTATTTAGGAATTGTTGGCACAGCTTCCTGTTGGGGTGTTGTTTCCTGCACCGGTCCAGCTTCTTCTGCTGTTGGCACTGTCATTAACACGGTATCGGGCTGCGGCACTACACTTGGCACTAATTCTTCGTGCATTTGTCGTGACTTTTGCGAGGCCAAATAACCTAAACTTAAACTGGTAACAAAAAATAAAGTCGCAATGATCGCCGTACTGCGAGAGAGGATATTACTCGCCCCTGGCGTGGTTAATAAAGTTTCGGTTGCGCCACCAAAGGCCGTACCCATACCGCCGCTTTTACCTTGTTGCAAGAGCACTAAGCCTATCAACAATGCGGCAAGAATAACATGCACCACTAACACACCTTCATACATAACGCCTCACTTATTTATTTCGCTCGCTGTATTAATCATTCGCACAAATACATCCGGCTTTAAAGCAGCGCCCCCAATCAGGGCACCATCAATATTCGGTTGCAATAAAAATTCGCGAATATTCGCATCATTTGCACTGCCCCCATACAAAATACGTATTACCTCGGAAGTCGCCACATCATAGTGGGCAACGCATGAGCGAATCAACCCATGTACTTCATTAGCAACCACCGGATCTGCAGCTAGCCCAGTACCTATGGCCCATATTGGTTCATAAGCAATCACTAATCTTTCTAGTTCATCAGCTTCCAAACTTTCTAAAACTGTTTGCACTTGTGCAAGAACTATAGCCGCTGTTTCCCCACGTTGCTTTTGCGTTGCATCTTCACCGACACATAAAATGGGAATTAAATTCGCATCCAAAGCCCGCTTACATTTAGCAGCAATCAAAACATCCGTTTCCCCACAATACTGCCGACGCTCCGAATGGCCAATAATAACATATCTACAAGCCAATTGGCTAAGCATCTTCGCACAAATTTGCCCCGTAAATGCCCCATAATCTTGATCACTCACATCCTGAGCACCGTAAGAAATCTGACTATCTTTAAATAAATGTTGTGTATGTTCCAAGAAAACAAAGGGCGGACAAATGGCAATATCCACATCTGAATAATTTTGAGCGGTTAAAGCTTGCCGCATTTGCCCCAGCAAATCTAAACTCCCATTCATTTTCCAATTTGCAACTAATAAAGGTTTACGCATCACACTTCCTTACAACATGGGCTAAATCTTCAGCAATACCCGCTACCTGTGCCGCATCTTCACCTTCTACCATCACTCGAACAACGGGCTCGGTGCCAGAACAGCGCAATAACACGCGTCCTTTACTTTGTAATTGTTGTTCTGCAGCTTGCATGGCTTTTTGGACTTTAATATCTGATAAGGGATCATATTTTTTTTTCTAAACGGACATTGATTAAAGTTTGTGGAAAAAATAACATGTCTTTTTGTAAATCATATAAAGATTTTTGTTCTTGTATTATAATTTTTAAAACTTGTAAGGCAGCAATAATACCATCGCCAGTAGTCGTTTGTTCTAAACAAATCATATGACCTGAAGATTCTCCGCCTAAGGTCCAGTTTTTTCTTTTAATAATTCTAAGACATAGCGATCGCCGACTTTTGCGCGGGCGAAGGGAATGTTTAAATTTTCTAGGCTGCGCTCTAAGCCTAAATTACTCATTTGTGTACCCACAACGCCGGAATTATTTTTTTTATATTTTGCTAAAACATATAATATACGATCGCCGTCAATTAAATTGCCTTTGTGATCGACCATGATCACGCGATCGCCATCGCCGTCAAAGGCTATGCCTAAATCAGCTTGTTCAGCTATAACGCGTGCTTGCAGCGTTTTTGGAGCGGTTGATCCACAATCTACGTTTATATTTAAACCATCAGGTGTTGCATTAATACTGACGACTTGGGCGCCTAATTGGACGAATAATTCTGGAGCTACGTGATAGGTTGCACCGTTGGCGCAATCTAGTATTATTTTTAAACCGTTTAATGATAAACGATCACAAGAGTTCATACAAAATTCTTGGTATTGTAAAACGGCTTTTGTGACGCGATGTGCTTTGCCAAGTTTATTAGACGCAACGGTTTTAATCGGATCTAATAATTTTGCTTCAATGGCCAATTCAACTTCATCGGATAATTTTTGTCCATCCCTGCAAAAAAACTTAAGGCCATTATCTTGATAGGGATTATGGGATGCGCTAATTACGATACCTGCTATAGCATCGGATTGTTGTGTTAAATAGGCAATGCCGGGTGTGGGTAACACGCCAATTAAACCCACATTTACACCGGCTGCTGAAAGCCCTGCTTCTAAGGCTGATTCAAACATATAACCTGAGATGCGGGTATCTTTGCCAATTAATACCGTATGGGTTTTATTGTTGGCAAAGACACTGCCGGCTGCAAAGCCTAGTTGCAACATAAAATCAGGTGTAATCGGCGCTGTGCCTACTTGTCCGCGTATGCCATCGGTGCCAAAATATTTTTTAGTCATCTTGTTTCTCACTCACTGCGCACAAAACGCGTAAGGCATCTTTAGTGGCCCCCACATCATGCACACGTAAAATAGTTGCACCTTGTTGTGCGGCTAAAATCGCTGCAGCGAGACTGCCCGCTAAACGTTCATTGGGCGGCTGATGTGTGGCTACGCCTATCCATGTTTTACGTGACAGTCCTACTAATAAAGGTAAACCCAATTGTTTAAATTGTTTCAGTTCACGCAATAAAATTAAATTATGTTCATAGGTTTTACCAAATCCAAAACCTGGATCGATAATAATATTTTCACGCAAAATACCTGCATGAATACAAACAGCAATGCGTTGTTGTAAAAATTCGATGATTTCTGCCACAACATCTTGATAAACAGGATTTTGTTGCATGTTACCTGGCGTACCTTGCATATGCATTAAACACACAGGCATTTTAAGTTCTGCCGCGGTTTGTAAGGTATCAGGACCTTGCAGCGCATTCACATCATTAATTATCGAGGCGCCAGCGTTTACTGCTTCGCGCATGACTTGTGCATGACGTGTGTCGATAGATATCGGTACATCAAAACGTGAACGTAATGCGGTAATGATGGGTAACACACGATCAAGTTCTTCTTGTAAAGATACCGGATGTGCATTCGGGCGTGTGGACTCGCCACCCACATCAATAATATCTGCACCTTGTGCCAACATTAAATCAGCGTGCGCGAGGGCTTTATCTAAACGATTAAATTGCCCGCCGTCAGAAAAGGAATCGGGCGTTACATTGAGAACGCCCATGAGTGAGGGCATAGCCTTCATTACTTCACCGGTTTTTCAGCCGCATCATCCGCGGTAAGGCTCGAATCTTCTGTTGTTGAAACCGACGTATTGTCTGGATGAATATTATTATGCGTATCTGGCACATCCCAACCTTCTGGAGGTTTAGGTTCTTTGTCATTCATGATGTCATTAATTTGATCAAAGTTTAAAGTTTCATATTTTAATAAAGCAGCCGCCATGGTGTGTAATTTATCTTTATTTTCAATTAAGATTTCTTTGGCTGTTGCATAGGCTTTATCAATAATGGCGCGCACTTCTATCATCAATCGCATGTGCAGTTTCATCAGACACTTCTTTATGTTGTGCCATAGAATGACCTAAGAATACTTCGCCGTCTTCTTCACCATAGGTCAATGGGCCTAATTTTTCTGATAATCCCCATTTGGTTACCATATTACGTGCAATTTCCGTGGCTTGTTTCAATATCATTGGATGCACCTGTTGTCACGCTTCGGCGTCCAAAAATAATTTCTTCTGCAAGACGTCCACCAAATAAACTGGCTAATTTGGCTTTCTAGTCGTTGTTTGGTATAGCTGTAACGATCTTCTTCAGGTAAAAACATGGTGACACCTAATGCGCGACCGCGTGGAATAATAGTGACTTTATAAACAGGATCATGTTCAGGCACTATACAGTCCAACAATGGCATGACCGGCTTCATGATAAG
Source organism: uncultured Gammaproteobacteria bacterium (assembly GCA_963798975.1). Taxonomy (GTDB): domain Bacteria; phylum Pseudomonadota; class Gammaproteobacteria; order JABCZS01; family JABCZS01; genus JABCZS01. The sequence continues at coordinate 70,130 of CAWCVU010000010.1, forward strand.
CGGTAAGTTCGTTCTTTTTCACTCATCACCATAGAGCGACGTTCTGCGCCCATCATGATTTTATCTTTTGCTTTTTCAAATTCTGCCATATCCACTATGCGTTTTATTTGCACGTGCTGCAAATAAAGCGGCTTCATTCACTAGATTCGCTAAATCTGCACCCGAAAATCCAGGTGTACCTCGTGCAATATTCTAGGATTCACATCCTGGCTGCAGGAATTTTTTTCATATGAACTTTTAAAATTTGTTCACGACCTCGAATATCAGGTAAAGGTACAACCACTTGTCTATCAAAACGACCTGGTCGCAATAATGCGGGATCTAAAACATCGGGACGGTTGGTTGCAGCAATCACAATGACGCCTTCATTGCCTTCAAAGCCATCCATTTCAACCAATAATTGATTTAAAGTTTGTTCACGTTCATCATGCCCACCACCTAAACCTGCGCCACGATGACGACCTACAGCATCAATTTCATCAATAAAAATAATACAAGGTGCATGTTTTTTTGCTTGTTCAAACATATCGCGTACACGAGATGCACCCACACCCACAAACATTTCGACAAAATCAGAACCTGAAATAGTAAAAAATGGCACTTTGGCTTCACCGGCAATGGCTTTGGCCAATAATGTTTTACCGGTTCCGGGTGACCGACCATTAAAACACCGCGAGGAATACGGCCACCTAAGCGTTGAAATTTGCTGTGGATCACGTAAAAAATCGACCAGTTCTTTCACTTCTTCTTTGGCTTCATCAACACCTGCCACATCGGCAAAAGTGACTTTAACTTGATCTTCACCTAACAAGCGCGCTCGACTTCTTACCAAAAGACATAGCACCACGACCACCGCCCCCGCCTTGCATTTGGCGCATAAAAAAAATCCAAACACCAATAAATAGAATAATGGGAAACCAATTGATAAAGATTTGCATTAATAAACTAGGTTGTTCAGGTGGTTTGCCTTGAACTTGCACATGATTATCTAATAGATCACCAATTAAACCAGGATCGTCCATGGGCATATAGGTGGTAAAGGGTTCATTCACGCGATTAAGGCCACGAATGGTTTTATCGGTAATTACGACTTGTTTAACATCGCCTCTATCGACCATATCAAGGAATTGGGAATAATCGACAGCGACCCCTTTGTTGGTGCTCGAGCCAAAGTTACTAAAAATTGAAATCAGAATAATGGCTATGACCAGCCACATCAGTAAGTTTTTCATCATATCGTTCAAGGTTATATCCTCTTGTAGCCCGTGGCTAATATATAGACTTCTCGCGATTGCGCGCGTGAGGCTTTCGGCTTAATAACACGTACTTTATCATATTTTTGCTTAATCGACTGCAAAAAATCCGTAAATCCCGCGCCTTGAAAGGCTTTTAGCAATAAACCAGCGCCTTTAGGCAAGAATTTATCAGCTAAATCAGCAACACAATGCGCTAAGTGTAGCGTACGTAAGGCATCCATAGTGGCTGTTCCGGTTAAATCGGGGGCACAATCTGAGATAACCCAGTTAACTACCCGCTCTCCCAGTGCGTTTCTTAAGTCATCTAACATTATATCGCTTTCTATGTCACCTTGCAAAATGATGGTATTTTCGACCGGATTCATTGCTAAGCGATCGACTGCAACAACCAAGCCTTTTTTACCAAGCTGCCTGGCTATTAACTCGGTCCAACTGCCAGGCGCAGCCCCAAGTTCCACAACAACCATGCCTGGTTTTAGTAAATGGTATTTATCTTGGATTTCAGAGAGTTTAAAAACAGCGCGCGAACGCTGCCCTTCTTGCTGGGCGCGCTTCACAAAGGGGTCATTTACATGTTTTTTAAACCAAGCTTTGGTATTTTTAACGCCAGACATGAGGCCTCATAATAGATAACTCAACAGACCGTCTGCTAATTTAGGTTCAAACCAAGTCGATTTCGGTGGCATAATTTGCTTGGCATCCGAAACACGTAATAATTCTTGCATTGAGGTAGGATATAATAAAAATCCAACCGCCCATTCGCCTGAATCGACTTGCGCTTTGATTTTATCCACGGCATCTATGCCGCCAACAAAAGCAATGTTTTTATCTTGGCGAATATCGACGATTGATAAAATGGGTTCCAATACTTGTTGTGTTAATACATCAACGTCTAATTGTTCAGGGTTGCCTTGTTTGCTAGATAATTGATAAGCTTGCCCAGATAAATATAAATTAATAACACCCTTTTGCGTAGGATAAGCAAAATGTGCTTGTTTAGTCAACGTAAAATATTGCTTTAGTTTTTCAAGAAAACTATCACTTGTTTCACCATTTAAACTTTTAACAATACGATGATAACCTAATATTTTCAATTCATCTTCAGGGAAAATCACGACTAATGAATCATGATATTGTGGATGTTTACAAAATACTTGATAAGCCGCTTCATTACGGTGATGACCATCAGCAATATAAATGGTCTCATGTTTATTCAATAATGCGGAAATTTTTTCACAGTCTTGAGAATCAGATATACGCCAAATACGATGAATAACGTCTTGTAATGGTGCTTCTAATAAAGGTTTAGTTTGCGTCAGTTCCGCAAGCAATGCTTTCAATTCCACATCTTTTTTATGGGCTAATAAAGTAGGACTCACCTGCGCACCTAACGTTTCAATGTGTTTGCTTCTATCTAATACTTTATCAGGACGAGTTAATTCATGAGGCGAATTTTCCCTAATGCATAGGCTTCACAACTCGCTTTAGCCATCACCCCCGTTTGCACATGTTGCCCTTGTTGCATCTGATAAATATAAAAACAATCTTGATCATCTTGCACCAAAACTTTTTCATGCACCAATTTTTGAAAATTCACCCGCGCTTGTTGATACACGGCTTCATCATGCTCATCCACCCCATCAGGCAAATCAATTTCCGCATGACTAATATGCAAAAAATCAAACGGCTTGCCCACCACCATCAGCGATGCCTGCGCACGCGTCACCACATCATAAGGCGGCGCAATGACTTCACTGACATACTCAGGTTTAGGGTATAACCCTTTGAAAGGAAAAATAAATGGTTTCATGGCTGGACATCCATCAGTTTAGAGCCAGCCATTATATACGTGCAATGCTATTGGGGGCAACTGCCAGCACTTATTAGAAAAATCTAAATCACTTGACAACTGTTCCTATCCCCTTCGAAGTAGTTTTTGGCCTCGTTACTCTTAAGAAAACTCCTGCTCTCGGGCCTACGATCACCAAGTAGAACAACTCCATCCCTTTGTTGATATTGGCTTTTTTGTGGCAAATATTGTGGCTGTTGCTGTTGCTGTTGCTGTTGCTGTTGCTGTTGCTGTTGCTGTTGCTGTTGCTGTTGCTGTTGCTGCTGCTGCTGCTGTTGCTGTTGCTGTTGTGGTTGCTGCTGCTGCAGATTTCTTGCAGGAGTCACCAAACTCTGCCCAGAAGGGGCACTGGTATTACCATCACCTTTAGATTGAGCAGGTTGATAAACACCTAAGTCATTATTTATCTTTTTTACTGTATCATGTAATCTTTGGCTACCAAAATACACGGATTGAACAGTCGCAAATCTGTCGATTTTTGGGTGATTTGTTTATATTTTATAATATCATCATAACATGCAAGGGCGTCTGTTAATTTATCTGTTCGAGGATGTCGCCATTTAGCCCATAATATTCCTCTACGTCATCATAGCGTTTTAGAAAATATTTTTCTAATTCATTTAAGCTGTTTAAAATGTTAGTAGGTATTTGTTTGCCACCCCAGATTTGAGCCCATAGATCCCTTTTTAGCTTAAATATTTCCTGTATCTTTACTCTATAAGCAATGCCAGTTTTTGAAAATTCATCTTTTGATCCATCAGTTTGAAACTTAATAATTAAGTGAATTGATTCTGTGAGTAATTGATTCATAGCATAAAAAGAAGGCCCTACTTCTTGGCTTTTTATGTCGACTAAGAATGCCTGTGCCAATTTAATGTTGTCACCAACATTTTTAAATAGCTTAGCATCCTTTCCCTTACTCAGGTTTGATGATTTTAATTGATCATTGTTTACACTCTTTCCCAAACTCACCAGTGCAAGCTCTGCTTTCTTATTTACTACTCTATATTCATCAAGATTTGATGTATCGTAAGCTTCTTCATCAAAATTATGCCAAGCAAAAGCCCAATTTGAAACTTCTCCAGCACCACCTTCTGCATTATATGCGTCATTATAAGCATTACTTTGGGCTGTATAATTAACATAGGCTTCGGGGCTATCGACCCTTGCAAAATCGTTGCGTAGCCTTTTGATGGCTGCATCTATGTTATCGAGCCATTTTTTTCTGTTTTTTATATTCGCTTGGAGCTGTTCTAAAGTCATTGCCATGATTACTACCTCACTTAGGTTAATTTACTTCCTATAGTTAATATATTAACTAAATAAAAGGGCGGGCGCAAGCTTTTTTCACGAAAAATAGGTTATAGGTCATGGTTATAGGTCATAAATTAACGAATATATTAATAAGATTTATTAATGACATAGGTATTGGGTACCCACTTAATCCGCCCTCAAAACCATTTGGGCCTGCTATGTGCGCCTATGCGATTAGTGTGGTTTGTGCAAAATAAATCAACCCATGAGTTATAGCTCCTGGTTCTATAGCTCAAGTCGCGATTCATTAAACCAAGTTTTTAAACAACAATTTGATAGGATAAGTGAGGGCGAGAACTGTACATAATCCCGCTAGCCATAACAGAATAAACCACAACCATTGCT
>CAWCVU010000011.1:0-135698 GCA_963798975.1 uncultured Gammaproteobacteria bacterium
TCTATGTTATGTCTAACCTACTTAACACGTATTCTGCTCGAAGAGCACACAGAAAAAGAAGCGGCGAATAAGCGCGCGGAAGAAGCAAACAAACGTGCAGCAGGAACTGGCATTTTCTGCGGTGTTACCAGATTTTGATATTATTAGAAAACGTATCACTGCGGATGGTAATTGCCAATTTAGTGCGGCACAAGAAGCATATTTACTGATAAATAATAATCAGCCTGGTGATGATGCTTCGGCATTAAGGGTAAAGGTGACGCCCACATACGTGAGCACCATGAACGCTTTAAGAAATTCCTAGCGCAAGATACAGCGGGTGGTCAAACACACCAAGATATTGCCTATTCATCGATAGAAGAATATACCAATAATTTGGAAAAAGCAGGTACTTATGGAGATCATCTAAGTCTTCAAGCCTTAGCAGAAATCATGAAGTGTCCTATTGTGTTGTTGCAACCGAGTGGTGATATATTAAAACCAATACAGGTGCAAGTGATACGACCTGAAGAGAACACACGGGTTGAGATCAATCAGGCTTTGTTTTTAGTTTTTAATGGTCGCGATCATTATGAGGCCACTAGGACACGTGGGAATGTAGAATTTATGCAATTAGTGTATGAAGCTTTACCGGAGCATCATGTTGCGGCGACTAAAGTTCAAGCATTATTCAGGGGCTATCAAGCTAGAAAAAAATAATACAAATGCCAGGAGAGGTGCAAAATAGAACGATTGATGTATCCAATTTTGCTCAAACAGGTTTTAATTAAAAATCATGTTGCCAGCAACGGAAAACTATAATCATACTAGTTCACTAGCGACGAAGAGCTGGCTAAAAATCCTTGGTTATGGACTTTTAGCCTTGGCGTCCTTACTGTTTTCAATTTTATGTTTGCTTTCTATCGTAGCTGCTCCAGTGAGTTTATTAAGCTTAGGATTTTTCGCTTCGACTATGACCAATGTCGTTATTAACGTAGATTATTTTTACCGGCAAGATTTATCCAGAGGAATTGAGTCGCTGTACTACTTTGAAGGTTTGATCGGGTCATTTATATGGCCAATATTTCACATCTATTTAAGCTATAACTTACAGATATTATATCTATTTATCCATGACATTAATTAAGTTAATATGATATCTTAGATTTCTAAATACAACACTTAGTAGAATAAGCAGGAGAACACTATGTTAAAATTTATAGGTCAATTCCTTGGTCTTGAACTTGATGCCCCATTAAGTTACAAATTCTAGCCAAAACAAACTATTGATGCAGTTTTATCAAAAGCCAAGCCAAATTGCAGAAAACCATAGAGTATTTTGAATATTTGATAAAGATACTTAAACGACTAGTATGTCACATTCATTCAAGAAAAGGGGTTACAAATGCCTAATGATTATTCAGTAGTCAGCACAGATCTAAGAAAAAATGCTCAAACACCCTCGCAAGGGATGGGCAGTTTAACCTATAGCTACAAGACAAATGAAATAAGCTTACTATAGAGTTTATGCAACAGAAAAATCAGAAATGACTACGCAAACCTATCTTTTCCTCGATGCAGGATCATTTTGGACATATTACCGTGTGGAAAATTCGACTTTAACACGATTTTATCTACAGGGGATACCTTGGTTAAGCAAGAATATGTAAATCAACCTGTGCGTCCTTGGTTACCAGCTATGGCTTGTGAAGATGATGAGATTGCGAAGCAACTGAGCAATTAGAAAATAATTCTTCAACCGCATTAGAATGGCAGCATCAGTGCAAAATTATCACAAATGATAATTATAGTTTAAAAAATTATGCATTAGATCCGTTTTTAAAAACATTCTTATTTTCTGCGTTTGAATTAAAATTAGACACACTTAAGTCAGGAGAGGTGCTGTAAGCAAAGAGGAATACCTTGGAAGCACTAAAAATAGTACTGCAAGGTGGAGCAGACGTAAAAAATTTATTATCTTTAGTAACAAAAAACAATATCAAGGATCTTAATCAGAGCTTTATCCAAGCAATATAGTTACAGGGAGTTTGCTCTTTATCTAGAACGTGCCTCGGAAGAAAACACTACTGTTTTATATAAAAATGCGTATGGTTATTGCACGCTTATTATTATTGAGGAACTAAAGCAATATGGTGTAAATTTTATTTATACAGGTAAGTTGCCGCAGAGTTTAATGAAATTAGAAATTAAAAAAGTTGAAGATGTTGATAATGTTCTCATAACGACATTGTATAATGTTTATACTCGTCCTTATAGTTATTTAGAAAGCCTAACATTTATAGTGCTTGATAAAGTACTTCAATCATTTAAAAAAATCCAAATTTCTATCGGGAAATGAGTAATTTTTATGCCATCATCGTTTCCAAGGCTGCATTGGAAAAAAATGATGAATCCAGCTTTTCAATTTTCTGAGGAAGAATTATTTGAACTGGTGAAAAAAATTGAAGATAAAATACAAAGCATTTTAATTTCCCTTATTCAGATTCAGTTGAATCGAATGAGAGATCGCAAAACATCCACATAAATATTCAATGGAAAATCTTACGGTATGTGTTCAGCGTTATAAGGAACCTGAAATAATTAAAAGGTTTTCAAAAGATGACCTCATGCGGATAATAAACAGATATGAAGTTGAGATTGCAAAGAAAATAATTAGTCATGCAGTTGATGAGGGTGCGGCGTCCGTACAGTTAGAGCTAATCACCGCAGAAGATTTTAAAAATACTTGAAAAAAAATATGCCAGATAGAACTCGTGAAAAAATTGAAAAATTAATTAAATTTTTAAAGACAGTTACTTTAAGAGGGGGCAAAGATAAGTCTATTCTTAAATGTAATATATTAAATTGCGTTGTCTATGATAATAGTGAATTAACAGAAAACTATGAAACTGAAGCCCTCTTTAACAGCTGGTATGAAAATTATGAAGCTTCAATAAATTCAATACCTGCTAATGTTGCATTCGAGAGTAGTGATGTACTTAAAAATTGTATTTTACATCTTCACGGGGAAAGTACAGTGAGAGAAATAAACGCACTCGCATAGAAAATGTTTGTTTTCTGCATGCAAAGAGAAAATTAGCATCTTTAAGGTATCTATCTGAAGTAGACGAGAGCTGGGTAGAACCCTATAAAGATTTTTTGAACGATGAAAAATATTCATATCTTAAAAAACTCAATCGTACATTCATTAGTAATTTTAATGTTCATGGAGTAAGTGATGATGACATTTTTCATTTATGCATTTATTTAAATGAACTGATTTCTATAGAGAAAATTATTCTAAGCATTGCTGGGCTATCTCGGTTAGGGAATGCTTTGCGTCCTGGGTCTATATGGATAGACAAATCAAGAGTAAAAGTAGAGGGTATTCAAGGCTTGCTGTATGTGCAACTTCTCAACAGAAAGTCGGCATACCTAAATGATGTTAAAAATCTAGATGATTTTTTAAAAATCATTGCATTTTTGCCATGGCATGATGCTGAAAAAATAACTGCTATTTTGACCAAGTATTAGAGTGTATTTATATCAATTTTTGATAATTATCACGGGGATGATTTAATCGACAAGTTTTATAAATATCTTGAATCTAAATACCAATTTGAGTTCGCTAGCCCAAAAATAGCTCAACTGTATTTACAGCTTTATGCGAATAGCAATAATTCAGAAAAAGATCGACTATTTTTATCTTTAGATGACGTTGTTCTTAAGGCAGCTACCGAGGAACAATTTTTTAAACTTATCCCTAAGCTTAAAAATGGTGGCGTTGGTGTTAAAATAAAAATTATTTCTTTGTTAGAACGAGATAATAAAAACTTTGGTTTTGCAAGCCCAAAATATCTTATTAATTTAGCGTATCTATTGAATAATCGCTCTATAGATGAGCAGATATTTATTTTTAATAACCTTGAAGAAAAGCTACTCGATTATATTTGTCCTGAAAAGTACAATGTTTTCTCTGGGCATGGTTATTTCCCCGCTATTGGTGAACGATTTAATTTATTATTTAATACGATAACGGATGAAACTATAAAGCAACTTATTCTTGAAAAAATAGATGGTCATTTTTGTAAAATTTATAATGCCCTTAGAATAGGGCAGTCGAGCTATTTTAAAACTAATTTTTTGGATGAACTATATGCTGAATGTGGCAATAATAAGGAACAAAGAGTTAGAAAAATACTGGCACATATTGCTGATTCACCTGAAAACTCTCGTAGCAGAATTACTTGGAATATTATGTTATATCCTTCGCAAGAGTGGGCAAAAGAAATATATTTAAGTGCTTTTCGCTCAAGTGCTTGGTGGGCGGGCTCTTATTGCACAAGAACATCCACAAATTTTTATTTATCAAGCAGGATGTATGGAAACTATGTTGAGTTCTCTAATAGCGCTGACCAAAAAGAAAAAGAAAATTGGGAACATAAATTAAAGGAAGCAGACAATCGACCTGGGACGAGATTGAATAAAATTAAACTACTTTTGCAGTGACAGTATTTTATTAAATGTAAATGTAAACATATGTTCTTAGATTTGATCCATTAACGGCACATACCGGTAATATTATATTGTGCATATTCTCATATCGATACCGCTATCGTAATTTACTCTGTTTCGAAAAAGATCTTGGAAAAATGATATTCGATACAGTGGTGGATTTGCATAGTCCTATTTTAGAGGAACGCCAAAAAATGTTGCAAAAATTGCATAAATAAACCTCCAAGAATAAATTTGCTAAATAACATAGGCTGTGTGGTATATTGTAGTAAAGCGCTTCAAATACTGTAATAATATGACAAAGCCAACTACTAATTTCTACTAAATGCGTAACAAATTAATATATCTATATTTTTCAATAAGTTAAAAGAATTTATCCAAATTTGACGACTGTTTCGTCAAATATTATCATAATATGACGAAATAGTCGTCAAAATAAGGATTAGCATGAACATTCCTCGCCGCTTAGATTTGCTTAAGCTATTGAAAAACAAGTCCTATTTCCTATTTGGCCCTCGGCAAACGGGGAAATCATGGCTGATTGACCATACGATGGCGCAGTACCGCATTTATAATTTATTAGAAAGTGAAACCTTTCTAAGATTAAGCTATGCGCCCCAAAGGCTACGGGAAGACATGCACTAAAATTGTTAACTGCAATTATTTCGAAACTGATACAAGAAGATCAAGAATATGCATTGGTTGGATATGGTAGAGGCTATGAGCTCATTCATCATGCGGCAAATTTAGGATTATACCATACAGTTAAACGATTGATAGAAATAACACCGACGAGCATCCATGCAAAAGGGGAATATGGTAGAACACCTTTGCATATGGCAGTATTTAGGTTAGATAGTGCCTTGACTACTTTACTTATAGCAAAAGGGACGTATGTAAATTCGCAAACAAAAGCCGAAGATCATTTGCGTACAGCAGCACATATTTTATTTGATCGATTGTCTGCTATTGTAACTTCCGGAAATTTCAATGAAGAAACAAAGCTGCAGGCTACAACGATAATAAATTCTTTTTATGCTGAACGTTCATTTGATCCGAATATAAAAAATGCCAAAGATGAAACAGTCAGTGACTGTTTGGTAGCGTTCAATAAATTGTTGTTAGAAAAGCTGCCTGTTACTGAAGCCAATACATTTATAGGCAGTTTAAAAGTAAATAGTGTTCAACATAACATTAATATGGCTATATAAATAGCGAATAAAATTTAAATCTAATGCAGGAGTAAATATATGTTACCCAATTGTCCTTTAAGCAAACTAGAAATTAAAGAGCCTTTTGGCCTAATCACTTTGTCAGGGATAGGATGTGCAATGCGATTAATAAATTCTTAATAATTGTTATTCTCCTACATATAACTTGGTCAATATCGCACATAAAAAATAAATAGCCTTGCCTTATTAATAAGACTTGCTTACCATGTATATAATTTTTTTATCGGTGTTAAAATTTTGAAACCTCATCCATTAGAAGATATCCAGTTTCTTTTCTTTACTGAAAATGGGGGACAGTTTTTAGAGACGGTCTCTTGGGATGAATTACTGCGTATTCTGTGGGGCATTGCTGGTTTTTTAAAATCGGATCACCCTTCGGTAAAATTATTTGAAAAAGAACTGCATAATAAGACGCAAGATCGGGCAGCTTTATTATTGCCACTTAAATTTTGGGCTAAACATTGTATTCACGTCAGTAAACAAGATAAAGTAGCGGCCTTTAATGCCTTTGTGAATGATTTATGTGTGCCTTATATAGGCTTAAGTTTTCATGCCTTTAACCTGTTGAAAAAAGTTCCGAGTTATCGCTTAAGTGATTATTTATTAGATGATATACAAGCAAAGACGAAAAATTCGATAATTAAAGATTATGTTGTTTTGCATGATCCTGAAAATGAAAAATATGGTTATGCAAAAATTTTCAAAGTGCTTTTGGGCACTTATTTGTTTTATCTTGAGGTGAGTCATTATTCAAGTATTAGTTATGTTCCGCCGAGCGTGTTAATGATTGCAAATGAGATGTTTGTTCAAGCTGATACAGTGGCGAAAGATTTTTTAAAAGAAATGATTTCATTTGCAGTGTTTGTTGGCGTGCATATGCTTAGCATCGATGCACCTTGGTTATCAATATTTTTTTATACAAGCTTATGTTATACGTTTATTCAAACCTGTCAAATGCTTGTTAATAAGTATATGGGTTCTTCGCTTTTATTTAATAATTATATTCAACAACAATTTATTATGTTGGCCGCGATCTTTGTTCTTCAACGTATGTTACCGCCGCAAACGTGGTTTTTTAATAATACGGATTTGTTTTTAAAAAATCCTGAGAACTGTCTCACAGATATAAAAGCAAAATGGGCCGCAGCTAATTATTTTGAATTGCCTATTGATGCGGATATAGACACGGTTCAAAAGCGTTTTCATCAATTTTCTAGAAATGCGTATACAAAAGGCGCACCGAGAGATAATGATGTTACATTTGTGATTAATGCGGCTTATGAATGCTTAACGAAAAGCGGCAAGTCTTTACGTTTTTAATTCCGTGATGTTGTGGGCATTACTGGAAACCACTCTTTACAATGTTAGGATTCGAATCTTTGCGGTTCACAACCGGCGAAGCTTCTTCTCCTTTTTCTGGTTTTTTGGTAATTATTTTTGTATAAGAAGTAAAAATTCCAAAATGATCAGTCGGTCCTTTATTAGGATATAAATTGTCGCTATGATTCTTTGATGCTGTTGCGGAACTGTTTTTATAGCCAAATCTTTCCGTTTTTCTGTCGTCATTAGCTTCTGGGTCTGACTCACAATTTAAATCTCCAGCCACATCAAATTTAACATCTTCGTTGACTTCATGATCTCCAAACATCCATGAACCCATTGCACGTCCGGGGAATAGCTCAAAGAACCAACTAAAATCCTTCCAACCGGTGCGTACACATTCATTGTTTTCATTATGGCTTGTGCGCTCATAAGTTCTTTTGCCATTCTCTTGTACATCGCTAATATTAAAATCACCGAATACTTTCACTTGGGGAATTTTAATTCCAAGTCTAATTTCAAGTTCTTCCTTATAATTAAATGTAGCCTGGGTAAAAGCGCGTAAGCCTGTGCCCCTGACTTCTTCTATGGCTGCAGTTTCAATCGGCCCCATACCGCTATTTGATTTAAGATGCGTAAACGCAACTAAGATATGTCTTTTTCTTTCTTCATCCCACAGCAAGGCTAGAAACGCACCTTTTCTTGCCACTGCTTCTGCGCAAAAGGTGGGGCCAGAGTCTGATGGCATCACCAGAGGGATTGGCAAGTAAATATATCGTGTTTCAATAACCTCAAGATTGGATGCAAACAATAAACCACTACCAAGAGCCACAGGGTATAAAGCATTTTTTGCTATGCCTGAGTAAATATATTTATAATCATCTTTTAATCCTTGTGCTAAAGCTTCATTCATTTCATGACCAAAAACCTCTTCTAAACATAAGAAGGTAAATTTTTTCTCTTTAAATAAGGCAATGAGTTCAGGCACCCGCTCATGTGGTGGTCTAAGCAAAGAGTGATGGCTCACGTACTCGGGTATTAAGGCAGTATTCATTGTGCCTGCGGTTTGAGGTTTATTAGTATCATAAGGCTTTGCATCAGGTGATTTATAATAACGTACGGGTGCGTCTAGGGTTATTGCAGCTTGTTTAAGAGCCGCACCAAAGGCCCAAGGCACTAATCCGGCCAAAGTACCTGATACGGCCAATAGGGTCTTATACAGTGAAGGATTTTTATGATTTATAAACTTCTCAAATGTAAATAAAGCCAAAGAAGCATCAATGGGTGATTTTAATAGGTAAGCGCAAAAATATAAGTAGTTTGCTAGAACACTTTTAAGGTATTTTAATGTAGTTTTATTTTCATCTTCAGATGGCGGGATAAAATCAAAATATTGTACTTGAATATCATGGGCTGGATTGTTGTCAATTCGAATATTCATCTCTTGAAAATCATTATTTTTTAAAAAACTCTCAAGGGAAGGTAAAAAATATCTGGTCAAGATGACTAAAGAAGCATAAGTCGCAAAGCTTGGTGATTTTAAAAGGTAAGCGAAAAGAAATAACCTATTTGCGAGTGCTGTTAAATAATTGGATGATGCAGATTTTTTATTAGGGTTAAAATTAAGAAAGGATATAGGATTATCATGAGCTAGATCTCGGTGCTTTTGAATATCCTTATCAAGCATAGGCCACCCGGGCATTTGGCTGAGTTACGATAAACCATAATTTATGAATAGTGAACTGTCAAATATCCGACCTAATCACATCAGGTCCAAATCATTGCCAGTAGCCTTGTCGAGGAATAATGCTTTAAGAAACACTTAAGATCTGTAGTGTACTTTACATTAAGGTATTCATATGGCATAATGCTAACTCATACACTCAATACGGAGTCATAAAATGCTTCCACAGAATAGAAATCGTGAAAACAATGATAATTGTAACTGTAATGGTGGTTGTAGTGGATGTGATCGCGAATCCTTATTCCTGCCGTTGTTTTCGGTCTTCCTATAATGATGACATCATTACTGGTATTGTTGCCGCAAGCACCACAATCTTGGGTGCCAAGTGGAATAAGACGTTGTTTACCTACCCTTCCTGAAAATTGGACGAATGCCAATATTGCACAAGTGGTCTGTAAAGCGGCAATAACGGGCTAATGGGGCTTGTTGCTGCAAAATAGTTTTACAGAAAGTTCTCCCTTGATGTGTACTGTATCAGATCCAGATAGTAGCAGTAGCAGTAGTACTGCTGCAATGGCTAAAGTGGATTGCAGTGAACTGTATTATTTAATTACTTTTCCATTGGCTGCAGCTGTTGCGTTTACAGCGGTAGAAAGCGGAAAAGCGATCTATGGCGGAGTAAACAATTATCGTTGTAATTCGTATGAGTCTATTGATAAAACAAAACATATGCCATTACGCGAGAGTAGTGCTATAAATCATACGAATACTGGGCAATACAGTTTCGCTTAAAAGTTCCCTATTTCATTTTTTCATATTTTTCTGACAATTCATTCATCAATGCAATCACTTGTTCTTTATCAGGCGGTGGCACTTGCCGGGTGGATATTTGGTGGCTTTGCGTAAATCTTTTAGAATTTTCACAGCAGCCTCTAGAGTTCTGGCGCGTGGTACGCCGTAGAAACGTTCGATGGTTTCGACTTGTTTGCGGACTTCATTTTTATCCAATAGCGCGCCGGCAAAAGTTGGGCATATTGAGTAATTCAAGGGGTCGATATTTTCCATTTCTTCTAGTGAAGGTAGAGGGCTGGGTTAAAATATCCATGCCTGAGATGGCAGCTTCTAGTTCTTCATCGACTATGGGTGCAACATAATTTTGTTTTTCATATAACGCTTTAACGCCGGTGATAGTGCGATTATCAATGTCTTGATCTTCATGTTGTGCCATATCATTTAAGACAAATACTAAGTCTTCATCCACATGTGGAGTAACATTGAGTAATTCAGGGGATTTAAATACATTTTCAAAATGGGCTAATCTATCGAGCAATTCGATAATTTCTTCATCACTGGGCGGTTTTACTTTTAAAAATTGATTTAAGACGCATTTTTTTCACCGGGGCTAGGATTGGCAAAAAATGATTTGCGCGTACAATTTTTGATTTGAAGAAAATATGCATCTCCCCCATTCTTGATCTTTTAAATCTAGTAAATCTACACGCGCGCGTTTTTCAACCCGTGCGCTGCGGGTATCCATATAAGTATTGGTCATACTGCGCTCATTGGTATGAAAACTTTCAGTTTGGGTGACTACGCTTCACCGGCCGTTTTATTAAAAAAGTCCCAGGTTTCAATAGGATCTTCTAATTTCATACCAATTTTAATATTGGTATTCGCACCGATGGATAAGGCTTCTTCTTTAGAAGCTTTTTGGAATGCCGGTAAATCTTGTCCAGCAAAAATAGCGGAAAATCCTAGCGAACGTGCTTGCGCAGGCACAACGGCAAAGCCTTTCACCGCATAATAACCATATTCATCTAAAATACATAAATAAGGCGTGGGGGCATTGGTGGGTTTCGTGAAATTACATCTCGATAAGTACCTTCTACTTCTTCACCCAAACCTGCGGCCATCATGGCTTTTAACGAAGCCACAATAATTTTACCTAAATTAGCTAATTCTTCAGGTGATTTTTCTAGGGCAGGTAATAATACCACTAAAATACGACGATTTAACACCACATCTTTAAAATCCACTTCCGCTAAATTGGTACGAATAATATGACCATAAGTATCTGCCAAGGAACTAAATACACGTGTTAATTGCATGGTAATAAACCCATGTTGTTCAAATACTTCGACACTTGTTTGCCTTTTTTGCTTTATCAAAACCAGGTAAAGTTAATAAATAGTTAGTGATGGGTTCTAATACCACATCCGGCGCATCTTCAAATGCTAACTGGCTCTTGATCATCACGGATAAATTTTTTATCAAGACGATGGATTCTAATTGGTAAATGAAAATATTTACGGATCGTATTGGCATCGAACAAAATATGCCCTGATCGCGCATGTACACTAATATTTTCATTAAGGCTTCTACGAAAGACGATCGCACGACCTTTCCACATATCACCATCGGAGCTTGAGCACAGAATCCATCAAACTAACCACCAACTGTGCTAACATACTGGAAGAACCTAGGAAAAAGGATTCATGGTATTGGAAATAGCGTTTATCTTGCGGGCCAACGATATCCCGTGCGCCCGTCATAAAATTAACCAACAACATATCATCTTCACGACCCATTGGCGTGACCATGGAAAATACTTTAGCGAATAAAGTGTTATCACCTTTACCATCGACATAAATAAAACCACTGCCTTGAACTAAGGCATTATAGGCAATGGAAACTAAGGTTTCGGTTTTACCACTACCGGTTGAACCGAAAATTAATACGTGGGTACGCATGTCATCGTTATTAAACCAAAGTTCTTCATTGGTTGATAGTTCATTCCCAAAAAAACAAATGCCACGCGCTATTATTGGGTTTATTCGAGCCGGGTTTAAAGATCGTTATAATCTAAGATACCGGATCGTTGCGGCAGGCGAAAAGGCAGCGAAGAATGTTTAGATTCACATAAAAAAAACAAAATAATACCCAAGAGTAACAAGATATCATTCAGCGCCGGGTAGAAAAAAACTGGCAACGGCCAAAGCGACAAGGATGAGCGTGGCACTATTAGGGTCGCGAATAAAATCAAAAAATCGTTTGGTTAATGGGCGTGTATCGCGCAACAGTTGTTGTGGGCGTTGCTCATGTTTTGATTCTAAACCGCGGATATGACGGGCCATAATTATTTAGCCCTCACAGGTTCAGATTCATCGGGTGTATAAACAATATCTTTAATCGCCAGCTCTAAACCTTTCACAGCATTTTTAATCATAGGCTGGGTTAATTTGCGGCCCATGGCTTTTTCTGCCAACCAATGACTGATAGGGCCGGCAATTTCACTCATGCAGTGCGTCGGCCGACCGTATTAATGATATACCACATAGGTCTATCCAGTGGTTTTAGCCAAAGAAAATCAGAACTACTTAATACCCCAGCGGTACGTGCTACTTCTAATAAAGAAGCCATGACGCCATACAAATAAGCATGACTGTGCATGGCTTGTTGGACGAGTTTGCTTTGGTAATGTTTTTTTAATACTTCATCAGCACCGCTAAAATCCAGTTTGTCTTCAGCACTGGAGCGCGCAATTTGTCCGATAAGCTTGGTGACATTGGCTTTATCTTGATAACAATGGGCAGCAAAAATTGCCATTAAGGCGCGTGCGTGGATGGGGGCTCTATCAAGACCACGCCAAACAGGCCCTAGTTGTTTTGCAAAGACTTGTTCAGCCTTATCTGCAATGACGCGCACTTCCGTTTTTTTGCGCATATAGGATTTTAAATTGGCATCAGGTGCTAATACTTCGATAAGATTGTATTTTTTTGCAAATTGCATCGGAGAGGGGCTCATGGCCCATTTGCCGATATCAATATCTTCATCGACTAAATTTTCTTTGATGACGGGAATAATTTGTGGCCAATTATCTTTTTCAGATTCTCTTAGCTTTTGCGTATCAAAGACATTATTAAATTTTAAATTGGGATGGGTAAAATACAAAATGGCAGCCAAGAAAGCAAGAATAGGTGCGATGACAAAACGCAGGGGGCGGCCAATTTCCTCAAACCACAGTCCAATTTGTTGAACACTGACGGAGGTAGGCGCTTGTTGGTAGTAAGTATGGCAGCTTTTGTGGATTCTAGCGTATCAGTAAAAAGACCGATGATTTGGATTTCAAATAGTTTAATAGTAAAAAATGCCTTGTAAGATGGGGCCGCGAACAAAAAACCATAAGCGCTAAAATAACAATGACTATAAAAGCAACGCCCCAAATTAAATCGAGTCCTTGGTTTTGGTCACCTTGACCTCCTCCTCCGCCGGGTGGTGGCATAGCTTAATCCTGCTTTAAAAGTTGATTAGACATGGCATATACTTTTTCTTGGTACCTACGATGCAGGTGTGGCGTGCCTGAATGGTAATTACCGACTCCTTTCCAAAAATCGCCTTTGGCCTTATTAATATTTGATCGTAAAATCCATGCACCAATTTGTACGTTGACACAACCATTATAGAGAATTTGTGACGGAGTCACATAAGGCATAAATTCTTCTAACCAGATACTGTTGATCTGCATCGGGCCTATATCATAAGTATCATTGGTATTGTAATTGACTTTGCCGACTTCGCCGCCTTCTACCTTTAAAATAGTATGTAACAGTAATACCGGCAAATGAAAGCGAGTGGCTGTTTCGAGAATACATTCTTGAGTTACCGCAGAAGGCTCTATCGGTGGAATATTATGAATATTAATATCCGGGTTATCAGACATCATGTTAATCCTTTAATCATACATCAGATCATCGAGCGCAATTTTGTTGCGATCGGAGGCTGACTCTGCAAGTTCAAATAAAATTTCCGTTGCGCACATTAAGCGCATGGCATTTGGGAATCTCTTCATTATACTTTACCACAACGCCAAGGCGCGCGGTGCCAGACTCTTCAAAAGTTAAGCCTAGACCATAACCTAAGCAAAAATTAGAAAGTTGATCAGATCGACGCATGAGAGAAGGCAGCAAGCCTTTTTCAGCAAATACTTCATCCAAAGTCAATGCCTTGCCATGGAGAACAAAGCCCAATTTCATTTCTTGCGCGACCAATAGTAGCGCACGACCCATATCGACCATGATTTTCTCCTTGTTCATTAGGAAATCTATAACAATTTTGGGTTGCTGACAAGGTGTCTATAGTTTATGCTTAAAAAACTATTTGGTTATAGGGGACTAGGAACAACATGATGTTACATCAATTCAACTATCATACCCGTTTGGCATACACGCTTAGTGTAGTCATTTGTTGTATATTTTTAGTTTCTTGCCAGCTTTACTTCTTCTCCCCCTACACCAGATCCTCCGCCTTTGACGACGCATGAGCAAATTGTGTATACAGCGGGCTCTATTGATCAGTCTTTAGTTTCATTGTATGAAGTAGAACGTGCAAAAAAACCAAATGACATTAGTATTTCGGCAGAACCTTATCCTGAGCCTAATTATCCGGCTTTATCACGTTTAATGAATGTTGATTGGAGTGGGCCAGTAGAACCTTTGGTGCGTGACATTGCGATGTTAACGCATTACCGCCTAAAGGTGATGGGTCATGAGCCGGCTATCCCTGTATTAGTAACCTTAAAAAATGATAAAATTACAGCACAAGAATTATTACGTGAAATTAGGGCTCAAGTGTATTTGCGGGCAGATATATTAATTTTTCCTGATTCTGGGGTCATAGAATTACATTATTTAGATAAATAATTAGGTTACTAGGCAATAGGTCAGCTAGTAGGTCTAAGTAAGGATTGCATACACTTAATATGAATAGAACATCGACATTATTATTAATCGCATTGTTGCTCACAGGATGTGCTTCTGTAGAGGTTGAGTTTTTGCCCGACCCTGAAGACGAATTAGCAAATTTAGAAGCGCTAAGAGCAGATGTGAGAGACTTAGATGATGAGGACGATGAAGTCAGCAATAGCATCCGCATGGAAGCCTTGCAGGATACCGCAAGAAGTTTAGGGGCACGCAGCGGGTTGGCTTATCGAGGCGGGGAGATTAATGAGTCCCTTTATGTTGAAGAAAAGCAGTTAGACGGTATTTTTAGTTTTAAGGCTTTGCTTCTAGATGACAATGTGTTGCCACCGGTATTGGTAGAAAGTCGAGATTCATTGACCATGGCCTCTCCAAATGTACTGAGAGTGGCCGATAGAAACTATAGGATTATTAAACAGGCGCGGTTTGTGACCTTATCGCCGACGTGGCGGGATTACTTGATCATGGATGATAGACGTCCTCCACTGCCTGATGAGTCTTTATGGCCTAAGACAGATGAAGAAAGGGAGATTTGGGCCGACTAATGTAGAGATGGGGTGGTTTGAAGGGATAGACCAGGCTGACCAGATTTATACAGAGAATTTGGCCAGACTTAAGCGCGATTACCAGGGCATGATACGTTACAGAATGTTATTAGCCCAAAATATGGTGAGCGCACCACAAGTGGCACATCGTGAATTGGGTGTGACGGGTGGGGGTGAAGAGCTTAGCGATTAATGATCGCATGTTGACGATAGAAGCCTTGCCGGCGCTACGGGCTGATAGTAAAACGTGGGATCCGGCCTTAACAGTACACGAATAGCTTTTTCTCTAATCCAGAGGAAAAGCTGGATAAAGAGAGAAAGAAATGAGTACGGTAACAGCAGAAACAACATTAAAATATCCAAAGGAAACTTCGCGCATTACCGAAGCCGACTTTGATGATTTGCTATTGTTTTGTGTTAGAAATGAAGCCTCAGATATTACCTTGCAAACCGGCGATCAAGTGGTTGCCGATATTCATGGTCGTCTACGTCGCGTTACTGATCATAAACTATCGCACAGCGAAGTCTCCGCATTATTGAATTTAATCTACGGTGCCAACGGTACTGCACAAATTTTAAGCGGTAAAGATTTAGATACGCATTATGAAATTAAACCTTCTCGCGGTGAACGTTATCGGTTTCGTGTGAACGGCACGGGTTGTCATGTTGAAGGGCATGAAGGCATACAAATTACCATGCGGACCATTCCCATAGATCCCCCTTTTTTAAAAGACATGGATTTACCGCCTAAATTAATAGAAGGCTTAATTCCAGAACAAGGCATCGTAGTTGTTGCCGGCGCAACCGGTTCCGGTAAAAGTACGCTCTTAGCCGCAATTATGCGAGAGATTTTAGAAACACAAAACGGTAAAGTACTCAGCTACGAAGCCCCTATAGAATTTGTGTATGATAATGTGCCTCAACCTTTCACCATGATGGCGCAGCACGAGATTCCTGCGAATTTACCTAATTTCCCCGCCGCGGTGCGTAATGCGCTGCGACGTAAACCCAATTATATTTTAGTTGGTGAAGCCCGCGATAAAGAAACCATTGCTGCAGTGATCGATGCCGCCTTAACAGGACATGTGGTGTACACCACTGTTCATAGTAATGGTGTGGCCGATACCATGCGCCGCATGATAGCTGCTTTTCCTACCGATGAACGTCATGGCCGGGCTGTCGATTTAATTGAATTAATGCGCGCGATTGTTTGGCAACGGTTAATTACCGAGTAAAGACGGTCGCCGAGTTCCCTTAAGGGAATGGTTAGTGTTTGATGAAGAAGTGCGTGATGCCATGTTGCAAACAGATTTTGATTAGTTGTAAGGAGTAAAAACTATGATACCAGGTCACAAAGGATCGATGGGCGATACCATCAGAAAGCTGCAAGAGAGTAAGGGACAAACACCGCTAAATGCCCTACAAGAATTAGCGATGCGTGATGTCGCCGTTGCCGATGCCATTGAAAAAGCAAAACAGTATTATAAGCCTGCAGAATCTGGAGAAACTGTAGAGGAAGCGCATGAAACTGAAATAACCCCTGAAGAATTTCTTAATACCGTCGCCTCGTTTTTCGATAGGGGAAATAAAGCAGGCTTTACTGATAAAGATGTGTTACGCCATGTAGTCATGGAAGCTCAAAAACGTGCTCAACAACGCGCAGGTAAGGAAACAGATATCACTTCAGGGGCTGTCAGTAAGCCAATCATGACTGCCGCAAGTGCAGCATCTGCGACAGAAAGCGTAGCTGCTACAGTTAAACCATCTGTAGAGCCAGATGCTAGTTCACATAAATTGGGTGGATAATTGTAGTTTTAGTACGCAATCTTTTGCGGTTTTCTTATTAAAATCATACCTTTTAGGCATTTATTTTTTACGAATTTATCGTAGGTCAGCGTTTATTCATCTATAATTAGCAAAATTAATTATATTGGATAGATATGAAACCACTTAATCCGACTGCCCATTGGCGGGATAGCGCAAGACCTGTGCGGTTTTTTATCGTCGATTATCGCGCTTTATTTCCTTTGTTGCTATGCTTATTTATTCCACGGTTGTGGACTTTGGTTCTTGCTTTAGTGACAATTATTTTTTTTGCCATACTAGAGCATTATGGATTTAGTGTGCGAGTGTTTTTACGGTTTTTACGTGGTGTATTTTCAGGCCCAAGGAAAGTGGCAAAGCCCTGGTGGTTAACCAGACCTAAATATTAAGAGGCGATATGGCGACGGATCCCAAAGTACAAGCAACTGCGAAGCCTTCAGACGGTTTTGATACTGTCAGAGGTTTAGAACTTGTGCGCTTGCGTAATCATTTTTATCGAGATGGTTACCGTAATACCATGACTGCTTTATTGGGTTCAATTGCAGTGAATATATTACTGATTTTTATGGTTGGCTTCCAATATTACTCTAAGCCTGCACCCGTGTATTTTGCGACCCAAACGGATGGTACCTTAATTGAAATTCAACCGCTTTACGAACCCTTAGTTGATGAAGAAATGTTATTGATGTGGTCATCACGTGCAGCCATCGCTGCATTTTCTTATAATTTCTTAGACTATCAAGATGATTTGCAACAAATGCGCCAGTATTTTACTGCAGCCGGTTTCGATAACTATTTAGAAGCCTTGCAACAGTCAGGCAATCTTGATACTGTATTGAGCAAACGTTTGGTGGTTAAAGGCGTTGTCACAGAAGTACCGGTGATCGTGCAGCATGGCCTAATTAAAGGACGTTATGCATGGAAGATTGAGATCCCCATGTTGATTAGTTATGTCAGCGCGAATGAAACTTTAGAGCAACCCATTTTGGTAACGATGTTGATTTCTCGAGTCTCAACACAAGATAAACCACAGGGCATTGCGATAGCGCAATTTGTGGTAGAGGATAGGAAGTGATGATGAAATCATGGATGAGTGGCATATTATTGACACTAAGCTTATTAGCATTCAATGCATATGCACAAGCACAAACAGCTGCGACGGCACAGCCTTCGCAAGTCATATTGCCGCCCCTGCCACCGCCAGGGCCGACAACTGCACCCATATCTAATCCACCTTCGCATCAAACTGTCGCTCAAACTGTTACCCAGTTACTACCCGCTGGCCCTAATAATGCGCTGAATCCACAAGCCGTTACACCTGCGCAAGCGATGAATGATCCCACGACGGAAGAGCATTATTTTGAAGAATCTACTTATGGTACCGCAAGGGATCCTGCCTTTGAAAATATGTTAAAGAAAATGTATCCCATGTCACCAGAACAAATTGCAGCATTACGTGAAGCACATGAAACCACACAACGCGCGATGGAAGCGCCTGCACAACCCGTCCCAAAACCAACAGTGACTTCACAGAGTGTAATTTGGCACCTGGCATCTGTCACCACCGGTTTTGCGCTTATCTACAGGTTATGTTTCATCAGTAGTTTTTGTAGATGAAACCGGCGCACCTTGGCCCGTCAGTGCCTATAGCATTGGCGATCCCGGTAGTTTTAATATTCAATGGGATCAGCAAAGTAATTTATTATTAATTCAAGGTCAAAAACCTTATGCGACAGGAAATATGGCGGTGACTTTGCATGGGATGGCTACACCTGTGATGTTAACAATAGTCACCGATCAAGGCACAGTTGATTACCGTGTTGATTTTCGTGTGCAGGGACGTGGTCCTAATGCAAAAGGAGCGATTATTGGCAGCGCCTTGCCACAAAATGCAAATGCTACACTGATGAATTTACTAGAAGGTATTCCGCCGCAAGACAGCGAATCATTAAATGTGACCGGTGGTAGCGCACAAGCTTGGCTATTCAATAATCAACTTTACGTTCGCACCCCATTGACTTTGCTTTCCCCGGGTTGGGTTGCGACCATGTCCAGTGCAGATGGGACACATGTTTAATCAATTGCCAGTGACTCCGATGATCTTAGCGTCGCATCGGGGCGAATCCATTACGTTAAAAGTAGAAGGGCTAGATAACATGGGAAAGAAATTGCGCAACCTGTTTAATCGACTCAGCGATATTAAAACGCGCACTTTGTTGATTGTTATTGGCTTGATCATATTAGTGGTTGTGGGCATGGTTTTGACTACGATGCGTGAAACAAAACCGCCTGAAGTTTCCGCAGAAGTAAAGGCAGCGCGTATTGGGGAGATTTCTTCATTAGCTGGAACAGGTGAATACAATGAAGAGTACGCCAAGTTACAATTGGCAGAAAACGAACGTTTAGCGCTAGAGGCACAAAAATCGGGTGAAGCTGCGATTCCAAGATTGATTAATCAACAAGGAGAAAACGGCGCACAATTAAGTTTTGGACAAGAATTTTGCGCTGAATGTGAGTATGATGCCCAAGGTTATGATCAATATGGCTATGACGCGAAGGGATTTGACCGCGATGGATATAATGCGCAAGGTTATGACGCCGATGGCGAATGATAAAAATGGTTTTGATAAAGATGGTTTTGATAAAGATGGTTATGATAAAGACGGTTTTGACAAAAATGGTTTTGATAGAAACGGTTGTAATCGTGAAGGCTTAGATGTTGACGGTAATCCTTGTTATGATGTCCTAGGTTATAACGAAGACGGTTTTGACAAAAATGGTTTTGATAAAGATGGCTTTGATAAAGATGGTTATGATAAAGACGGTTATGATAAAGATGGTTTTGATAAAAATGGCTGCAATCGTCAAGGCTTAGATAAAGACGGTAAACGTTGTTTTGATAAAAATGGTTACGATGCTTTAGGTTATGATAAAGACGGCTATGATAAAGATGGTTTTGACAAAGACGGTTATGATAGAGATGGTTATGATAAAGACGGATACGATAAAGATGGTTTTGATAGAAACGGTTGTAATCGTGAAGGCTTTGATCGCGCCGGTAAACCTTGTAATGGCATTGCAATGCCTGTTACCAACCCGCTACAAAACAATGCTGAGGCTTACCGCAAATTATTAGATAAACAAAATAAAGCGCGTCTGGCAGAAGAAGCGGCAGCTCAAGCTGCAGCCAATCAGCAACGTGATTTGGCTGAGCAAAAAGCCATGCAACAAGCATTTGAAGCTTTATTACGCAGTCAATCATCCTCAGTAGTTGCAAATTGGCAGCCCAGCACACAAGCTTATGTCGAAAGGTACATTGCCTGTTAATAATGAAAATGGGCAAGGCGGCGTAAATGAAGCAAGTGTAGCAGGCCCTGTATTATATAAGGCCGGCTCTATCGTATTTGCTGTTTTGGATACGCAGTCAATAGTGATAAACCCGGGCCAGTATTGGCAACTATCGTGCAAGGACCCCTTCAAGGTTCTAAGATTGTGGGTGATTTAGTATTACAAGATGATGCCGTTATGTTACGTTTTTCTTTATTAAGTTCACCAGATTTACCGACAAGTGTACCGTTAAATGCAGTAGCAGTTGATGCCGAAACGGCACGCACCGCGTTGGCTACAGGGGTTGATCATCATTATTTTCTTCGCTATGGTTCCTTATTTGCGTCTGCATTCTTAGAAGGTGTTGGGGAAGCCATGTTAGCTGGGATTACTCAACCTGTAGTTGCAGCAAGATGCTAACGTATTGGTAGTGCAATCAGCTGATGTTTCAGCAACACAAGCATTATTAGTCGGAGCTGGCACAGTGGGGCAAGCTTGGGGCGAACAGTTAGGTGAAGTATTTAATAGGCCGCCTACCGTAACAGTAGACAGCGGCACAGGGATAGGTTTGTTATTTATGCAAGACTTTACGATAAATGAAGGAACTGTTGCTGCACCGACTAACAGTGCGCAAGTAATGAACCAAGAAGTCAGTGTGAATGCTTCAGAACAGTAAGGAAAGGGAAAATGGACGACGATAAAAAATATACTACTGAAAACGAAGGCGAGAATGATATCGAAAATAAAAATCGTACCAGTGAGTTCGACGATTTTAATTTTACCGATGATTTTCCTGATGAATTTTCTGAAGAGTTTATGAAAAGTAAACCCAATGATCAGCCAGAAACTGTGGCGGATGAACCCTTTAATCCAGAACAGGATTTGGATGATGATTTTTTATCTAAAGACAAATACTTTTCGATTCCGATACCTCTGATACTTTTAACGCTACAGATACAACCAATAAGACTGAGGCTCCTGATGATTTCGATAATTTCGATAATTTTGATGATTTAAATGCACAACAGACTCCGCCTCCAGATGTAATGCCTGAGGATACGTCAACACCCAAAAGAAGTGGTAATTTACTCGCGCGTCACCCATGGATTACTTCACTGATATTTCTTTCAATATTATTTGGTGGCTATAAGTTCATGCAAAGTTCGGGTTCTACTGAAATAACTCCTGTAGCACCTAAAGTAGCCAGTCTAAAGTTGTAGAACATCTGCCTGCCAAAGGCGGTGTGGAAATACGACAAATCGATGAACGTTTAAATACAATAGAACAAGGCATGAACGTATTAAATGACCAATTAACTCAACTACAAGGCGCAGGTACTCGTATTGAACAAATGGAACAAATGGTGACCAAAATTGCAGAAGAAGAACGTGGTCTATCAGCTATTTTATTGCGTTTAGAAGCTTTGAATAAACAGGTCAGCGCTTTAACCAGTTTAGATCAACGTTTAAATACATTAGAAGCGCAAGTAAACATGGTGGCCAGCGAAGTGGAATTGCATGTGAAGGTGACTGAGCAAACTCAGCGCGCAGCTAATTTAAGTCGTCAAGCCATGCAAGCAAAATCTTAATTCCAGTGCCCATGGTCGTGCAAGCAGCCATTCCAGGTCGTGCTTGGCTATTAAGCCAAACGGCGAATTATTTACAGTGGCGCGGGGTGATGATGTCCCAGGTTATGGCCGAGTCATGAATATTGATCCCGTGGAAGGAACTGTCACTATGAGTTCGGAGACCGTATTCCGCGAAGAAGAGTAGCTGTGATGACTAATGATTTATTAGGCTTTATTGTCACCTTTGCAGAGTCTTTAGCGGCCCTGAGTTATTTGGTAACAGCCTCGACCTATTTATTAGGTGTGTTTCTAATCACAAGTGGCATCTATAAGTTGAAAGCCCTGAGTGATTCGCGCAGCATGATGAGCTCTAACATGGACATCAGTGGACCTATTGTTAGAATGTTAGTGGGTGCAGGTTTAATTTGGTGGCCGACTTTGATTGATGTGAGTACTTATACATTTTGGGGTACCACTACAGTCGATATCCTATCAGCCCAGTCTTGGCTATGAGCTGATACGGTGATAGAGATAGCATTTGAGGTCATACGTTTGGTCGGTATTATCGCTTTTATTCGGGGTTGGTATTATTTAGTGCATCCAGGAGAGCAGGGCGGTCAGATTACGGTAGGAAAAGGATTAACACATATTATTGGTGGCATATTTGCTTACCATATGGGCGCAACAGTGACAGTGTTTTTAATACGTTTGGATTTTATGTTTAATGCAAGTAATGAAGGGGTGAATGATGAAATTGAAATTTTTATTAACAAGTGTGGTCCTATGGACTATCGGTGGCGCCTGTTAAGCCTAGTATTAGCCGATGGCGAAGATTTAGGTGCCTTGGCTGAAAGAGCCATGGAGTCTATTGAACCGATAGTTAGTTTAATTGTAGCGCTATGCTATGTATCAGGGATAGGCTTTGCTGGCGCTGGGGTTTGAAAATTCAAACAACATAAAGAAAACCCTGCGCAAGTACCTTTGGGTACATGTTTTATGCTGTTATTTATCGGCATAGGCTTAGTATGGTTACCGACCATGATTGAAGCCACCGGTGTTACCATCTTTGGAGCTGGCGCAAAAACAGGCACATCCATAGGCGGAGATATTTTTGAATAGGTAAAAACGGATGTATGCACTTACACTTTCTGCAAATATGGATGGTTGGCGTATATTTAACGCCAGGCGAAAACAAAGCGAGTTCCAGAAAATTGCGCAGAAAGTGTTTGTTCGTGATAAATATAAATGTCAGTTCTGTGGATTTCGCGATTTGGTGCATCAGGAAGTTGCCAATTTAAACGGCAATTATCGACAAAATGATTTAGCAAACCTTGCGACTTGCTGTGCGCTTTGCATCGAATGTAATTTTTTAGGTGTATTAGGACGGGAGAATCGAGTGATATTTTTCCCACAAATTTCGCAGGCAGATTTGATGCAGATGGTACGCGTGTTATTTTGTATTTCGTCATCAAAAAACGTGTATGTTGAAACGGCAAAATCTTTATATCGAAATTTGCGACAACAGATGCAACCTGTAGATGAGATTTTTGGTAAAGACGCCAGCATATCAGATTTATTTGGCCAATCTTTACTCGATACACAAGGCATGAGTGCGCAAACACAAAAGCAAATTATGCAACCCTTGCGTTTATTGCCTAACCAGCAGCATTTTAGTGAACAAGTGGCACATTGGTCAACGTTGATTTTACCTAAATTAGAATCAAATGATTTAAACATGGATGATTTTTAAGATGCCCAATATTTTAGAGCCCCTATTAGAATCGGTGGACTCATTTTTAGAATGGTTCACTAATTCTTTGAAGCAAACCACGGGCTCGTATTGTGATTTAGAAGCCGTCGATAATGTGCATACTTTAGTAGCAAGAGATGGTTCTTTATTATCGGTTATTCAAATTGATGGGGCTAGTTTTTAGTGGGCGCAGAAGAATTTGAGCGCTTGCATACGGGTGTTGCTCACGCCCTGCAAACAGCTATGTCAAGACCGGGGCATGGCGCACAAATTTTATTTGCCTACGATAATGAGAATATTACACAACAAATTGCAAGAAGTGTTATCGGCTGCTATGGCCACCGCCAAGCGATTACATTTAGAATTGGACGATTTATTTAATGAACGTTTGCAGACCCTTTCTCGTTATTGCGCACAAGAAAAAAACTTTATTGTACTTTGGACCTTTCCCACCAGTATGTCGAGTCAACAACAAAAAACAGCGAGTGCACGAAAATTTGATTTCATTAAAAAATATAAAATTCCCCCAATGCGTTATGCGCAAAGTGTGATAGCCACAACACCCGAATTGCGTGAAGTGCATGAGTCTTTTACCAGGGCTACACTGACTGAGTTTGAAACCTTGGGACTTGCCACTAAATTATTAGATGCGCATACAGTCATTCGAGAAGCACGATTTACGGTTGATCAGGAATTTACCGATGAGAAATGGAGCCCGTATTTACCGGGCGATCGTATTCCAATTCGTGAATTAAAATTACATAAACACGATATTTCTGAAGTATTATGGCCATCGCTGTCTTCCCAGATTATGCCTCGTGATGGTGAAAACTTAAATTTACGTATTTGTCGAATTGGCGATCGTCTTTATGCGCCTTTATTTATCGAATTATTCCCTAAAGAAGTGAAGTCTTTTGCTTACTTATTTAATCGGGTGGTGGCTGCAAAAATTCCTTGGCGTATTTCATTTATGGTGGAAAGTAATGGTTTAGCCTCATTGGGTTTTAAATCTACGGTAGCTTCTATTTTAAGTTTTGCAGCCGCAAGCAATCCGATGATAGGGGATGCAAAAAATTTATTGCATTATTTCGAAAGCAGTACTGATGATGCCGTCGTACGTTTGAAAGTATCACTGACCACTTGGGCCAGTGTTGGGCAAGAAGCTTTATTAAAAACACGTGCCGCTGAATTGGCAAAAGCAGTGCAAGGTTGGGGTTATTGTGAAGTTTCTGAACTCTCAGGTGATCCCTATGGTGCTGTGATCTCCAGCAGTTTAGCATTGACAGCCAGTAGTATGGCCACACCTTCTGTTGCACCCTTATCCGATGTGGTTTATATGTTACCGATTGCGCGGCCTTCTTCTCCTTGGCAACAAGGTGCTTTATTGTTTCGCTCCCCCGATGGAAAATTGTGGCCCTACCAACCCGGTTCTGCAATGCAAACCACTTGGATTGATTTAATTTATGCACGTCCTGGTTCCGGTAAATCCGTTTTATCTAATGCCATTAATTTAGCCTTGTGCTTAAATGCAGGACAAGAGCGCCTACCGCGCATTGCCATTATTGACGTAGGGCCTTCAAGTAGTGGTTTAATTTCATTATTAAAAGAAGCCTTGCCCGCCAATCAAAAGCACTTTGCTGCTTATTTTCGTCTGCGGATGACGCCAGAATATTCGATTAATCCTTTTGATACGCAATTAGGTGCACGTTTTCCTACACCTTTAGAGCGTAGTTTTTTAGTGAATTTTTTAACCTTACTCGCAACTCCCTTAAGTGCTGATCGCACCTATGATGGTATCGCTGATATGGTGGGTATGGTTGTGGATGAAGTATATAAGCAATCAGCGGATACCCAAAATCCACACCGTTATTCCACGAATGTGGATAAAAAAGTGGATGAAATATTATATACGCTCAGTTTAAAAGTAGATGAACATACCTCCTGGTGGGAAATCACTGATGCACTCTTTGAAGCCGGTCATAAGCATGAAGCCTTATTGGCGCAACGTTTTGCCGTGCCTTTATTAGCGGATGTAGCGGCCATATGTCGTACACCTGCTGTTGAAGATTTATTTGGTAAAATCATTGCGCCTACTGGTGAAACTTTGATTCAGGCGTTTAGTCGTATGATTTCTAGTGCCATTCGTGAATATCCCATATTATCTCGCACCACTGCGTTTGACTTAGGTGAAGCACGGGTTATTTCCATGGATTTAGATGAAGTAGCAAAAACCGGTGGCGAAGCGGCTGACAGGCAAACAGCCGTTATGTATATGATTGCGCGTTATGTACTGGCACGTGACTATTATTTAATTAATGAAAATGTCCAAGATATGCCTAAATTATATCGTGATTATCACCGTGGACGTATTTTAGAAATTCGTGAAGACCAAAAACGTATCGTATTTGATGAATTTCACCGCACAGCCAAAGCGAAATCGGTACGCGATTAAGTATTAGTTGATATGCGTGAAGGACGTAAATGGAAAGTACAAGTGGCTTTATTATCCCAAGCATTGGAAGATTTTGACGAAGTGATGGTGGATTTTGCCACTAGTGTATTTATTATGGATGCTGGTCCTGCACAAGCCCTAGAAAAATCGGCTAAAACCTTTGGTTTATCCGCGACTGCTAAACAAGCGCTACGCACACGTGTTCATGGTCCGCGCGCAGGTGGCGGTACCTTCTTGGCCCAATTTGCGACCAAAGAAGGAATGAATACGCAATTATTGACTAATACTTTAGGGCCTATAGAATTATGGGCCTTTAGTACCACAGCGGAAGATGCTTACGTGCGTAATGCTTTATATGATCGAATTGGTCCCAAAGATGCGCGCAAAATTTTAGCCCGCTTATACCCGAGTGGTTCAGTTGCACAAGTGGTCGAACGTCGTTTATTAGAAATGCGTGATACCGGTGAATTTTCTGATGAGGCCAGTCAAAATGTGCTGCAAAACATTATTCAAGAAATTTTGCAACAGCATCAGGCGAGTGCCTAATGCAATTAACATTTCTGGGCGCAACAGGAACGGTTACCGGTTCTAAATATTTATTGAAAGCCGCTGACAAAAAAGTTCTGGTGGATTGTGGTTTATTTCAAGGCTATAAAGAATTACGTTTAAGAAACTGGTCGCAATTTCCTGTGGATCCCAAAACCATAGAAGCCATAATCTTAACCCATGCGCATGTAGATCACACCGGTTACATACCATTGCTGGTTAAAAATGGTTTTAAAGGAAAAATTTTTTCCACACCAGCCACTAAAGATTTATGCAGCATCTTGTTGCCCGATAGTGGATTTTTACAGGAAGAAGAAGCCAGAATAACTAATAAGTTTCGTTCCTCTAAACATGAAACAGCACTACCTTTATATACTGAAAAAGATGCAATAACCTCTTTAAAACATTTTGAAACGGTCGATTTCCATGAATACTTTAAAGTTGCTAAAACCTTTAAAGCTTATTTCCATCATGCCGGGCATATATTAGGTGCAGCTTGTGTGCAAATGCAACATCAAGCAACTAAAATATTATTTAGCGGAGATTTGGGTAGACCCCATGATCCTGTGATGCGTGCACCGGATTTTATTACACAAACGGACTATCTAGTTTTAGAATCCACCTACGGTAATCGTTTACACGAACATGAAGACGCGCAAGAAAAATTGGGCCATATTATTAGAGAAACAGTAAAACGTGGCGGCACCTTAATTATTCCTGCTTTCGCAGTCGGTAGAGCGCAAAGTATATTATATTATTTATATCAGTTAAGATCTGCAGATAAAATTCCGCATGTACCTATTTTTTTAGACAGTCCTATGGCAACAGATGCAACCCATATTTTTGAAAGATATGGTAAAGAGCATCGACTCGATAAAAGCGTTTGTGCAAAAGTATGTGCATTGCCTACCTATGTTAAAACTTTTGAAGAGTCTTCTGCGCTGGATGAGATGGATATGCCTGCTATTATTATTTCCGCCAGTGGCATGGCCTCAGGTGGTCGGGTGTTGCATCATTTAAAAGCCAGAATATCCGATTATCGCAATACTATTTTATTTACGGGTTATCAAGCCGGTGGTACGCGAGGCGAACGCATGATGAGCGGTGAGGGCCAAGTTAAAATTTATGGCGAAATGATAACCATAAAAGCACAAATAGAATCCTTAAGTGATCTCTCTGCACATGCGGATTATGAAGAAATATTAGAGTGGTTATCGCATTTTGAAGCGCCGCCACTCAAAACGTTTTTAACTCACGGTGCGCCAGAATCTGCCATGAGTTTAAGGCAAAAAATTATCGATAAATTAGGCTGGCATTGTGAGATTCCTAATTATCTACAGAAGGAGAATCTGTAGTGAGCACGCATGCGGGTAGTCTGCGGCTAAAAAAATTAGGAATAGACACGTATAAAGAAGCCGTGGTCTATATGCACAAAGACTGTGAAATTTCCAGCTCAGAAGGATTTTCTGCACAAGCACGCGTTGAAATCTGTCTAAATGATAAGTCTATTATTGCTACTTTAAATATCATTGATTCTAATTTACTCAATAAAGAAGAAGGAAGTCTTTCTAATCATGCTTGGGAAGTACTGGGTGCCAATGAAGGTGATGTGATTCATATTACACACTCTAAACATTTGTCATCTATGGGCATTATTCGCTCAAAAGTTTATGGTGAGCGTTTAGATGAAAATAAAATGGAAACAATAATCAATGATGTGGTGACGGGAAAATTATCAGATATTTATATTGCGGCGTTTTTGACGGCTTGCGCGGGAAATCGTTTAGATAAAACAGAAATTATTTCCTTAACTACAGCCATGATTAAAGCAGGAAAACGTTTAGATTGGCCACTGGATTGCATAGTCGATAAACATTGTGTGGGTGGTTTACCGGGAAATCGTACCAGTCTAATTGTGGTGCCGATAGTTGCTGCATTTGGTTTAACCATACCTAAAACATCTTCTAGAGCCATTACTTCGCCTGCAGGAACAGCTGATACCATGGAGGTATTATGCCCTGTTGATTTAGATTTACCCGCCATGAGAAAAGTTGTTGAGCAAGAAAATGGTTGCATCGTTTGGGGTGGATCGGTCGCTTTAAGTCCGGCAGATGATATTTTAATTGGTGTCGAACATGTATTAGATTTGGATAGTGAAGGTCAATTGGTGGCCTCAGTCTTATCAAAAAAAATTGCTGCAGGTTCAAATCACATTGTCATTGATATTCCCATTGGTCCTACAGCAAAAGTGCGCACACCACAAGCTGCAGAATTATTAAAAGATTATCTAGAAACAGTAGGCACAGCTTTAGGCATAGTTATTCGTACGATTTTCACTGATGGAACTCAACCCATCGGTAGAGGCATAGGCCCCGCACTGGAAGCTAAAGATGTTTTAGCAGTATTACATCGAAATCCAGCAGCACCGCAAGATTTACGTGATCGATCACTGACCTTAGCGGGCTATATTTTAGAGTTTTCAAAAACTGTCTTACCTGGCCAGGGAAAATTGGCTGCACAAGCCATTTTAGACAGTGGTGTTGCCTGGAAAAAATTCCAAGCTATTTGTAAAGCGCAAGGCGGATTACGTGACATTCCAACCGCACCTTATCAATATGTCATGACTGCAAAAGGCAGTGGCGAAATCGTAGACATTAACAATCGACATCTTGCACGTATAGCAAAACTCGCTGGTGCTCCCAAAGAAAAAGCCGCCGGCGTAGAACTGTTAACCCCACTGCATACGCAAGTTGAAAAAGGTCAACCCCTATTAAACGTCTATGCTCAAACACGAGGCGAGCTGGAGTATTCGGTGAACTATCTACAACAAGAACTTAATATTTTTCAAATCATATGAAACAACTGAGTATATTTGTGACATTATTTATATCATTTTCCAGCCAAGCTGTATTCGCGCTTGCGTGCAAGCAATCTGAAATTATTCCACTGGCCACTGTTCACGAACAAACAGCATTATTAGCCACTCAATTTCTCAAAATTGATCACATCGAAGTATTGCCACAAAAAGTTATTCCTGAAAAAACAGGATTTACCGTAGAGTCAGTGCAAATATTAATGTGCGGGGCCCTGGCCCCATTAACCCCGACAGCTGCCAACACGCCGGGGCATACTTGCAATTTTGATAGCAATTGTGAAAAACCGATGCGTTGTCAAAATAAAGTGTGTGTATTACCTTAAGGTACGCGCCGGTGTTTGTTGGTCGGCAGCTAGGGTTATATCCACGACTTTTGGGGCATTAAATGAAGTGGTACATCTTTGTATGACTGCATGCGTGGGTTTTGTCGTAATAGGTTTGACCAAGGTGGTAAGTCCTGGTTCAGCGCCTAGTAATGCAAACGTATACTTTAAAGAGTTGATATCTTTTTGAGCATACTGTCCGGAAATTTCGGGTTGCAATCTTAACCTAAGCCCACCGTTAGTGACAGTGTGAGCAAGAAATTTTAATATCATCGGTATTTTATCTTCTTCACTAGACACTTTGTTAAATCTTATCATTTCTACCCCTTCATCATGATAAGCTTCGATAGTAGCAAATTTTGTTGTGAGCTGTGCTTGCTCAGTAGCTAATAATTCTTTAAGTTCTGCCTCACCAGCGTCAAATAAATTTTGCGATGTTGTACTGATATTTAAAACTACACCGTCCTGGTGTTGATTCATTATACGGAATTGAAATGATTCTTTTAACTTATCATTTTCAAAAAAGGATTCTAAGAGTCCTACCGCACAGCGTGCTGTGGCGCCGGTTTGATCGCTTGCGGACACGTGCACTTGAGCAATCTGGCAGCCATTATAGCTATGCCAAATTAATTGATTAGGTACAGCATGTAATATAGTATTAATTTCTCGAATAATTGTGGGAAACATCTTAACATTCCTTTGTAAAATTTAAAGAAATCATATTAAATGATAAAAATGATTAAAGGCAACCTACTTTAATAGGCTTTAGCAAAGATCACTTGCCGGGTAGTCTTTTCACCGGTAAAAATGCAAAGGCCAGATTCGCCGGATTGCTCCAAAGGCACGCAGCGGGCACTGACTTTCATGGGTTTAATAATATCTTCGACATCATCCGGTGCGCAGTAACATTGTACAAAACCACCCTTGCCTTTATCAGAGAAAACCGAATTAAATTCATCGATATTATTTACAAGATGTAAATTGTCTTGTTGAAATTTTTTAGCTTTAGAAAATAAATTATTTTGAATTTCATCTAATATACTATTTGCTTTTTCAATAAATTCATTGCAAGTGAGTGTGCGTTTTTCTTTAACACCTAAATCACGTCTAGCCATAAAGACGCTGTCCTTTTCCATATCGCGTGGACCGATTTCTAGACGAATCGGTACGCCTTTTTTGATCCAGTGCCAGGATTTCTCCCCGCTGTTCAAATCGCGCGTATCGACTTTAACGCGTAATTTTTCATTATTATAGTTTAAGTCAGATAAACGTTGATTCAACGTTTGGCAATAATCCAGTACTTTAATTTTATCTTGCTCATCACGATATATTGGCAAAATAATAATATGTAAGGGGGCAAGTTTGGGTGGTAATACTAAACCATCATCATCACTGTGGGTCATAATAAGACCGCCAATCAGACGTGTCGACATGCCCCAAGAAGTGGTCCATGCGTATTCCTGTTTACCTTCTTTATCTAAATATTGAATATCAAAAGATTTAGCAAAATTTTGTCCTAAAAAATGGGAGGTCGCGGCTTGCAATGCTTTTTTATCTTGCATCATGGCTTCGATAGTATAGGTATTTTCAGCACCCGGG
The DNA here is from genome assembly GCA_963798975.1 of uncultured Gammaproteobacteria bacterium. Lineage (GTDB taxonomy): Bacteria > Pseudomonadota > Gammaproteobacteria > JABCZS01 > JABCZS01 > JABCZS01. The sequence continues at coordinate 31,295 of CAWCVU010000011.1, forward strand.
AAACGCTCAACAGGTGTTTTCTCGCCTTTAATAACAGGAATAGCGGCATAGTCTTGCGCAAAATCTGCATAAATCGCTAACATTTGTTTAGTTTCTGCTTGTGCCTCTATGCGTGTTGCATGCGCGGTGTGACCTTCTTGCCATAAGAATTCACTGGTGCGTAAAAACATCCGCGTGCGCATTTCCCAGCGCATTACATTAGCCCATTGATTAATCAGTACAGGTAAATCCCGATAAGATTGTATCCATTTAGAAAACTGCACGCCGATCACGGTTTCACTGGTTGGACGAATCACATAAGGTTCTTCCAATGCACCGCTAGGGCGCAGGCCGCCTTTTTCGTCATGCTCTAAGCGGGTGTGGGTAACCACTGCGCATTCTTTAGCAAAACCTTGTACATGTTCCGCTTCTTTTTCAAGATAACTCATGGGAATCAGTAGCGGAAAATAAGCATTTTCATGGCCAGTTGCTTTAAAGCGTGCATCTAAAATCGCCTGTATACGTTCCCAAATAGCATAACCCCAAGGTTTAATCACCATGCAACCTCGTACAGCCGAATTTTCCGCTAAATCAGCCGCCGTAATGACTTGCTGGTACCACTCAGGGTAATTTTCTACGCGGGTAGGCGAAATGGCGTTAGCGGTTTTGTTGCTCATACAAGTTCCTTTAAAATTCTGTTAGTATAGTGGACTCAAATTTAGCACACAATCAAGGAATAAAACATGTCTTTTTGGTTAATGAAATCAGAACCCACAACCTATAGCATTGATGATCTGGCCAAAGCCAAAGGTCAAATCACCTTCTGGGACGGCGTGCGCAATTTTCAAGCGCGTAATTTTATGCGCGATAAAATGCAGGTGAATGACCTGGCATTTTTTTATCACTCCAGTTGCAAAATCCCAGGCATAGTCGGGATCATGCAAATCATCCAAACTCATTTGCCTGATGAAACCGCTTTTGATCCCAAGTCCAACTATTTTGATCCAGACTCTGATCCCAAAAATCCTCGCTGGTATGGTGTTAAGCTTAAATTAGTCGAAAAATTTTCAGAAATAATGCCACTGGACCTATTAAGAAATAACCCTGCGCTTAGCACTATGCAATTATTAAAAAAGGGTAACCGACTCTCCGTGCTACCGGTAACAGATCGTGAATGGCAAGCGATAATAAAAAATCGCCTTTAATTTGCGTCAACATCCTGTTTTTAAATTTCCCTTATAATTTCTTCTGCCATCTTTTAATGTAAGATAGCAAACAACCAGCAGTAACCCAATGCTATACAAAGGTATAGGCTGAAATAGTAAAATCGTACATAACCAAAATAAACTTAAAAAAGTAGGGATGATAATACTTTGGATTATCCCGCGCGCTATAAAAATAATTAAAAAAATGAGTAAACCCGACAAGGCTATACCAGAAAACCATACTATATCTTTCGTTTGGGAAAGCTGAACATTTTCGCCTGCTTCAACACGCGCTTTAATGCCCATTAGGGTGCGTCTTTCCATAATAAAGTGAAGTGGTACCTCTATGTAATTTGTTGTTTTTATCCATAGATTTGGGGCAGGTTCTTCTTGACTTCGAATAATTAAACGCGTTTGTTGATTATTAACTTCTTCTAGTAAAAATGTTCCCCATTTATCTACAACAAAAGTATCAAAGGGTTTAACATAAAGCACACGAAAGTTGTAAGGGATAATGCTGCTCTTTTCATCAATTGATCCACGAATTATATCACCTACTTTTAATTCTGTGAATTCAGGTTTAATCAAGTCTTGATGGCGAGTTTTATATCCCATTGCCTTTTCAATAAAATCGTAACTATAAAATCCACCTCTATCTGCCCCTAATTGTATTAACCATTTCCAAACCTCTGCTTTTGGCGCATTAATTAATATTGCCCGAGTAGAGGTTATGGTAAGCGTCTTATCATCGCCGGCCATAGGCATGGCCACTTCATTTGGAGAAGCACCCCAGGTGGTAATAATAGGCTTTAAAAAACGATCATAGATTGATAATTGCAATAGGGCGATAAAAGTAACAATCAAAATGGATTTAAGTAAATTAAGCATCTTAGTCGTTCCTAAATATTGTTAATAAAAATATGATAATATATCACACACTAGCCATACTACTCTTTTTAATGACACGAGTAACGGAGCAAATCAAATGTCTAAATCCCAATACGTCTGCGAATCCTGCGGTGCTAGCAGTCCTAAATGGATCGGCTGTTGTCCCGATTGCGGGACTTGGAATAGTTATGTGGAAATGGCGATAGCCAGTCCCAAATCTGTGCGGCACAAAGGTTTGACCGGGGAAATTAATAATACGGTTAAAAGTTTGCTGGATGTGAATGTGACTGAACATCAACGCACTTCTTGTGGCTTAACAGAATTGGATCGTGTGTTGGGTGGTGGTTTGGTGCCTGGTTCTGTGGTGTTAATGGGCGGTGATCCTGGCATTGGTAAATCGACTGTTTTATTACAAGCCATTAGTCATTTAAGCCAACAGTTGCCGGTTTTATATATTACCGGTGAAGAATCTTTGCAACAAGTATCTGCGCGAGCGCATCGGCTTGGGCTGGCGCGCAAAGAAATTCGTTTACTCGCGCAAACACATATTGAAACGATCTTAGATATTATTATTAAAGAACAACCTAAAGTAGTCGTGATTGATTCGATACAAACCGTATTTACTGATACGATTAATTCTGCACCCGGTTCGGTATCACAAGTACGTGAAAGTGCGGCAAAATTGACGCATTATGCAAAACAAACAGACACGACTTTATTTCTTGTCGGCCACGTGACCAAAGAAGGTGCGCTGGCGGGGCCTCGTGTTTTAGAACATATGGTCGATACGGTTTTATATTTTGAAGGTGAGCGTGATAATCGTTTTCGTATCGTGCGTGCAGTAAAAAATCGTTTTGGCGCAGTGAATGAATTAGGTATTTTTGCGATGGGGGATAAAGGTCTACGTGAAGTGGCAAATCCCTGTTCAATATTTCTTTCACGCTATGAAAAACCCGTTTCTGGCAGCAGTATTTTAGTGACTTGGGAAGGCACGCGGCCGATGTTGGTAGAAATTCAAGCTTTAGTAGACAGTTCCCATTTAGGCAATCCTAGACGCGTGAGCGTAGGCTTAGATCCTAATCGTTTAACCATGTTATTAGCCATTTTAAGTAGACACGGTGGCATAGTCACTGGCGATCAAGATGTATTTGTAAATGCTGTCGGCGGTGTACGTGTCTTAGAAACAGGCAGTGATTTATCAGTATTATTATCAGTGTTATCCAGTTTAAGAAATCAACCACTGCCCAGTGATTTAGTTGTTTTTGGCGAAGTAGGTCTGGCTGGCGAAATTCGTCCAGTCCAAGGTGGACAAGAACGCTTACAAGAAGCAGCCAAACATGGCTTTAAACGCGCCATAGTTCCTAAAGCCAATATGAAAAAATCAGAATTTGCTGGCTTGCAAATAACACCTGTTCAGCATTTAAGTGAGGTGTTGCAGAATATTTAGAGGCTATACTGAATGAGTATTTAAGATATTGAGAGAAAAATGCGAAAATTATTACTCATGATGCTGCTTTATTCCGCTACCTTATGGGCAGGATTAGGCGATCCTAACACTTATACTCTGGCTGTTCCGCCCAGTAAGACCATTCCGCCTTCGCCTTTTTCTTTACCTGTTCCTGAGAGGCCCTCAGTTGCGCCCACAGAACCTATGACTGTTCAGGAGCCTTTTACTGCGCATATGGATTCTTTGCGAAGGATGAAGAAAAAAATCAGGATAGTCAATGCTGAAGGAATCAATGGCTTACCTGTTTTGTGTCATGTCCAAATCTATAAAACCTTGTGTCAGGCTAATTCTATTCACATTTTAACTGACCACAATTCCTTAACCATAGCCCCCCTAGAGCGCTCAAACCCCAGCAGTTATGTGGCCGTTAGTGGTTTTAGCGACTATTTTGATTTTCGCATCCACGGCTTTACGCCCTGTAATCTGGATGTGAGCTGTGAATATGTGACGCCATAAATTATAAGGCTTCCAACTTAAAACCCCCCATGCAGACCTTGGTGAAATCAGGTAGAATAAGGCAATTTTTATCTATCTAAGGAGCGCTTATGTACCCTGCAAATATGACGATTGCTGATTTTGATCCTGAATTATGGCAGGCCATGGAAAATGAGGCTGTGCGACAAGAAGAACATCTTGAGTTGATTGCCTCAGAAAACTATGCCAGTCCACGTGTATTAGAAGCCCAGGGGTCTTTGTTGACCAATAAATATGCTGAAGGTTATCCGGGTAAACGTTATTACGGTGGCTGTGAATTTGTCGATATAGCCGAGAATTTAGCCATAGAACGCGTGAAAGCATTGTTTAATGCAGGTTATGCCAATGTGCAGCCGCATTCAGGCTCACAAGCTAATGCAGCGGTTTACTTGGCTTTATTAGAACCTGGTGATACAGTTTTAGGGATGAGCCTGGCCCATGGTGGGCATTTAACTCATGGTTCTCCTGTCAACTTTTCAGGCAAACTATATAATTTTGTCAGTTATGAATTAGATCCTAAAACAGAACAAATTAATTATGACAATGTGCGTGAATTGGCGCAAAAGCATAAACCTAAATTAATCGTTGCGGGTTTTTCTGCTTATTCACGTATTATCGATTGGCAAATCTTTCGTGAAATTGCCGATAGCGTCGGTGCTTATTTTATGGTGGATATGGCGCATATTGCAGGTCTTGCTGCTGTTGGTGTTTATCCCAATCCGGTGCCGATTGCTGATGTGACTACGTCTACAACACACAAAACCTTACGTGGGCCCCGTAGCGGTATTATATTAACCCGTGAGAATGGCGAAGTGGCGAAGAAGATTAATTCAGCTGTTTTCCCCGGTAATCAGGGCGGCCCACTCATGCATGTCATAGCGGCTAAAGCGGTAGCATTTAAAGAAGCCGCACAGCCTGAATTTAAAACCTATCAACAACAAGTCCTTAAAAATGCCAAAGTGATGGCGCAAACGTTTATGGAGAGGGGCTATAAGGTCGTCTCAGGTGGTACGGATAATCATTTATTTTTAGTGGATTTACGTGATAAAAATATTACCGGTAAAGATTCTGAAAATGCTTTGGGCCGTGCTTATATTACTGTTAATAAAAACTCAGTGCCCAATGATCCTGCGTCACCTTCTGTGACCAGTGGACTGCGCATCGGATCTCCTGCGATGACGACACGGGGTTTAAAAGAAGAACATGCAAAAACAATAGCCAATTGGATCTGCGATATTTTAGCGGATTTAAACAATGAAGCATTGATTCAACAAACGAAACAAAAAGTATTAGATTTGTGTAAACAATTTCCAGTTTATGCAAAAAAGGGGGAATGATGCACTGCATTTATTGCAGCGCGCCAGATACGCGCGTGGTTGATTCTCGATTAGTCGGTGATAATGGCGAACAGGTCAGAAGACGCCGTGAATGTGTGCAATGTTTAGAACGTTTCACTAGTTATGAAACGGCTGAACTGATGTTACCACGCATTATAAAACGTGACGGCTCACGGGCGCCTTTTGATGAAGAAAAATTACGCCGAGGTTTTTTGCGTGCCCTAGAAAAACGCCCCATTGCTTCAGAACAAGTCGAAAAAGCCTTATCACGGATTCGAAAAAAATTACAAGGTTCTGGTGAGCGTGAAGTCCAATCACTATTAATTGGCGAATGGGTTATGCAAGAATTAAAAAGTATTGATCAAGTTGCTTACGTGCGCTTTGCATCCGTGTACCGTAGCTTTGAAGATGTGCATGCTTTTCAACGTGAAATTGCTAATTTACAAGAAGGTTAAATGTTTAACGAAGCGGATAAAGCATGGATGCGCCTTGCAATTGAACTTGCAAAAAAGGGCTTATACACCACGCGAGAAAATCCGCGTGTAGGTTGTGTATTAGTTAAAAATGGTGAAAAAATTGGCGAAGGTTGGCATGAATTCCCAGGGGGTCCTCATGCAGAAGTGAATGCACTGTTGCAAGCTGGGGATCATGCAAAAGAGGCTACTTGTTATGTTACATTAGCGCCGTGCACACATTTTGGCAAAACACCGCCTTGTTTTGATGCCTTAAATAAAGCCCAAGTGGGGCGTATTATTGCAGCAACACTCGATCCAAATCCTTTAGTGCATAGCGTGAATATAGAATCAGGTTTATGTCAGGATGAAGCGCTAGCTTTAAATCCTGGATTTTTTATGCGTATGCAAACGCAGCGTCCTTTTGTACGTTTAAAAACAGCCATGAGTTTGGATGGTCGCACTGCGATGCAAAATGGTCAAAGCAAATGGATTACAGGTTCAAAGGCACGTCTGTTAGTGCAAAACATACGCGCACAAAGCTGCGTGATTTTAACGGGTATCAATACGGTATTAATGGATGATCCAAGTCTCACTGTGCGTGATGAAGACATTTTACAAAATCCATATTTTAAACAGCCTACGCGCGTTATTTTAGACAGTCAGTTACGCATGCCCATCGATGCAAAATTATTAACCCTGCCTGGAAACGTTTGGATTTATACTGGTGTGGATCATCCAGAAAAAATTCAACAATTACAAGCAAAAGGCGCACAAGTTTACATTTTACCTGCAAACAATCAACAAGTTGACTTAAGATTAATGCTTGCACACCTTGCGCAACAAAAAATAAATGAAGTCTTGGTAGAAGCCGGCAGTGTATTAAACGGTGCATTTTTGCAGGCAGATTTAGTCGATGAGTGGCATTTATTTGTAGCGCCTAAACTGATGGGTGAAGATGCGCGCGGTTTATGTACGCTACCGGGCGTTACCCAATTATCGCAAGCGATACATTTAAATATTAAACAACATTTTCAAGTCGGCGAAGACTGGTGTTATATCGCGGTGAGGAGTTAGCTATGTTTACAGGTATTATTACCGACTTAGGTAAAATCAGCAAAAAAGAATTTATAGGTCTTGATTTACGTTTTGTGATTACTGCTGATTATAATGATATTCAATTAGGCGAGAGTATCGCGATTAACGGCGTGTGTTTAACCGTAACTAAATGCCATAAAAATGAATTTTGTGTAGATGTTTCACAAGAAACTTTGCGCTGCAGCGCACTTAAAAAATTAAATGTAAATGATATAGTCAATTTAGAGCGCAGTGTAAAAGCAAGCAATCGTTTAGGCGGTCATTGGGTGAGTGGTCATGTTGATGGATTAAGCCGCATTATCGAAATTCGCTTGCAAGGGCAATCGCGTTTATTGCGCTTGAGCATGCCAAAAGAATTATCAGGGCTGATCGCTGCAAAAGGATCCGTGACGCTAGAAGGCATCAGTTTAACGGTAAACACAGTAAATAATAGCGAATTTACAGTCAATATTATTCCACATACTTGGCAACATACAACGCTGCATCATAAGCATGTCGGCGATGAATTAAATTTAGAGATAGACGTGCTCGCACGTTATGTACAACGTTTGTTACAAGTAGAACAACAGGTGAGAGTATGAATCATTTAAATACGACCCAAGAGCTGATTGACGATATCCGTCAAGGCAAAATGGTTATCTTAATGGACGATGAAGATCGTGAAAACGAAGGCGATTTAATGATGGCAGCTAGCCATATTAATGCGGATGCTATTAATTTTATGATCCAACAGGCACGGGGCTTGATTTGTTTAACCTTGACTAAAGAGCGTGCGAAAAAAATTAATATTCCTGTTATGGTTGAAAAAAATACCGCGCGCATGGGCACTAACTTTACGGTTTCAATAGAAGCTGCAACCGGTGTTACTACAGGTATTTCAGCAGCTGATCGTGCTACAACGATTAAAGCTGCAGTTGCACCTTATGCACAACCAGAAGATCTGGTTCAACCCGGACATATATTTCCTATTATTGCCCAAAGTGGTGGCGTATTAGCACGCGCCGGTCATACCGAAGCAGGCTGTGATTTAACTCAACTGGCAGGTCTTGAACCTGCAGCGGTGATCATAGAAATTTTAAATGAAGACGGGACCATGGCGCGTAGAGCCGATTTACAACAATTTGCTCAAAAACATCAGATAAAAATAGGCACTATAGCCGATTTAATTAATTACCGTTTAAAACATGAAAAGCAAGTAAAACGTATTGAAACAAGAGTGATAGACACTTATTTTGGACCTTTTGATTTATATGTTTATCGCGATGAAATCAAAGGCCAATTACATAGTGCCTTAGTTAATGGTGAAATTGATGCTAAAAAGCCCTGTATAGTTAGGGTGCAATCGACGAATCTCGTCGATACCTTATTTGCTAAACAATCCGGCAAACGTTGGTATTTAGCCAAGGCCCTTGAATATATCGCCAAGCATAAAGGCGTGTTAGTGTTACTCAATGAACAATATGAACAAGCCGATTTATTACAACAAATCAGTGCCTATCAACAAGAAAGCGTCAGCAGTCTGCCCAGTCTTCGTCATATTGGTCTGGGTAGCCAGATTTTGGCTGATTTAGGGGTTGGCAAAATGCGCTTATTAAGCACGCCCAGAAAAATGAGCGCACTTTCAGGATTTGGTTTAGAAGTGGTAGAATACATACAATTAGAGAAGGAATAAACATGAACGCAATGCAAATCATCGAAGGTCACACCCAGCACCATAATAATCCCATCGCTATCGTGATGTCGCGGTTTAATGGTCTTATTGTTGATAATTTATTAAAAGGTGCCTTAGATGCGTTTAAGCGTCATGGCGTTGTTGCGGCAGATATTACGGTTATCCGTGTGCCGGGCGCGATGGAATTACCAATCGCTGTGCAAAGTCTTGCGATGCAAAATAAATATGCAGGCCTTTCATCCTTTAGGCTGTGTTATCCGTGGTGAAACGCCACATTTTGAATATGTGGCGAGCGAATGCATTAAAGGGATACATCAAGTATCGCTGTCACATCATTTACCTGTTATTACTGCGGTGCTGACCACAGATACAGTTGAACAAGCCATCAATAGTGCAGGTGCTAAATCAGGCAATAAAGGTGCAGACGGTGCTTGTGCTTTACTAGAGATGATCGATTTACTCAAGAAGTTACCCAATCGAAAAAAAATAATTTAGGTCGTCATAAAGCGCGTCGTTTTGCTGTGCAAGCTATTTATCAATGGCAAATGAGTGGTACTCAAATTCGAGACATAGAGCTGCAATTTTTAGCCAAGAAAAATAATGCGACTTTTGATGGTGATTATTTTGCTGAACTTTTAAATGGCGTTGTTGATCATTACTCAGATCTCGATGAATTGTTGGCACCTTTTATGTCACGTAGCATCGATCAGGTTGATCCCATCGAGCGTGCAGTACTGCGCATAGCCACTTACGAATTAGCCCATTGTTTACAAATTCCCTATAAAGTAGTCATTAATGAAGCTTTGGATTTAACCAAAATGTTTGGCACAGCAGAAGGTTATAAATTCGTCAATGGCGTACTCGATAGGCTGGCACAACAGCTACGGGCGGTTGAAATCAAAGGAAAAACAGCGTGAAAAAGGTTTTTTGGTTAATTTTATTGGTATGGAGTCAGCTGATGTTCGCGAACCCCCAAACTACTCAGTTAATCAATGAAGCGCAAGGAGATGCTTATAAACTCAGCATACCCTTATTACTTGCGTCGCAAACGGGCGATGATCATAATTATGATGATGCGCGCAATAAAATGCAGACAGCCATGATGCAGTTATCAAATGATGCCAGTAAAAATTCTTATGCGGCTTGGCTCTATGGTCGCATGGCAATTGCAGCGCAATTTAAGCATGATAATACTTCCGATGCACGGATAAAATTACAAGCTCTATTACAAAATAAAGAGACACAAGCGGATCGATTTAAAGCCTGGGCCTATGGCTATTTGGCCAGTTTAAATCAACAAGATTTTGATGATGTTAAACCGGCTATGCAAAAACTTGCAGATAAGCTAACAGAAGATTACCAAGGAATAAATAAAGATAAGTTGAGTCTTTCTGATGTGTCTTGGGTCTGGGTGATGGTGCTCCAAGCAGCTGCGCCCTATGATGAGATTTTATATACACATGCCATAAAACAATTAAGGGCAATTACCAAAACAAATTCACTCTCTAGAGCGTTAACAACCGGTATTCCTGAAGAAGATTTTAACCAATGGTCGAAGGCTATTGCCTATGTGGCAGCCAAGCAAAGAAATGATGTAACGAATATGACGGCGCTTGAGTCCGCTAAAACAGACTTGCGGGTGAATACACCTGATGGGATGTTGGCACAAGTAACTTATCAAAGAGCAAACAACACGATAAAAGGTGATAAAAAATATGACTTTTAAAAAAATTATAGTAGGGCTATTTTGCTGTTTACTATTGACCAAGGCCTTTGCCTTACAGTTAAGTAGTGATTTGCAAGAAATTGTTAAAGATGGCAAGTTGACCGTTGCATTTGTGTCATCGCCTACTAATACACAACTACAAGGCTTTGATATGGCCTTGGCTACTCTGATTGCAAATGAATTATCGATTACTTTGGATCCTATCTTATACAACCCATTACGATGATGCAGTGGCTTTGGTGGCTAATAAAAAAGCAGAAATGGCCATTTCTAATATTACCCGTACGCCGGAGCGCGGTAAGTATGTGTTATTTTCACGACCCTATAATATTAATTATTTAGCGGCCATTGAAAGTAGAAGTAATGCAAAATTGACAGACCTGAGTCGCGATCAAATTATTGAAAAGTATAATCAACCAGGAATAATTATTGGAGCAGCTAGCGGTGCTGTATTTGCAGATATTGCGCAGGATTATTTTCCTAAAGCAAAAGTCGCTATTTATGAAGATGAAAAACAAATGTTGCTGGATATTGAAAATAAAAAAATCAATGTAGCCTTGACTGATAATGTCTTGGGCAGAATCATATTAAAAAATGCTCCAGAACTTTCTTTGTCGGTGACGCAAACTCCCGTAAATGATTGGATCCTCGAGGATGCCATAGTCATGAATAGCCAACATATTCATTTAATGTTTTGGATAGATTTGCTTTTAGAAACGTTTGAACATGATGGGACCTTAAAAAATTTGCGTGCACAATATTTTAACAACACAGTGGTGAAATAAATGTTTAAAAAAGAATGGTTATTAAATCCATGGATCTTGGTGGCCGCGTTAATCGTTGGCATGGCATCCGGGCATTTTTTTAAAAATCAGATTGCCTATATAGAGCCTTTTGGCAATTTGTTTTTAGCGTCGATTAGCATGTGCATCTTGCCCCTGATTCTTTTTTCTATGGTGAGCTCTTTTGCTAAGGCGGTCAAAAATCGTGAAGAAGCAAAGTTTTTAATACGATTTTTAACGATAGCCGTTGCCGCTATTTTTATTACGGCATGCATGGGTGTAATAGCAGCCTTTTCAAGCAATATTTTTGGTGTGATTAGTGAAGAGTCTAAAATGTTTGTGGGTAATATTTTAGTTATGGATGAAGTGCCTGAAAAATACACGCAAGTAGCAGATGCCAGTACAGCCTCGAGTCCCTTGATGGATTTTATTGAACATATTATCGCCCCCAATATTGTTTTAAAAGTCATTGAAGGCAATTACTTGCCTTTATTATTCTTTTCTTGTCTATTGGGGCTCTCCCTTGGGTTCGTGAAACGCTCAACCGATGCCACTGTAAAAACATTTGATGATTTATATTATGCAGTCGTTAATATTATTGCAGGACTGATGTATTTCTTGCCTTTTGCATTAATAGCGATCTTTGGTAATTTTGTTGCAGAGCATGGTTTTTTTGTGATTATCAATGTTGCCAAAATGTTAGTGTTATTATTTATAGTGGGCATTCTCATCTTTAGCGTACATGTTTATTTGATCGCGCGTGCGTATAAACGATCTTTTTTCTATGTACTCAATGCCATTAAACAGCCTGTGCTGATTGGCTTTATGACCAGCAGTAGTTTGGCCGCCTTTCCATCTTTAACCCAAGTCTTAGACAAAGAATTTCATATTTCAAAAGATCTGATTGAACTCGCAACGCCCTTATCTTTGTTTTTAAATCAACAAGGGACCACTTTGATGGTGTCATTTATTGCGATATTACTGGCTAGTTTATTTAAAATTCCATTGAGCATAGAATTGGTATTGGTGATCATGTTCTCGGCCATGTTATTTTCAATTGCTTCTTCAGGTACGCCATTTATTGCGGTCATTGCTTTATTTGCGATTCCCCTAGCACCGCTTGGGATTCCGCTTGATAGCGTATTTGTATTTTTAATTATTATTTTCTTGATAGCCGATCCATTAGTAACCGCCATCAATGTGAGTAGTAGCATTACCATTACGACCTTATTAAATAAATACGAGCGCTTAATTCCTGTAGAAAAGGGCGATATATTTTAAGCGCTTTAACATTATTTAAATACGATGGTTTTATTACCATGAATAATGACGCGATCTTCTAAATGATAACGTAAGCCTTTTGCTAATACGCGTTTTTCTATGTCTTTGCCTTCGCGAATTAAATCGTGTTTGCTGTCACGGTGACTGATTTCGATAACATCTTGACTGATAATAGGGCCTGCGTCTAAATCAGGCGTGACATAATGACACGTTGCACCGATGAGTTTTACACCACGATCAAAGGCTTGTTGGTAAGGATCTCCGCCAGCAAAAGAAGGCAGAAAACTATGATGTATATTGATAATTTTGCCCCCATAATGCTGGCATAAGTCTTCAGGAATTAATTGCATATAACGGGCAAGCACAATTACATCGGGTTGGTAATTAGCAAATAATTCGGCCAATAAGCTCGGGTCTGGACGCTTGGCCACTAAATGATAGGGAATATGCAGCTGCTCTATTGCTTCTTGCAATACATCATGATTAGAAATGACAGCCTGAATATCACAAAATAAATCACCGGCTTGTACGCGGTGTAAAATTTCAGTTAAACAATGTGGAGTACGGCTGGCTAATAATAAGACTTTTTTGGCGATGGTCGGGTCTATTAATTGCCAATGCAATTGCAAAGTGTGTGCAAGTTTATCTAATTCTTCGCTAAAGGCGTTTAATTGAGGTTTGATCGAATCCATTTTAATTTCATAACGCATGAAAAACCAATTATTTTCTAAATCAGAGTGCTGATCAGCTTCCATAATCCAGCCTTGGTATTTGGCGATTAGACCACTGATTTGCGCAATAATCCCGGTTTGATCGGGACAGGAGATGATGAGACGGTAGTTTTGCATAGGAATCCTTATATCGATTATACTAGTATAATCATGCTAAACGAATTTGACATTATTAAACATTATTTTACCCGCAATAGTTCGGGTCATCCAGAAATTATTCAAGGTATTGGTGATGATGCTGCGATTTGGCAGTGTGAGGGTGCTACCCTTGTGACTTCTGTTGACACGATGCTTGAAGGCCGGCATTTTTTCCCTGATTGTTCCCCAGATGATTTGGCCTATAAAGCTTTAGCTGTTAATTTAAGTGATTTTGCGGCCATGGGTGCTACGCCTCGTTGGTTTACTTTAGCACTCACTTTACCCAAAGCTGATGAACTATGGCTTGAGCGCTTTAGTGCCAGTTTATTTAATTTAGCCCAAGAATTTAATCTGGCCTTAATCGGCGGCGATACGACTCAAGGTCCCTTAAGTGTCACCATACAAATTATCGGTACGATAAATAAACATAAAATGTTACTGAGAAGCGGTGCAAAAGCAGGTGATCAGATTTATGTCTCAGGCACCCTAGGCGATGCCGGCTTAGCCTTAGCGTATTTACAAAAAAAAATAATGCTACCCGATGAGATTGCAGAAAAAGTATTAACACAATTTAATCGCCCTAAACCCCAAGTTGCACTTGGTCAGGCTTTAGCAGGATATGCCAGTGCTGCGATTGATATCTCAGATGGCCTAGCACAAGATTTAAATCATATCCTAGCCGCAAGCAATAAAGGCGCTGATCTTTATTTAGAAAAACTGCCGCTATCCGTAAGTTTAAAAACATTACCCGATACTCAGGCACAAATGCTGGCTTTAACCTCGGGCGATGATTATCAATTATGTTTTACCCTTGCAGCTGAAGATCCCATTATCAAACAGTTGGCTCATATAAATTTACTGACCTGTATCGGTGAAATTACCACAAACCCAGGTTTAAGAATACATCAGCAGGGTGTTAGCGTTACTCTCCAGGATTTGGGCTGGCAGCATTTCCATACCAACGATCCACGATCACACTAATTGCGCCGTCGCCAGTGACATTAGTGGCTGTCCCGAAACTGTCTTGAGTCATATAAAGGGCAATCATTAAGCCTATGGCATCTTCGTTAAAACCAAACATTAAGGTTAATACACCAAGGGACGCCATCACTCCGCCACCGGGCACGCCTGGTGCTGCGATCATGACCACACTTAATAATAAGAGCGCTAATAAAATTTGCGAGAATCCGACGGTTGGTAAACCAGGGACTAAATGCAATACGGCTAAACTGCAGGTGAGGATAGTAATAATACTGCCCGATAAATGAATCGTAGCACACAAAGGTACAGTCACATTTACTATGGATTCATGCACGTTATTTTTTTTATTTGCGCGGATACTTACTGGAATGGTGCTAACACTGCTCATAGTGCCAAATGCAGTGACATACGCGGGTAACATATTGCGCAGCAAGGTGAAAGGATTTTGTTTGCTGATAATACCTGCGATCACATAAAGTGTTAGTAGCCAGGTTATCTGCAGGATGATCACTAGGCTTAAAACGCCAATATAACTGGCAAAGGTATTGACGATAATGCCGCTTGCAGAAAAGCTTACAAAAATACTTAAAATATATAAGGGTAAAATGGGGATCACGATATTTTTAAGCAATAAATGCAAAATATTGTGTCCGTCATGGATGAGTTGTTGTGTGGTTTGTCCGTGAGTATATTGTAGGCCTATGCCGATAATAAAAGCGAGCAACAGTGCAGGCAGAATATCCATGATTGGGATGAGTGGTAATTTAAAATAAGGTGGAAATTGCCCGCTTTGTGCCATTTCAACGGGCATTAACGAAAATAGAGGAATGATTTCTAAGCCTACAAATACGGCCATTAAACCGGCCAGTAGGGTAGATATAAAAGCCAATGATAAAATAGCAGTGACAATTTTATTGGATTTTTTTTGTAATTGCGCAAGTCCTTCGGCAATAAAAAATAAAATGATCAGGGGAATTAAAAATTTAATAAAACTTTCAAACAACATGCTGATGGTGTTAAATCCACGCGCAACCCATTCCGGCGCAACCGTACCGATGAGTGCACCTATAATCGCAGCGAGGAATATTTTAAGTATCAGTGGCATGTGGGCTCCTATAAAATTGCTTGTTCTGCAGCCAAAACATTGGCTAATAAATGTTGGGGATTAATCGTCCCGACGATGATGCTGCTCACGCCTTGGGTTTTCAAAATAAAATCCATGACTGTTTGCACGGGATTGGCTGTGCCAATTTTATTTAAATAGCCGCTGGCTAACGCTTTTTTAATCAATATGCCTTTATTTTGCTGATATGCCGCATCAATAATGGGTTTTTCATCAAGGGTTAGGGGATTATAGGTCACCATGGCCACATCGGCTTGTTCAATGGTTAATAAGCCACCTTCGATAGTTTTTGTTGACATGCCAAAAGCGCGGATTATGTTTTGACTTTTTAATTTTGCTAAGGTTTCAAATACTTTATAGTGTTTAATAATATTCACATCATCGCCGTTTGAGTGAATTAATAAGACATCTATATAATCTGTATTTAAATTTTTTAAACTTTGTTCAACACTGCGCTGAATAAAATCAGCAGTAAAATCATGTGCAGAAATATTATCTGTAAAAGTCTCACCGACTTTACCGATAATCACCCAATCACTGCGCCTGCCTTGCAATAATTGCCCCAAACGTTGTTCACTCGTCCCATAAGCAGGCGCTGTATCAAGCGTATTAATCCCGAGTTTTTTTGCCATGGCCAGCAGCTCAACAATCTGCTCATCCGTAGGCAGTACAAAATCCTGGGGATATTTCACCCCAGTATTGCGCCCAAATTTAACGGTGCCTAACCCTATCGGGGAGACAAAAATACCTGTTTGGCCTAAGGGCCTAGTTTGAAGAAGATGAGTCATCGGAGCATTATAAGTGTTTTAAAAATCTAGCGAAAGGGGTGATTCTTAATAATGTTTTAAGAGTTTTGGTTTATAATCATTTGCAAGACAGCTAAATAATTGGAGATGGCAATGATAAAAAATCAATGGAATAATCTACTAGAAAAATTAAAAACAGCGAAAGAAACCGTTTTGCCAACTGGGTCTCATTATTCAAGCTCGAGCCCAAATTCAAATTCAAGCACAAATAACAGCGCAAATGGTTCTACGAGTAAATTAGCGAGTCCATTTAATGGTTCTTCCATAAAACCAGGTGGTTATGGCACTACCAATAAGTAGAGGCCAGTTCAGGTTTAGACCATGATAAAAGTGCCTCGGGTAGCGGTGCAGATTTGTCTAACTGTGGCAGCATTTGGACTATCTTGTTAGCCAATAAAGGTGCAAATGTCAGTTTGGTGGGCCAGGCGATAATGATATTATCGCAAGTATTTAGGGTAATACTTTCAGGGCGTTTACCGTGATTAAAACCTTCAGCGCGATTAATATAAAGTGTTTGCCAGTGTGGGTTTTCGGGCATAAACCAGGGGAACTGTTGTTTAAGTAAAGCCGCTGCTGCCGCAATTTGCGAAGCGTGATCCCTTGATGCGCCATCTTCTGCAATTTGTCCGCCGATATACCAGATGGTTTTACCTTCATCATCCGAATGACTGGTTATCGTTAATACCGGATTGGTACTTAACGCTACACAATGCACATAAATTCTTGGTAAATGATCTGCTTTTAAGATAACCATTTGCAAGGGCCGTTTTTGCATTTTACAAATTGGCAATAAAGTTTCATTGCCTTCGCCCGCTGTTAAAATAATATGCTTAGCCGCTAATTGCAGGGTTTCCTGCTGCTGATTTTTTATAATCACTTGATAAGTCGCATGAGTCTTTTGCAAGGTCACATCGCTAATTTTGAAGATATAAGGCATCATCGTTTTAGCCAATTCGCGAATTAATGAAGGCACATCCAGTACACATTCATGCACTTTTGTTAGCAAACCAGAAAAGGTTTTTGCTTGAAAAAAATCAGGATATTGTTCACGCGCAAGCGCTTGATTATCACTGTGCAAAGCTTTTTGCGCAAAAAATTGCGTAATCGTTTGCGTTATTTTTTGTTGTGAACACAAATAATAATTATCAGAGAGCACGGACACACCACTTAAATCAATTTCGCCTTGATTATTTAAACAATCACGCCAAATAGCCGGCATATCACTGATTTCTTGACTGCTGCGCGTGAGTGCGCCTTGCAGTGCATATTTAATACCGCCATGAATAATCCCTTGCGAGGCTATCGTCTGTCCAAAACCCAATGCATTTTTTTCCAACAAAACCGCTTGATAACCTTGTCCTCGCAAACGATTAAGCGTCCAAAGCCCAGCTATGCCACCGCCGATAATCACTATATCAAGGTTGTTGTTTAACAACTACGCACCTCTTCTGCTTGCGGCCCTTCTTGAGGTGGGAAGCTTGGGGGCAACATGCCAAGATGACTGGCTTCTTTAATTAAACTAAATAGGTCAAGCTGCATAACCTGGTATAAATCATCCAAGCTATTTAATACAAAATAAATCGTTTGCATAATATCATACCGATACGGTGTGCGCAACATGGTCATGATATCAAAGGGTTTACGTTCTGGTATGGAACTGTCTAACGCATATAAGGTTTCGCCATAAGAAGATAAAATCCCGCCGCCGTAAATTCTGGGACCCTCGTCGCTATTAATTAAGCCAAATTCTACGGTAAACCAATAAAGCCGGGCTAGGTAGACTCGCTGTTTGGGCGTTGCATTTAAGCCAAGTTTGCCATATTCACAAGTAAAATCGGCAAAAACAGGATCGGTCAACATGGGACAGTGGCCAAATAATTCATGGAAGATATCCGGTTCTTGTAAATAATCTAATTCTTCTGGAATACGTATAAAACTAGCCGCAGGGAATTTTTTATCTGCTAATAATTGGAAAAAAGAATCAAATGAAATCAGTGCTTCTACGGGTGCTACAGCCCAGCCCGTAGTTTCTTTTAGTATCGTTGAGACTTCCACACATTGTGGAATGCGCTGATTATTTAAGCCTAAGATCTCTAAACCTTTCAAATAGGCAGGGTGTGCACGCTGTGCAACGAGTGGATATTGGCGATTATATAAAGCCTTCCATACTTCATTCTCGCTATCGGTATAATCAATAAAACCATGAGCATCAGGTTTTTTGGCCGTGTATTTTGTTTTAGCTTGCATAGAGCACCTATAAGTTACCGAGCACAAGTACGATAATGACTATCCCTGTTAAAAAAACCAATAGCGGCGTAAACCACCCGCCTGGTGTTTGATAGGGTAGAGGGGAAGTTGCTTTTTTACGAATGTTATACACCATCATGGCCGGTAAAATGCACGCTAATATGGCTAAAAATGCGGCGGCATAACTGAGCAATTGGGTAAAGCCTTGCGGCGCATAAATTGCAATAATCAAAGGCGGCACAAAGGTTAAGAGGGCGACATTAAAGCGTGTATTCATTTTATTTTTGGGCAGAATATCACACAGAAAATCAAATAGTCCTAAAGTCACGCCTAAAAATGAAGTGATTAAGGCCACATGCGCAAAGCTGTTAAGAATCAGGGTAATACTGGGTTTATTAATTAAATTACCCATTAACTCAATAAATTGCCCCACAGAATTTTGATCTAAGCTTGCAAAACTTTGCGCGCCTTGCGGTGGGATAATTCCAAAGCTTAAGGTTTGCCACAATAAATAAATCACTAATGAAATACCACTGCCTATAAGAATGGCACGTTTTAATACTGTAGTATTAAAATCCGCATATTGGCTTAAAGAGGGAATAAGGGTGTGATAACCAAAAGCCGTAAAAAATACCGGTATGGCCAGCCAAAAACTGCTTGGCGTTGTAGTTTTATTTTCCATTAAATTCACCACATCAATTTGTGGGATGCATAAAAAAGCGACTAAAAATAACAAAACAAATTTAATGGCCATAAAACCGCGATTTAATAAATCAGTAGCCCGTGTACTGGTATAAATAAAAAATCCCAAAACAAGCGTAAAAATAATCGCACTGTCTAAATTAGCCAATTCAAAACCGGCTAGGTATTTTAAACCCACAGTTAATAGTGAACTGCCGCCGTCAATATAAGCAACTGTCAATGCATATAAAAGACCTAAAAAACTTAAGGTCATTATAATTTGCCCGACATGTCCCAAGGTTTTTGAGGCCATGGTATTAAAATGTAAATGAAGACGGTCGGCTAAATTGGCTTCTAAAATTAAAAAGGCAGCTGCTATGGTGACACCCCACATGATCAGCATCAAGGCCACAGTGGCCCAATAACCTAAGCCTATAGCACTTAAAGGAATACCTAACATACCCGCACCAATAGTGGTTCCCGTCACCAACAAAGCGCAACCTGTTGTTTTGTTATTGATTAACATGTGCAAATCCTTGAGTATTAAGTGAAGATAGGAGTTAAAAAATAAGAAAAGCTTGAAATATCTGCTTAAAGCAGATAGTCAGTATAAAGATAAGAATAGCGAATATATGATTTTTTCATAAGACAAACATATCGTTTTTACCTATAACTGTCAAGCGCTTATGCAATAGCTTGCTTGTCATACTGCCTCGCCCAGCCTTTAATGATGGCATAAATGGCAACACGGTTTTTGCTATAAGCTTTAGGTTTATCCTCAATATGCGGTGAAGTTAAACTGATAAAATCGCCCGAAAGCGCATGGATACGTTTAATCATCGGCGTATTCTTATCTAAATAAGCCATAATGACCTCACCCACTTGCGCCTCATCTGCAGGTAAATACCAAAGAGTGTCACCTGGATAAAAGCCCAGCTCTTTAAAACTCTCATCTTTAATACGCATACTGTGGCAATGTTTAAATTGCATAAACGGCGAAGCTTTGCCAACGATCGCAACGGCTTCATGCTCAGCCAATTGCAAACCCCGATGCCGATTACGAGCCTTAGCTAAATAACCCGCTTCAATGAGGGCATTAATATAACGACTAACAGTCCCTTTAGAAGAAATCCCTATCCCATGCGCTACTTCTAATAATTTAGGCGCACACTGATGAGTAGCCATATATTCTTCAATAAACTGCAAAGTCCGTTGTTGCGCGCTGGTAAGCATATCTTTCATCCTTGTACTAAGCCCATCCGATCTATTTCCAAACGGGTGGCCGGAGGCAATTTTTATGCGCGCAGCTTGCGAGCACATAAAAGTTGCCGCAGGACAGGCCCCGTTTGGACATATGTTCGTCATTTTGCATAACGCCTCATAACATTGTACGATGCAAGTATCGACTGTCAAGGATAAACAAATGAATTATCGTCACGCATACCACGCAGGCAATTTTGCAGACGTAGTAAAACATACGGTTTTATTGCAATTATTAAAGTATTTACAAAAAAAAGTCACGCCGTATTGTTATATCGATACCCACGCCGGCGAAGGTTATTACGATTTATCAACCGCATTTGCACAAAAAACCGGAGAAGCGCAAGCAGGCATAGAACGCCTATTGCAATACGAAGGCACACAACCAGAAAGCATACAGGATTACTTAGATGTGGTTAAATCATCAACGCAATATCCAGGCTCACCGATGATAGCCGCGAAAACCTTGCGTAGCATTGATCAATTGATTTTAAATGAAAAACATCCCGAGACGTATCAATTGCTCAAACAAAACCTAAAAGGCTATAAAAATATAGCGATACATCAACGCGATGCCTACGAATTTTTACCGGCGATATTACCACCCGCCACCCAGCGCGGTTTAGTGTTAATAGATCCCGCATTTGAAGACGATCTAGAATTAGAACATTTAAAACAATGTTTATTTAAATGCCAGATACGCTGGCCACAAGGTGTATATTTAATTTGGTTACCCATAGTCGGACGCAGCGACTACACCCATCACGGTCTAGAACATACAGGGTTTAAAAATTATTTAACCATTGAATTTTACGTAGAGGCACCTTCAATAGAGGCACAGGGCTTGATTGGTTGCTCATTAGTTATCATCAATCCGCCCTGGCAATTCGAAGCTGTACTTAAACCTTTACTATCGCAGTTATGGTCCTTATTAAATAAAACTAAGGTCGATAGTCTTGTTAAATGGCACATCAGGAGCCATATCATCGACTGAATCTTGCGATTGAGCGTTTAAGATCGTAGCAGAAGTCGATACCGGCTGTAGCAAGGCAATACAGTCTGCCAAACTTTGAAGCCTTTTAGGCACATCACTGGGCGCTATATTTTCGCATACATATTTTACAGTAGGTCGGATGGCCATTGCTTTTTTATTAAATGACCCTTTCAGTTCTTTTAGTTTGATAGAAAATTCACGTGGTAGCATTTGTTTAAACTGAAACTCTTGAATTAACTTAAATAATTTATATTCATAGTCCAGCTCATTTAGAAAAAGTTTCTGATCAATAGTCAAACCATTTATATTTTGCACAACATCTAGTAAATCATTAAATTGATGATAATCAGAAGGGAAGGGCGTAATTTTGTCTTTAAATACAGCTTTAAAATAATCCTGGTCTGAGAATTTTTTATTGAGATCCACTAAAAATAACTCTAATTTTTCTGCAGAAGTAATGCCAACTAATTTAATTCCAGATTTTATAGCAAGATGACTCTTCAGCAGTTCATCCGTCACAACAGTGCTTATGGACTTGAAATCAACATCTTTTTGATGTTCAAAGTGAGATTTAAGTCTTTGATATTCTGAATTAATTTCTATATGACGGGTTGAAAAATAATCATCAGGTGCATCTCTATGCTGTAAAAAGTAATCCATAGCTTGTAAAAGATTATATTCATAAAGACATTCCAGCATAATTAATTTTTCAATACTGGTGTGTATCATCGAATCTTTAGTACAAACACCACGGATATAGTGGATAAAATTAGGCAGAGAATTATCAAGGCAAGTCAAGCGAATTTCTTTATATTTTGATAAAACATCAAATTCGCTAAAGTCGAGCCTAATTCTTTCAACAACTTCTTTGGTTAAAATATTATCAATAATCGTATTTTTACGGTGCTCATCAAATTTTATTTTATCGGGATTATTATTTGCCACTTGCGTATAATCATGACGCATTTGTGCCAGCAAGGCCTTTTTAGCAAGCGGTTTATGGCAAGGTAGATACTCGGCTGCTAATACTTTTGTATAGAAATCTAATTCAGAAATTTCCTGTGCAATAAAATCACGCATGGCTTCAAAAACGGTGTCTGAAAAGGGAGAATGTAGCGACTTATGATCATAAATAATTAAACTATCGACCATACTATCGATACCAATATGATACGGCACGCCCAATACTTGGCTGATTAAATCTAAGCCCCTATAAGTCATGGCATCGAGCTGATTAAGCGAAGCTAAAGTCGCGATAAAAGTATCGTCGTCATAAGAGTGTTTATGATAAAAATACTGGCAAAATTGGAAAGCTTTAGTGACTAAATAAATTGCAGCCTCAGTTTTCTGCTCTTGAGTCGGTAGGCCTGGAAAATCCTTCCAGCTGTCTAAATTAGAAGAGATAAAATTATACTGGGTCAGTATTTTTACTTGTCGGTCTTTTTCCGAGTGTGATGGCGCAATAAGGTATTGTAAATAAGTAACACCCGAGTCTTTGCTAATCAAAGGCGCAAGTATCTCCGGTGCAATAGTAGGCAAGGGGTCGGCCAATTTTGAAGATTTATTTAATTGATCTTTAAGCTTAGCAACCGCTTTATTAATCAATAAGGGCTTTTGTTTATCATCAAAAGTGTGCTCAAGTTTTAATAACAACTCTTGAAATAACTGTGGCTCATCTGTACAAACCAGGGGTAATAGCAATAGAAATTCACGATCTTCTTGATTGGAGGAACGAAGCACTTCATCTAATTGCCTACCATGTGATCGTGCATTAAACAACTGACTGGTAGTTTTGATAAATTTTAATAACAAAGGATGCTTTAAAGCAAATTCAAATAAAGCATCATCAACAGGTGTATCTGAATCAGGTGTTAGCTGATTGATTGCCTCATAAGTATTAATGAGGTGAAAGTACTCATAATCCTTAGTATCAGGATAGTAATGATAAACTAACAACACCGGCAGGAGGATGCCTTGCATTTTAGCTGTATCAAAACGATCAGTTAAATAACGTTCATTTTTTGATAATTCAGTTAAGGTTTGCAAGTAAATATCAAGATATTTATCCAAATATTCTAAGGTAAATTTATCAGAAAAATATTGCATAAATTTGCCAATCAATTGATCTTGCGCTTCCCATTGGGTGATTTTATCAAGCAGAGCAGGTGCAAACACAGCCAGATAAAATAAATGTTGAGCCCTTTCAAAATGAGGGGCCACTTTGGGGCTTAGTTTTGCATCTGCCGCAATGATTTTTTGGCAAAGGTTAAAATCAAGTGCTTCAATAATCGGATACAATTTCATTAATTTTTCGATAGCTAAAGGATATTTATAAAAAGCGGTAATAACCAGCGTGCGATTTTGTGCATATTCACTTGCCTCCCCCAAAAAGGCTTTTTCATAACCTTTAAGGTAAACAGCCAAGGTGTCGGCCGCTTTCATGTACTTTTCAATTTCATCACGATTAGTAGGTAATACCTGTACTGTATCAAGCGAGGTTTGTGCAGGTCTATTTTGATAAAGCCCAGCTTGTCCAAGTTTTTCGCATAATAACTGAATCGGTGTATAAGGATCACACTCAAACGTATTATCGTTAACCTTCGATCGGATCAGATCATAAAGTGTATTTTTTTGGATATCAGATAAATCGGATCGATAGATGATGGTGATCGCATCAATCAATTTTTGCGCTGGACTATCCATTTGGGCTATGCCATAAGCAATAATATTGATAATGTAAATATAACGCATTTGATCAGTATTATTACCATTACTCATGTATTCAAAGAATTTAGATGTATCCTTAGATATAATTAAATAAAATAATAAATCATGATTTAAGGTCGTACGCGGGTCTAAGCCTGCTGCAGAAAATTTAGTAATAATTTCAATATAACGTGCATACAAAACATCTATACCCTGAGTAAAATGAGGTTCAATTTCTTTGAATTTAAGTAGTAAAATTAGAGCTTCAGAACTGCCATTGGCCTTTACCATGGCTAATTGCACTGTTTCATATGAATGATGATGATTTTTATCTTTAATAAACTGGCTGATCAGATCTCTAGCTTTTTGATTATAACTTAGGTAATTATTAATTAATAAGTTAGCGTCCAGTGTTTTTATATTCTCAGGTGTAAGTGCAAGTTCTGCCATAATACGGGCGATAGTATATTTTGCATTTGCTAAATTATTCTTGGTTGTAGCTGATAAAAAATCAATAGCCTCAAGCTCAATTAAACGTTGATATTCAGCATCTACTTTATTTAAAGAATCAAATGATTTGTTATAAGTAGAAAATAGACAGACATAAAACATTTTATTTAGATCATCTTGTGATAAAATATTTTTCTTTTGCAGCGTACGTTTTAATACACTAAATACTAACCCATGGGCGTTTAAAAACCACGCATAATTTTTAGCTTCAAAGTTTTTACTTAAGTATTTTCTAGAGATTTCAGGAAATTGGTAGATAATACTGACTGCTTTATCTAAGTTATCAGGCTCTTTATAAAGTTCAATATTATTAGGTAATTGATAAATAAATTCTAAAGCCTCAATCACCGATTTAACAGAGGATTTTTTAGAGTTATGATGCAAGATCAATCGTTTAAGCAAAGTCCCAAATCTTGCATTCATTTCTTTTTTCAAATAGGGGTAATAGGATTCAAGTAGAGCATACCTACCCGTTATTATTAAGATATCAATTATATTATTGTTTTTTTCTCCAATAAGTAATCGTTTGACATATAGCTCGTTAATAATACCTATCTTATCATTCTCGCTAATATATGTTTGATTTAAAATAAGCAGGGCGGCAGTTAAAAAACCAGGGTTTTTTTCTTGTATAATTATTTGTAAAATACTTGTAGCGCTATGATTTCTACCCATGAAAATCAGAATTTTCATTAATGTCATCCATGATGTAATTGATGAATTATCATCAAAGGCATCAGCGCTCAAAGTAGCTATATTTTTTATTTCAGCAATCAAGCCATCGATTATGCTCATATCATTTTTAAATAAATATAATAAATGGTAGAGGTTGTCTAATAATTCATATTTGGTCATGGCATCCAAATTAATAAAGTCATTGTCATTGTTCACATTATTAAAAAGAGTGGCATCAAGTTTAAAATCCGTATTACCTGCTATGTCATAATGATTCATATATAAGAATGCTACAGTAATTGAAGAAAGCTCTTTACCTTGTAGGTAATCAGCCAGGCCCGCTTTGAACGCATCACTTCTATATTTATTAAAATAATAGGTCATTAAAAATGGGTCGAGCTTAGGGTAAATAGCAATAATAGTTTGTTTTTGAGTCATAGATAAGGCTTCTATCGATAGAGTTTTTTCAAGGGATTTATTTAATTTATTGTTTACACCACTAAACCAATTCATTTTTGAATTAACACTAAATATAATCATTTTAAGGTATTCATCTGATGCATAAAAATTAGCTAAGTCATTATCCTTATATTTTGTGCGAATTACAGGATCAAGTTCTGCGGCTGCTTTATAATATTTATCTAATTCACCTCGCAAGGGTGGGATTTTAATTGCAAAGCCTAAGTTGCGCGTCATTAAGTAAAATGCCTTTTTGCGATCATCCCAAGTGAATTTAGCAAATGATCGTTTAAGTTCTATTTTCGTTGGTAATTCATAAAGTTGTATATACCAGGCTTTGTGCTGATATTTCACTTTTTTTGCCTTGCGCCAGATTTGATGCTTATCATTTAAATAATAATAACTTTTTGCAGCTGCTTTTAAAAAAGCAATTTTATCCTTAGGGGCACCTGAAAATACTTCAGCCATTTGTTCATAGCAATGAAAGTAGTCGCCAAGTGTAATTAATATAGGTATAATTGATTCGCGTTTAATAGGCGCTGCATCGGGTTCATTTGATAAACGCTGTAAAAAGAACTGAACATCAGGATCAGTGATGGCAAGTATTTCTGATATGATCAAATCATGATTACACGGCCCTAATAACTTTTCAAATTCAACCTGCGAATAAATTTCATTGTCTAAGCTGGCTTTAATATTGAGAAAGAATTGCTTAAAATTATTCACAGCACATTGTGCATGGATGAGTCTATCCAGTTGCTGAGCAAGAAAATGAGTCCCGCTGAATGCCTTGATAGCGATAATAAGCTCATCCAATGTAATGTCGTGTGCATTAGGTAATTTAAATACTCGGGCATAATAGTGTATCTGTGCCTCACTGAAAACTTCTTGTGCTAATATATTTTGAAATGCAATTAAATCTTCTCTAAAAGCTTGTGCGTTATCAAATTGCATCAGTGGTGAATCGTTGTCTGCAGTTAAAATTTCTATAAATTCAAAAATATTTTGCTGTCTAAGTAATAGTGCTTTGCAATTTTGAAATAGCAATTCAGGATAGTCGGTATGTATGGCTTGCAAGCGATAGGCCGTGAGGACCCCAATCAGCATATCATCGGCATGATAGTTCACTGTAAATAGTTGAGCAATTTGTTGAAGACGACCCGAATTAAAAAAGGCAGTTTCGTTCACTTTAAGATCAGCTTGAAAGGTTTCATCCAACCAATCAGATTGATTTAAATCTGCGAGCTGCAAGGGATCTTCATGGTCGTCGGCTGACATGTGCGTATCAAGCAGCGCTAAAGCGCCCGGTTTTTGTAGTTCTAATGAAAAATTATCCTCTTTTTTTTCATGTTCTCGTTTGCATGCTTGTTCATCAGCATTAATGATGCGATATGTTTTTTCATAATCTAAGTTTTGATATAAAGGTTCTGCTGTGGCTGCATTGTTATATATTAAATTGATATACAATAAGTGGATAGCAGCCGTATAACTTTTCCCCGTTAAAGCCTTTTCAAGTTCAGAGGATATATTTGTTCTTTTACCTAAGATCGCTGCAACTTGAGTGATACGCGCCTGTGTATTATTATCATAACTATGCTGATAGAAATCCTCTTTTGCATTAATCAAATTTGCCAATTGTTGCAATCCTTCAATGGACTCATCATTGAGCGTGGTTAATATGCCGGGATTATATAAATTTAACGCATATAGGTTATGCTTAAAGTCTTCATCATTAAATATTTTTAATTCATTATTTGCGCTTATGATCGTAGAGAAAACATTTCTTAGGCTGTTACCATTTGCGAGCTCACTCTCGATATATCTTATAATAATACTTTCTCGCTTAGCGAGCAGGTAAATCACCTCCTTTTTTTGTGCTTGACAACTTCTGGATTCTTCAGATCGATCTTTAGTATTATTTATTATATAGCCATCAACAATTGCCTCAAGACGATTGAGTGTGCCGCCACGTGGGGCAGTCATATTTTCTGCATTAGGACTTAAGAGAGAATCTTCATTATTTAATTTGTATTTTTCAATAATGACATACGCATCATCGCTTGCTTCCCATTCATCATATTCAATGACAAAATCTATTAATGTTAAAATATCAACAATTTTTAAATTGCTTTTAAGTAGATTGATGAAAACGATACACAGGACTTTAGGTTTGTCTGATGTGGCGATTTTATTAACAAGTGTTTCAGGCTGCTCTAGCCTAAACTCAGGGATGAGTTCAAAAAGTTTTGTGAGCAATTGTATCAAGGATAGATCGGAATCTTGCTTATTAAGCAAGGTGATTATATTTTTAGGATTACTGATAACGTTCTCTGGCATTAGGAAAAATAGTTTCAAATAAAAAGGCATACGATTATCATTAAAAGCAATGTTCATGCCTTTTGCACTTTCAATTGCAGCAGCGGCCGCTTGCATTTTCTCTAGATCTTGATCAGTCTTGATGAGCCTGGCAATTGTGGGGTAATATAAGGCTAGTTTGAATAGGAATTTTTTCTGATCTTGATCAACGCTAACACAATAATTATCTGAAATATCAAAGCATATTTCTCTTGCTAATAAAATATGTTTCTTTATCTCAGGTTTTTTAGGGTTATTGAAGCTTTCAATGATTTCATTATATTTAACATAGCTTGCAATGAGTCCCCGTTGTTCTTCTTGATTTTTAAATCTACCCAAGAGTCGATGGCGTGTAAGGCCCAGTTGTTTTTTGGTTAATTTTCTGGTTTTTCTATCTAAAAAATTAATGACCAGCTCTTCAATTTTAACGTCATTGTCAATTTCATTTTGGTATCTAAGCGCATGATTAATGTTTTCTTTAATCTGTTTGATGCTACCCATATCCGCCCAAGTAGGGAAGATATTAGGGTATTGATTAAATAACTCATAAGCTTGTTCAAAGGCATCCTCACCGTTATGCTTATTTTTAGCCACAAGCAACAGCGCAGTAAAAAAAATACCTTTATACCGATCTTCTTTTGCGGGATTTCCAGCATCCTCTTTTGAGTCATAAAATAGTGCTATTTGATAAAGCATTTTAATGAGTCTAGGATTTCTTTCAAACGAGGGTGAAAATTTCAAATAAATATCAGGATGCTTTTCAAAAAGATAACCAATGGCTTTGAGCGTTTCATCTGAAAAGTCATTGATACTTTCTAAAAGGGGCATGACTTTTAGATTAAATTCTTTTATTTGATCAAGGCCCCTGTTTTGTTGCTTTAGCGCAATATATAATTTAAATAAGGGTTCATAACCCAAAACCTGTGTTATAAAATTAGGATCTTCAAAGCCAAGTTGAATAATAAAATGTTTAACAGGGATGATTTTGCTGGCATTATGATGTGCCTTTATGTTTTTTTCAAGCTCTACAATTTTATTGAGTATTGCAAAACATTGTGCGTTGACTTCAGCAGGGGAAGTTGATTTTTTGATATAATCAACCAGTTGATAGCGCAGAATTATCGCCACTATAAAATCATAAATATAATTCGATAACTTTTCTTGGGGAGCCAATTGTGGAAAAATATTGAGGCGCTCTTCTGTCACATAGTGTTCTTGATTTTGGGTCAGTTTAAGTTTTTGCCTATTCACTTCAGAATCACTTTTATAAACTATGGTATTAAAGAGTAGTGTATAAATTTTTTCAGCATACTTAATATCAATATCTGTTCGAATATGTTGGGTAATATCTCCAAATATATCGCTAATGTCCATTTTTTTGATGCTATGTCTGCTCGATTTAGCCTATTTTCTTCTACCCCGGCTGCAGTGTTTATATTTAAATGTTTTTCAAATTCATCTAAAGCCCATTTTCTAGGTGGTGACTTGAGGAGGTCTTGGTTATTAAAAATATTTAAAAAATAGGTATTATAACATTTGTTTTTTCTTTCCTGTGATGGAACATCGTTATAATGAGGTAATGGTTCATATTGCTCGATGAATTGGCCTATCTGGAGTAACAGGGTGCATTGTTCAACAAACTTAGGTGAGTAGGGTGCTACTAAACTCGTTGTAGAGTTTATTGCATATTTATTTAAAATATAGAGTATTGCATCAGGGATATAATTTTCACTTTCTGGATCGTTAGTGATGTTTAGACATTTTTTTGCATATTTCTTTTCGGCTGGGAATTTAGCCAGTTTTTGTCTATGTTGTTCAATGGTTCTAAATGCGCCTTGGCTGAGACGATATAAATCATTTATTTTCTTGGCTGTAAGTTCAATCTGGGCGAGATAGGGGAAAGTAATAAATAATGCGCTTGCCTCTGAATTTGTATTGGGCAACACTGTTATATTTTTACTGATCCGCTGAATTTGTTGTTCATTCAGATCAGGTAATTTATTTAATACCCCTGGTATTTCCAGTTCAATTAAAAACATCTGCTTACGTAATTGTTCTTTTTTAACTTCTCCGGTGAGTCCAAATTTGATTAGCCATCGTGTTTTACAAATAGCAGTGATCATTTTAAGACACAGTGCAGCATCTAATTCAATTTCTGAAGGCTGATAATGTGCTAATAATATCAACAATACGTCTGGAATAAGTTCTTGTAAGAGCATGGTATCATTGGGTGCTTTACCTGTTAATGATTGAACGATGTCACGTACCTGGGTATTTAATTCCCTGCGTTGCTCTTCTTTTAGTTTTAAGATTGCACTGGGTAAGGTCCCCGTCAACCTTTGGAGTCCCCCTTGGTAGGTGATTTGTGGAAAAAAGCTTTTATGTCCCTTTTGCAGGAGGGTCAGTAGCGATCCTTGATTCTGACTGTGATGTGCAAGATAGCCTTTTGTCAGCGGGAATAAATCGTATAACTTGGCTTCGGGTAACATAATGGCCTCTTTAATTTAGTTGACCTATATCCTACTTTTTATAAGCAAGATATTCAATAGGCTGAGTACAGGGTTATTAATTAACTAAAATACTTTAAAATCAATAAGTTAATAATTAAACCGTTACAGCGCCTCTTTAAATTTGTTATCGGGTGCCCTAAGGTTTTATTTAAACTTTGCTGATAGGTTATTTAGGCAATAAGATATGATTACAGATGAAAGATAAGTAACTAGACCTTGACACAAGGCGCACAACTAACTTAAACTATATATATTAGCACAGAGAGTACATAATGATTCCTCCAAAAGCAAACATGATTCCCTCCGTAGCCCAAGAGCTTAAAGTTCAGGGTAAGTTCTATTCAGTCGCAGCCCAGATTGCTACAGTAGCCCATCAAAATAGCGATGAATTGGGAGGCAAACAAAAACAGATCATGGCTATAGCTGATGCCTCAAAGCAAAAAACCTTTGAAGAGGCTTTATGGGTTACAGCAGCCGGCAAACCTAATCCTACATTTCTACCCACGGCAATTGATACGGAACCTGATATTGATCGAATAATGAGAAACATTTGGATCAATAATCTAGATTTAACTGATGTAGCAAATTCACCTCGTGCCGTTTTGACTGCCTGCGGGTTTACTGGAGGTGTTGATGAAGATGCTAATCGTCTAGCGTTTGTTGTATATTATAATGATGAATTCAAGCCAGTAGCTGAACTTGAAAAGAAAATGTTAGAGATTTTGCTTTCAGGTCAAGACCCGAGTGATGTTGACGTTTCGACAGCTCCGGTTATGTTGGCCTGTGGGTTTACGGATCCCACTGAAGCTACGAATCGTACTGCATTTGTAACAGCGTATCAAGATTTTGTGCAGTTGAATAATACCCGTGCCGAAGTTATGGGTAACCTATGGGCAAATTCTTTAGATCCAAACGCAACAGTAAATGTAAGCGATGCTAAGATCCAGAGTTGTGGGTTCGATACTGATGATGATAATTATAATCGTCAATTATTTGTAAATTATTATAATACTAATTTTGTGCCACATGCTATAACGCTTGCTCAACCAATATTATCAAATACAGCATTCGACTTTGCAATTGCTTTGCAAATTCAAGCCCGCAAAACTCCTATAAATCCTGTACGACCAGATGTAGATAACGCGCGTGCTGAGCATATGAGTAAGTTTTTGGTGAAACGCTTAAATCCAACGGATGCGAATGTTTCGACACGTGCAGTTTTGACCGCCTGCGGATTTAATGCTGGTGTTAGCGAAGTTGCCGATCGCACTACATTTGTAACATTTTATAATACTAATTTTGTTCCACATGCTGTGAGGACTCTTTATCCAGAAGTATTAAAAAATAGCTGTGGATTTCATACAGCTCTGCAAATTGCCGCAACAAAAAATCCTGCGGGAACAGAAAGAGTTCGAGTTAGCGCTAATCGAGATACAAAAATTGCTCTTCATATGAGCAAAATTTGGGCTGATGCAAGGGATCTAAATAATGCCGTGCAGGTGCCTGATGCTGTTATAATAGCCTGTGAATTTACTGCCGGTGTTGGGGTGGCTGATCGTGCGGCATTTGTCACTTATTACAATGACGCTTTCATGAAAGCAAATAATGCGCGTGCTTATTATATGAGCAAAATTTTAGTGGATGGTCTTGATATAAATGACGTGTCTAAGATCACAGTTGAAGTTTTGACGCAGTGTGGGTTTAGTGTTGGCACTGCAGCAGAAAATCGTGCAGCATTTGTGGAGTATTATAATATGTTTGCGCCTCATGCTGAGGATATTCTTTTACCAACAGTCTGCTCAACAAGTAAATTTGATTTTGAAACTGCCTTGCATATAGCAGCAGTTCATAATCCTGCGAAACCAACCCCAACCATCACTAATCCAGCCTTAGTAACATTTCAAAATAATGCGCGGGCTAAGCATATGAGTGCGCTATTTGTCCGATCTTTAAACCCAGAAGGTTTGGGTATAGGGCATTTTAGTTATTTTGAAAATATGCCTGATAAGGGCGAACAGGCTATAAAAGATTGTGGATTTATTGATATTGCAACAGGTAAAGCTGATCGCAAAGCATTTATGGAGTATTTCACAAAAATCTTTATGAGACATGCTGTTGGTAACTTACTCCCAGCACTTGCTCCATATAAACAAAATATATTAATGAGCAAAGGGGAAAAAGAGGCCTTTAAGCTGGTATTGCAGGATTTAGAAGGTTCTGGTACCAAGACTAAAGATCAACTTAAAAAAGCTCTCGAAGTCAGGCTGCAGGAAATAGCAGGTTCCCCAAAAAACACGACGGCTGTTATAGTAAAAGCAAAAAAAGCCATCGTGCCAGTGATTGCGCCAGTAGATTTAGGTCCAACTGCAAAAGCGATAGAAGCTGTTTTGAGTTCAGATGAAAATCTAGAAGCCGCTGTGAACTACATGAATTTATTTGCATCGTCTGCAGAGGATGTGGGTGAGCAACTCTTAGATTTTATAAATGGAGATGGTAGTGCAAACACTTCAGTCCCAGATTTTAATCCAACGGTTATCTACAATCCCCACGGAGATGATTTAGGGGTAGTAGTTGATGGGGTACAAAATATCAGGGTTTCTAAACCCTTAGATGAATTGCTTGCTGATCCGACAAGCAAAGAACTTGGAGAAGCTATCGAAAATATCTCTGCAAACCCAGCACGTCAACAAGAAAAAAGCACTGTGCTTGCCAGCGAAGAAACTGTGGTGCGCCAAAAAATCTGGGACAACAGAACCCAAGTATTAAATGAATTTTTGAAATTACTCCCAGGAAAAATCAAGAAAGATTTTGGCGAGGATTAGACAAAAATTTTAAAGGGATAACAGGCACGGAAGATATTGATAGGATCGTTGATTTTTTAACACAACTTCAATCTGTCTATAGTGCACAGCTGGCTGTAATGCCAACTGTAACACCTGCTGATCAAGCTAAGAAAGCAGAAAAGCAAGCAACAGCAGATTTGGTTACAGACTTATTGGAATTAGCTAAAAAAATCAAGGCTGAAGGCGTGGCATATGCAGCCATTGCTGGGGCAGATCCTAAAAAAGCTCCCGATGCGGCACAAATGCAGGATGCAGCTTTGAAAACCGCAACTCGAGCAAGAAAAGCCGCTGAACAAAAATTGGCAAGACATGTAACTGATGATAAAAAAATACAGAAATTACAAGAAGGGGTGCTCAAGTATGGTGGCACCATCGGTAGCATAAGTTTTATCGGACAAAAAATAGGATTAACCGAGGATCAACTTAAATGGGAGATGGATAGAATCAAGGCTCTTGTGGATAAACAATATCCTGGAAAGTTCGTCTTTGCTACCTATGAAACAGGTGGGACGTTTGGGGGAGTATTTACTACAGCGGGCTTAGGAGCTTACAAGCATAATCAGCAATTTATTGAAGATGCATTTGTAACCATGGCATATGGGGTTTATTTTGCTAATCAAGAAATGATTGATGATGCATTCGGGCTTATACAAACTAAATTAGGTGCAACTGAAACGGTGCTTCTTCGAAATGCGATGAAGATTCCTGCATTGAAACGCCCTACTACTTTAGCTGTACCCACACCCAAAAATGGAACTACTGACGATAAAGATAAGGCATTAGTGGTGATGCGCGTGCATGCGCCTACTGATTGGAAAGCAAAAGATAAAACTATTTTAGTTGAAATTAGCGATAACATTTATATAGGAAGAAATGGTGAGGACCTCTCATTAGTTGCTAATGCCACAAAATACAGACAGAAGGTCATGGATTTAGTGATGTATGATCATGCGGATCATGGCTATCAGCTTGAAGTGGCTGGGAATCAACCCTCTACACCCTCTATTACTGACAAGGACCCCGCCAAAAAAAGGTTGGCTGAATACAAAGATATAGGGGACGGTAGATTTACAAAGTATATTAATGAAAATGCCACAACATTAGGCTTAACTGCACCTAAAACTGTGAGTGGGACGCTAGTAGAAAAGTTTGTCTGTGGCATCGATGAACATGGCAACGTGTCTATAAAAAGAGCAACAGTGGATACTGCTACAGGCGAAGTCAAAAACGAAGTAGACCCCGATACTAAAGATGCAAAGATCATTGCGCCGCTGCTGGTGTCTATGATAAACCAGGGCTTAGAAAAACATTATAAAACAGCCAATGAAGCTATGAATAAAGATGCGATTGAATATTTACCAAAAAATGATCCCGCTAAAGGTCAAGTTCAGGCTTCAGGTAACAATACACTAGGTCGTCAAGAGTCAGGAAAGGATGTTGCAGTAGTTCCTGAAAAACAAACACCACCTAAAGTGGACCAAAAACCCGATCCAAATGCGCCCCCAGCGCCAGCAGTTGAAGATCCTAATAAGGTAGTACATTTTTGGAACAAAACCCACGCCAGTACGGCACTGGGTGGGGCAGTGGCCAAAACACCGAAAACCTATACGGAGTTTTTTAAAGGAGGCTTCCGTGCGCTTAAAGGTATATTTAAGTAATTTGTTGACCGTTTGCGTTGCAAGTTGAAGCTCACAATCAATGAGCTTCACTTGCAAAGCGCAGTCCTCTCATGCGGTTACATAAAGCCGCACGGGCTATTTAATACGTGATCATCCTCATCTTCTTTTCTATCATAGGTATTTGATATTTCATTTTCTTTTGCTTTTTCAAGAGAAGATATTTGTTCACTTACTGTAGCTATATGTACGCCGAAATCAGAGATAGCAGTATCATGGGCAATGACACGGCTAAAGACATAGCTTAATACCGCAGTAGGCGCGCTGGAATTTAGCGTATTTTCTTGTAATTGTTTTTGCACTTGTATTTGACCGGATCCAACTTCAATTTCAGTGACATGAGTCGAGCGAAATTGTTGTTGTAATTCATGCAGGTTATGTTGTAGTGCAGCGAGTTGTTTTTCTTGCTCTGCATTATTTTTCTGATCTGTTTCGCGTGCTGCTTTTAATGTGGCAATTTCTTTTTGTAAAGTATCCACAATATTTTGTTGTAGGGGTATTGGATTTTGTTCAGATGAAGTGGGTGTATTGGTTTTAACAGTAGGTGGGTTATAAACATATTTAGGCCCCATTAAATGTTGCAATAAAACATTAATACGTCCACTTAAATTAATATCATGGGGTCTGGTATGACTGAGCATATATTCAAATAATAGTTCTGCATCCAGTAGCGCGCGTTGTTCACCAGGTGTAAAGGATTCGCCAGCTTTTAATCCTTGTATCCATACAAGACATTGATTTTTAATTTTCATCCACATTGTTTCATCAGTACGGCTCATGCCCGCGGCAATTTGTTGTTTTTGTGCGAGCGCTAAGCGTCGGGCCAGTGTGCTAGCAAATGCGGGGATATCTTCAAGGTCGACCCAACGTGCGTGTTGTTGCATTTCCCGATAAGTCAGTGTTGAATCTAATGTATTCGTGACTACTTTCATAAATGAAAAAATTGGCACAGCAAGGAAGAACGAAGAAGCAGAGGCTAGCTCTGATAAAGTAAAAATTCCATTAATGGCCGTTGTCGAGGTTTTATTATGAGTGGCAACTTTTCCTGAAGCAATCACGGTGGCTGCCATCAAAGTTTGTCCTAGAATTAATTTTATCATTTGATAATAAAATTTAACTTCTGGTTCTTGGGCAATAATTTCTAACTCAGCCTCGATAATAGTATCTTTTTTGGCTTGTGCTTCCCAGCTTGCTAATGCATTGTGTAGCGATTCATATTTTGTTTGCAGAGTGGATAATAACTCAAGACTTTGAGTTGCATCTATTCCTGCCGTAGTTAATTGTGCAGCCAATGGAGGCGGTAATGTTTGGGGCGTTAATGCCGGTTTGTTTGTGGTAGGAGTCGCATTTAGCACCGTAGGCGCTATAGTTTGTGGAGTAGGGGGTTGCGCCACTGTGGGCGCGCTTACTTGTTTAAAAAAAGCATTGAATGATAAATTAAAATTGGCAAATAGACTTTTATCTTATTTTCCTCGTCTTTTAGTAGTGATTCATCAATTTTCCCATCATGTGTCATTGCGATTGCGATTTGATAAAGCGTTTTAATTAAATTAGGATTTTTTTCAAATGAGGGTGAGAATTTTAAAAAGACATCAGGATTCTTATCAATCAGATAATAAATCGCATTGAGTGTTGCTTCGCTAAAGTCATTTATCTTTTCTAAAATTGGTATAACTTTTAGATTAAACTCTTTTATCTTAGTAAGCGACATTAATTGTTTTTTTAAAAAAATGACAGCTTTGAACAATGATTCATTATCTAAAACTTGCATTAAATAAGCAGAATCCTCAAATCCCAGTTGAAAAATGAGAGGCTTAATAGGCGCAATTTTCCTGGCATATCGATGTGTTTTTAGGAGATTTTCCAGCTCTACAATTTTGTTGAGTACAGCAAAACATTGTGTATTAACATCACTGGGCGATGTCGATTGTTTGACAAACCCAATCAGTTGATAGCGCAGAATTAGCGCCACTATAAAATCATAAATATAATTCGATAACTTTTCTTGGGAGCCAATTGTGGAAAAATATTGAGGCGCTCTTGTGTCACATAGTGTTCTTGATTTTGGGTCAGTTTAAGTTTTTGTCTATTATCCTCAAGATTAGTTTTATAATCTATGGTATTAAAAAGTAGCCTATAAATTTTTTCAGCATACTTAATATCAATATCTGTTCGAATATGTTGGGTAATATATTCCAAATATATCGCTAGTGTCCATTTTTTTGATGCTATGTCTGCTCGATTTAGCCTATTTTCTTCTATGCCTTCAGCGGTGTTAATATTTAAATGTTTTTCAAATTCATCTAAAGCCCATTTTTTAGGTGGTGATTTGAGTAGCGCTTGATTATGAAAAATATTTAAAAAATAGGCATTGTAGCATTTGCTTTGTCTTTTTTGTGATTCAGTATCATTGTAATTGGGCAATGGTTCATTTTGTTCTATAAATTGTCCTATTTTGAGCAATAGAGTGCATTGTTCAACAAACTGAGGTGAGTAGGGTGCTACTAAACTCGTTGTAGAGGGTATTTCATATTTATTTAAAATATAGAGTATTGCATCAGGGATGTAATTTTCACTTTCTGGATCGTTAGTGATGTTTAGACATTTTTTTGCAAATTTCTTTTCAACGGGGAATTCAGCTAATTTTTGTCTATGTTGTTCAATGGTTCTAAATGCGCCTTGGCTGAGACGATATAAATCATTTATTTTCTTGGTTGTAAGTTCAATCTGGGTGAGATATGGGAAAGTATTAAAAAATGCAGTGGCTTCCTCTTTTGAATTAGCCAGCACATGAATATTTTTAAAGACATATTCAATTTTTTGTTCATTGAGCCCATATATTTTAGCCAATACGCCAGGTATTTCCCGTTCAATCAAAAACATCATTTTGCGCAAATGTTTTATTTTATCCTCGCCCAAAAACCAAAATCCCATTAACCAATGTGTCTTACAAATAGCGGTGATCATTTTAAGGCAAAGCGCAGCATCTAATTCAATTTCTGAAGGTTGATAATGTGCTAATAATATCAACAATACGTCTGGAATAAGTTCTTGTAAGAGCATGGTATCATTGGGTGCTTTACCTGTTAATGATTGAACGAGGTCACGTACCTGGGTATTTAATTCCCTGCGTTGTTCTTCTTTTAGTTTTAAGATTGCACTGGGTAAGGTCCCCGTCAACTCTCGGCGTGCGCCTTGGTAGGTGATTTGTGGAAAAAAGCTTTCATGTCCCTTTTGAAGGAGGGTCAGTAGCGATCCTTGATTCTGACTGTGATATGCAAGATAGTTTTTTGTAAGCGGGAATAAATCGTAT
The DNA here is from genome assembly GCA_963798975.1 of uncultured Gammaproteobacteria bacterium. GTDB lineage: Bacteria > Pseudomonadota > Gammaproteobacteria > JABCZS01 > JABCZS01 > JABCZS01. Next base: position 69,704 of record CAWCVU010000011.1, read on the forward strand.
AGCTTGGCTTTGGGTAGCATAATAGTTGCACTTCTTTGATAGATGACTAGCAAATAATCAGGGATCACTTTGTGAGATTAAACTATACCGAATTTGAAATCAATATGTCTAGAAGGCTACTTTTTTTGTTGCTGCTTTTTTAAGCCCCTTGCCATACCCCCCGTTACTGTTATAATGGCTTCTTTCCCCACCGTTTCGGATATTAATTGATGAGAAAAATAAGCTTTTATTTGCCGCTGTTGCTGGTTATTTGGACTGGTTTTAGCGTTGCTAATGTGCATTTAAATATAGTGGGTCGTGTTGAATCGGGTAAGTTGATGGACCAAGGTGTGGAATTGGAAGTGAAGATGGATACCGGGGCTTTGACTTCTTCTTTGAGTGCTCATGATATTAAGATTTTTGAAAAAGATGGGCAGGAGTGGGTGAGTTTTATTATCGATGATACCCATGTCGATGTAGAACACCGTTATGAATATCCGCTCAAGCGCGTGGTGAGGATTAAAAAACGTCAGTCTGAAATGACCTCTGGGACTGAGGGCTTTGAGCGTCGCCCTGTGATAGAAATGGATTTATGTTTGAATACTGAGATTGAGCGCATTGAAATTAATCTTAATGATCGATCTAACTTTATTTATCCTATGTTATTAGGTCGCTCGGCGATGGAGCAATTTGCTATTTTAATCGATCCTACCGCCACGAATACAACTACTCCTCGTTGTAAAGTAAAACCCATTAGCCCAGAAAAACAGGAATAAACCATTTTGAGTACGAAGCGCCATTTATTGATGCTGGTTGGGATTTTAGTTCTGGTGGGACTGTGGGTGTTTTTTTATAAAGTTCAATTTTTACACTTACCGCTATCGCCCTATGGTTTAAGCAGTGTTTGGACGGTTGAGGCAAAAATTGATTTTGATGCCACGCCCAATCGCTCAGCAAAAGTTGAGTTTTTTATCCCGCCCAATCAAATGCATTTTCATCGTTTAGATGAAAGTTTTGTCTCGCGTAATTTTGGCGTGACTGTTGATATTGAAAAAGACAATCGTTTGTCGCTGTGGACGATACGTCATGCGCCTAAAACCAAACAAACGTTATATTATCGCGCGCAATTTTATTATGATGAAGCCTTTATGGGACCTGGTTTATCGAATCGCGGCACTACCTTGCGTCATCAATACACTGACGCCAAGCGCAGTGCGCAGCAAACGATTATTACCAATGCCAGAGAACAATCTGTCGATAGTTTAAGCTTTGCTGCCAATGTGATTAAAAGTTTAAATGATACCAAAGATGGTAATGCCAGTATTTTGCTCGAGCGTGATTATTCCCCTGAAAATATTGCACTCACGGCCAGCCGTTTATTGAAAGGACCCAATGCAAATGAAGGCCCGAATATTGTCAATCGCATTATTTATGGTTTTGAATTAACACAAACCGAACACAGCCAACAAGAAGTGCCTTTGCATATTTATTTAGGCATTTGGGATCAAGAGCGTGGTTGGCGTTATATTAACCCAAGCAATGCACGCGTGGGTTTACCGAGTTATTTTTTAATTTGGCAATACGGCGATGATAAACCGATTTTAAGCATAGACGGCGGACGCAATCAACATTTTACTTATTCGTTTATCAAACGTGAAATGGCGGCCTTAGATGTTGCCCAAGAAGAAGCGGTACAAACCCATTCCTTATTAATGAAGTATTCGTTATTTAATTTACCCCTGCATACCCAAGAAGTGTATCAAGTATTAATTATGATACCGATAGGGGCTTTGATTATTTTATTATTGCGATCATTTATTGGTATACATACTTTTGGTACGTTTATGCCCGTATTGATAGCATTGGCCTTTAGAAAAACTGAATTGGTTGATGGAATTATTTTATTTGTGTTAATTGTTTCACTGGGATTGTCGGTACGATTTTATTTGGAAAAATTAAAATTATTATTAATCCCGCGACTCTCAGCCGTGTTAAGTACCGTGGTTATTTTAATGATGACTTTAAGTGTTTTTAGTAATCAATTAGGTTTTGAAACCGGCTTATCGGTGGCTTTATTCCCCATGGTTATTTTAACGATGACAATCGAGCGGATGTCTATAGTCTGGGAAGAACGCAACGCCTGGGAAGCCATCTTACAAGGTATAGGTAGCTTATTTGCTGCAGCGATCGCCTATGTGGTGATGAGTAATTTATACATGGAACATTTGTTTTTTGTCTTCCCCGAATTATTATTAATCGTCATCGCAGCCATGTTGCTATTGGGTTGTTATCAAGGCTATCGTTTATCTGAATTGATCCGCTTTAGAGAATTACTTAAAAAAAATGAATATTAATTTTCTAAAAACATTGATCAGTCCTTTGACGACTTATCGACATTTAAAAAAAATGGGTATTTTAGGCATGAATGGCCGTAATGTTGAATTTATTGCCCAGTATAATCCGCGCAAATTTTATCCCTTGGTGGATGATAAATTATTAACCAAGGGCTTAGCGACTAAAGCCAATATTGCCGTGCCTGAATTATATGCGGTGATCGAGATGGAACATCAAGTCGTAAAATTAGAACAAATACTCGCACCCTATAGCAGCTTTGTGATTAAACCTGCACAAGGCAGTGGCGGCGATGGCATTATCGTCATTATGGGACGACGGGGTGATAGTTATAAACGCTCCGATGGGGTATTAATGCACTTAGATGAAATTAAACACCATGTCTCGAATATTTTAAGTGGCATGTACAGTTTGGGCGGACATCCTGATAAAGCCATGGTTGAATACCGTGTTGAATTTGATCCTCTGTTTCGTGAAATCAGTTATCAAGGTGTGCCTGATATTCGCGTCATCGTTTTTCAAGGTTATCCCGTCATGAGTATGGTGCGTCTACCGACACGCATGTCTTCAGGCAAAGCAAATTTACATCAAGGTGCAGTAGGGGTAGGTGTTAATATCAGTAGTGGTCAAACTCAATTTGGGGTTTGGCAAAATCATGTCGTGGAACATCATACCGATACAGGATATCCAGTATCGGGTTTAGATATTCCGGGCTGGGAACAATTACTAACCATTAGCGCAGGTTGTTATGAATTAACAGGCCTAGGTTATATCGGAGTAGATTTAGTATTAGATGGCAACAAAGGCCCACTCATGTTAGAGTTAAATGCCCGCCCCGGATTGGCCATACAAATCGCCAACCGCGCAGGCCTAGCCCCACGCTTAGATTTAGTCAAACAACGTTTATTAACGCACAAAGAAAACGTCGCGCAACGGGTTTTGTTTGTACAGGAGGCTTTTGCGCAATGAAAATCGGCATACTCTCACGTGAACCCAGTGCATATTCAACCCAACGTTTATATGATGCAGCGCTCGCGCGTGGGCATGAAACGCATGTGATTAATACTTTGCGTTGTTATATGAATATTAGTTCTAAACATCCGTCTATTCATTATCAGGGTGAAAAATTAGAAAATTTTGATGCGATTATCCCGCGCATCGGTGCATCGATTACTTTTTATGGTACCGCTGTGGTGCGCCAGTTTGAAATGATGGGTGTTTATTCGTTGAATGAATCAGTAGCGATCAGTCGGGCGCGTGATAAATTGCGTGCTCTGCAATTATTATCGCGCCATGATATTGGTTTGCCCACTACAGGCTTTGCGAATTCAACAGGCGATGTGTCTGAATTGATTCAATTGGTTCGCGGTGCACCGTTAGTTGTTAAATTATTGGAAGGATCGCAAGGTCGGGGTGTGGTTTTGGCTGAAACTCAACAAGCAGCAGAGAGTGTGATCGATGCCTTTACCGGACTTAAAGCCAATATCTTGGTTCAACAATATATTCCAGAAGCCGGTGGCAGTGATATCCGCTGTTTTGTGATTGGTGATAAAGTCGTAGCCGCCATGAAACGCCAGGCCCCAGATGGCGAATTTCGCTCGAATTTACACCGTGGCGGCACCGCTGAAAAGATTAAAATTACCCCTGAAGAGCGCAAAACCGCGGTACGTGCGACCCGTATTTTAGGTCTAAACGTAGCAGGTGTAGATATACTGCGCTCTAATGACGGACCTATGGTCTTGGAAGTAAATTCATCCCCAGGTTTAGAAGGCATAGAAGCCACTACCGGAAAAGACATTGCCGGCAGTATTATTGAGTTTATAGAAGCCAACGCTCGGCCTAATCACTCAAGAACCAAGGGAAAAGGTTAGTAGATAGACTTAATTAATGGTATAATAATGGATTTGCGCAAAAACGCCCTTGAGCGTGTTCCAAACGGGTGGCCGGAGGATGTTTTTATGCGCACAGCCTGCGAGCACATAAAGACAGCCGCAGGACAGGCCCTGTTTGGACGGATGTTGGCAGTAATGCATCTCATGATGCCTATTATTTTCGGAGTAAACTATGCTTTCACGCATTCCTTCTTTTAAAAATGCCAATGTCTTGGTCATTGGCGATATTATGCTGGATCGTTATTGGTACGGTGCAGCGACCCGAATCTCGCCCGAGGCACCCGTACCCGTTGTTGCCATGCATCATGGCAAAATTCATCACAGTTTAGGTGGCGCAGCCAATGTGGCGGCTAATCTTGCTGCTTTAGGCGGGCAAACTACTTTATTGGGTATTGTCGGTAATGATGAACCCGCGCACCAGTTAGAGCAAATGTTAGATGAACAAGGCATCCATTATTCTTTTGAAAAAATTGATTCCCATCCCACGATCACCAAATTACGTATCGTCAGCCATCACCAACAATTAATGCGCTTAGATTTTGAAGAATTTTACGATGCCCACGCACTCGCAGCGCTTTTACCGACTTACCAAGAAAAACTACGCACGGTGAATGTCGTGATTTTATCGGATTATGGTAAAGGGACTTTGAGTCATCCCGAACTCTTTATTCAAGCCGCACGCAAGGCCGGTGTGCCGGTGTTGGTTGATCCCAAACGTAATGATTTTTCTGCCTATCATGGCGCGAGTTTAATTACGCCTAATCAAAAAGAATTTGAAGCAGTTGTAGGGATATGTAAAACCGAACAAGACATGATCGATAAAGGTCTGGCCTTAATTGCAAAACATGAACTGGGCGCGCTACTTATTACGCGCGGAGAACAGGGCATGTTATTATTGCAACGCGATAAACCGCCTTTTTCTTTAAAAGCCCATGCGCGTGAAGTATTTGATGTAACTGGCGCGGGCGATACCGTCGTATCCATGTTAGCCGCTGCTATGGCCGTGAATACCCCCTTAGAAGAAGCAGCAACTTTAGCCAATGTTGCCGCCAGTATAGTGGTGAGTAAATTAGGCACCGCAACAGTCAGTCCACAGGAACTAGAACAAGCGTTACCCAAAATTGCGGGTCGTTTTCCAACGTATACCGAAGCGGAAATCTTAGAACAATGTCGCAATGCTAGAGCACGTGGCAAAAAGATAGTGATGACCAATGGCTGTTTTGATATTTTACATGCGGGGCACGTGGTGTATTTAAATCGCGCCAAACAATTAGGCGATTATTTAATTGTTGCTGTGAATAGCGATGAAACAGTCAGTAAATTAAAAGGACCCAACCGCCCCATTCATACGCTAGAAGCACGCATGCAAGTCTTGGCGAGTTTATCCTCGGTGGACTTTGTGTTGTCATTTAGTGAAGATACCCCTGAGCGTTTGTTAGAACTCATACGACCTGAAGTCTTAGTTAAGGGTGGCGATTATGAACTGGCTGGTGTAGTGGGAGGGGAGCTGGTAAAATCCTATGGTGGGGAGGTCGTTGTATTGCCCTCTAACTTTGATTATTCTACAACACGGATAGTAAAAAAATTACAGCCTGATAATAGTGAGGTGCCAGATGCCAGATAATTTTCAACTGATTAATTTAGACGCGATAAAATCAGCGAGCGTAACACAGGTTCCTTATCCTTATACCGTCATCAGTGATTCATTGGTGAAAGCGCAGGCACCCCAAATCCAGCAAGACTATCCCAAAATTGAGGATGCAGGGAGCTTTCCTTTAAGATCATTATCTTATGGTCCTCATTTTGCGCAGTTAGTTAAGGAATTAGAAAGCGAAGCGTTTCGCAAAGTGATCGAAGAGAAATTTGCCGTGGATTTAACGGGCAGGCCTGTGGTGATTACTGTGCGCGGTAAGGCCGATTACAAAGACGGTAGAATTCACGCAGACATGAAAACAAAACTGGTGACTGTTTTGTTATATATGAATGATGATTGGGATACGCAGGATGGGAAATTGCGCTTACTCTATGATGATAAAAATCTGGATCATTATGCACAAGAAATTTCACCCCAGTTTGGTACTATGCTCCTTTTTAAAGTAGTACCCCATGGCTGGCATGGACATAAAAGGTTTATTGGTACACGTAAGGTTGTGCAGTTAAATTATATGTCTCATGAAGGTGCTCTTAAATCACAGGCCTCGCGGCATAGTATTTCCGCAACTTTTAAAAAATGGCGGCGTAAACTAATTAATAATGTCGTCTTACTGTTTAAAAAACCGGTTTAAATTTTGGTATAATAACGTATGAATGTACTTATCGTTAAATTGACTTCTATGGGTGATTTGATTCACGCTTTGCCTGCGGTCTCTGATGCGGTTGAAAACGTGTCGGATATTCATTTTGATTGGGTGGTTGATGAAGCCTTTGCCGATATTGCACGCATGCATCCCGCGATTGAGAATGTCATTACCACCGCGCATCGCCGATGGAAGCGTGAAACCTGGAAAAGCTTCAAAAGCGGTGAGTTTATTCGTCTTTGGCGTAATATACGCAAAAAAAAATATGATGTAGTAATCGATGCGCAAAATAATTTAAAAAGTGCCGTGATCATGAGTTTCACTCGAGGCTTGCGTTGTGGCATGGATAAACGCAGTACCCGGGAAAAATTTTCGGATTGGGTCTGTAATAAAACCTTTTATATTCCTGTAGAACAACATGCCATTGCGCGACAAAGATCGTTATTTGCTCAAGCCTTGGGCTATCCTGTGCCGGATACCGCGCCAGATTTTGGGATTGATATGGCGAGATTGCCGGCATTACCGGTAACTTTGACTAAACCCTATTTGGTATTTATTCATAGCACCACCTGGGATACTAAACATTGGCCGGAAGTATATTGGCAAGACTTAATTAAAATAGCGGTACAAGCGGGTTATCATATCGTATTACCTTGGGGTAATGCACAAGAAGAAGAGCGCGCTAAGCGTTTAGCGACTGTGTCGCCTCAAACCACAGTCTTACCGCGTTTATCGATTCCGCAGCAAGCGACTATGATTGCACAATCAAAAGGTGCGGTCTGTGTAGATACCGGATTAGGGCATTTAACTGCAGCTTTAAATATTCCTGCAGTGCACTTATATGGTCCAACTGACCCCGCACTTATCGGCGCCACCGGTCGCAATCAAAAGCACTTAATCGCTGAATATGAATGTGCACCGTGTTATTTACACGACTGTAAATGGGGCAAAGAATCGGCCTGTTTTGTAAAAAACATGCGCCCTGAAAAAGTCTGGGAAAATTTGCTGTCGATGTTGTCATAACGTTTTTGGCCTATAATTACAATTTAATTCATTATATTTTAGGCTGACCGACTTCATGGATGATCATTCTATTACTATTTGTGAGACTACGATTTCACCTGGGACGCAAGCGATCATTGATTTGCCGATATCGCCGTTGTATACCCAAACGCCAATGAATATTCCTGTGCATGTCATCAATGGTAAAAAACCAGGGCCGGTGTTATTGCTTTGCGCGGCGGTACATGGTGATGAGATTAATGGCGTTGAAATTATTCGCCGTTTGTTAAAAATGCGCTTGCTTAAATCCTTAAATGGAACCTTGATTGCCGTACCCATCGTCAATATCTTTGGTTTTATTTACCATTCACGTTATTTACCCGATAGGCGCGATTTGAATCATTCTTTCCCGGGTTCAAAAGAAGGATCGATGGCTGCGCGCATGAGTCATATTTTTATTCATGAAATTTTAGAGCAGTGCACCCACGGGATTGATTTTCATACAGGGGGGGTACATCGTTCTTATTTGCCACAAATTCACGCCAACTTATCTAAAAAAACCACGTTACGGCTTGCAAAAGCCTTTGGTGTCCCCGTGTTGTTAGATGTTAAAGAGCAAGATAACTCTTTGCGCGCCATTGCCGCTAAAAATAAAATTCCGTTTTTAGTCTATCAATCCGGCGAAGCCCTACACCTAGATGAATTGTCGATACGTGCCGGTCTAAAGGGCGCACTGAATGTGATGCGTGAATTAAAAATGTTGAAAAAAACCAGCCATCCCTATCCATCGCGTGCAAAACCCTTTATTGCACACTCAAGCGTTTGGGAGCGAGCGGAACAATCGGGTTTATTTTTATCACCCATGGCCTTGGGACATCGGGTATTGAAAAAACAAATTTTGGCACATATAGCCGATCCGATCACGGGCAAAAGTACGGAAGTACTCTCGCCAACCAAAGGCATTATTATCGGCCGTAATCATTCACCCTTAGTCAATGAAGGTGATGCACTTTTTCAAATTGCTAGGTTTGAAAAAAGTAAAAAAGTACTGGCCGAAGTAAAAGAGTTTCACTCAGAGCATTTAGACGAAGATGATTCGTTATTGATGGAATAATAAAATTTTTAGTTTACACTTTAGATTATTGTTATTTCGAAACTAATAAGGTGTAAACATGTCTCGCAATTCTATTCTGCTTACTTTGTGTTTCTTCACGACATCTGCCTTGGCAGAAGTTCGGCCCACTATTGTGCTCTCAGGTGGGGTTGCTTTAGCTTCGGGGCTTGAAAGTTCTACCGAATTTACGGTGGAAAATAGTCATTATGATTATACGGGCGATGATACGGATGCGACGCGCGGTGTATTTGGTGGCTTTGTGGGTGGGGAATTTGCCCTGGCAGATTATTTGCTGATGCAATTGGGGCCTGCTTATTATCAATTTTCTAATTTGCCGGTAAAAGGTACTTTAGTTCAAGATGTTGTGGCCCATCCAACAGAAGAGTATCAATATGAATATATTATTGATAGCTATCAATTTTTACTTGAAACTAAAATACTGCTGCAATTGGATCGATTATATCCGTATATTTCTGCAGGAGCGGGGGTGAGTCTTAACCGTTCACAAAGTTTTACAGCTGAGCCTGAATCTATTGATTATACAGCGGCTTCACCCAGCTATAGCGACAGGACGCGTACGGCCTTTACTTATCAAGTGGGTGCAGGTATCGATTATGATATTATCCCTTATCTACGTTTGGGTGTCGGCTATCGGTATACGCATTTAGGCAATGCAGAATTAGGTACTGGCGAATTAGCGGGCGTGAATATCGCAGAGACCTTAAATTCTGTAGATATACAAGCGCAAGAAATTATTGCGCAGTTGACTTATTTTACAAAGTAACAGTTTTTCCTAGGGGGCGAAAATTTCGCCCCTCACATAATAACCTTGCGTTATTCACACGGTACAGTTTGTGTGGTCAAACGCAGTTCCGGAATTAAGGCTGATTGTGGTACTTGGATCATCACAAAAGGTTGTGAAATCATGCCCAAGCTGACACAGCCTGCGCCGGGTTGTTTGCGGGTGGCGAAAATATACAGTTTATCATCTACGATTTGTAATTGATCAATGGTTAATTCATAACCGCTGCTGGGTTGATCGGTATCGACTACGGCGATCACCATGTTTTTAGTAAAATCAATAACCGGCGCAGATTCGGGCGGTTGAATATTTATACTGTGTTGCGCCCAAAAATCATCCCAGCTTTTTTGCGTATCTAATTTATAAATACTGGTCATGTCAGCTTTAATAGCGCTGGTTGGACCTGTGGTAATGACTACAAAATCCATGGTTTTAGGTTCATTAGCGGCAGGGCTTGCTTTGGCCTGCTCAGCATTTTTTTGCTCTTCGCTTTGATCGCTACAGCCAATCAAAAATACCAAAAGTAAAGTACAAAGTGAGGGAAGTATACGCATGGTTAGTTTCCTTGTTTAACGTGAACTTTAATTTTACCATAAATCACCGCAGCAAAGCATAGTGTCTATCAATTTCTATACGCTATAATTTTTAATTTTAATGGGTAATATATGCAAGTAGCTGCGCTTCAAATGAACTCCGGTATGGATGTTGCGAAAAATTTGGCACAAGCAAAAGGGTTGTTAGAACAAGCTGCCAGGCAAGGCGCTGTGGTTGCGGTTTTACCCGAGATGTTTCCTTTGTTGGGGCAAGGTCCTAACTTAAAAAAAGCGCGGATTCAGATCCAGGAAAAAATGGGGCAGGGGCCTATACAGGATTTTTTAGCAAAAACGGCCCAGCGTTTAGGGTTATGGATTATTGCAGGCACGATTCCTATTAAAAGTGAAGAACCCGATCGATCTTATGCGGCATGCTTAGTATTTAATGACCAAGGCGAAATCAAAGCCCGCTATGATAAAATGCATTTGTATGATGTAGTTTTAAGTCCAGAAGAAGTGTATCGAGAATCGGATAGTACAGTGCCGGGCGACAAAGTAGTTGTGGTGCAAACGCCAATAGGTAAAGTTGGTTTAAGCGTATGTTATGATATTCGTTTTCCAGAATTGTATCGCGCTCTTCTACTGCAAGGCGCAGAAATATTTGCAGTGCCGGCCGCATTTACGTTGACGACCGGTAAAATGCATTGGGAAGTGTTGACGCGTGCGCTAGCGATTCAGCAATTTTGTTATGTGGTAGCAGCAGGGCAACAAGGTGTTCACGGCATGGGACGTGAAACCTATGGGTTTAGTATGATTATTGCGCCCAATGGCGAAGTGCTCTCGCAATTACCAGAAGGTATAGGTGTGGTGACAGCGGATATAGATTTAGAAAAATTAGCACAATACCGCGCACAGATTCCTGCGTTGTTACATCAGCGTCTTTAGTAGATTAAACATTAAACCTAAAATGCATCACATCGCCATCTTGCACAATATATTCTTTGCCTTCTAAGCGCCATTTGCCGGCTTCTTTCGCGCCGTGTTCGCCTTGATATTGAATAAAATCATCAAATGCGATAACTTCAGCACGAATAAAACCTTTTTCAAAATCAGTGTGAATCACACCGGCAGCTTGCGGCGCAGTGGCGCCTATAGGAATGGTCCAAGCGCGAACTTCTTTTACTCCGGCAGTAAAATAAGTTTCTAAATCGAGTAATTCATAACCAGCATGAATCACGCGATCTAATCCAGGTTCGTTAGACCCAGTTCATGCTAAAAATTCTGTTTTTTCTTCTTCATCTAACTGCGCAATTTCTGCTTCAATGGCGGCGCACATCGGCACAACCATCTGCATTTTCTTGTATAGCAATTTATTTACTTGCATCTAATAAAGGATTATTGTCAAAACCATGTTCGTCAACATTGGCAATATATAATATGGGTTTTAAAGTAATTAAATGCAAATGGTTCAATCAGTAATTTTTCTTCAGCATTTAAATCTAAACTGCGCGCAGGTTTGCCGTCATTTAAATGCGTTTTTAATTTTTCTAAAACACTTAAGCTCAATTGCTGCGGTTTTATCACTTTTACTTTGTTTTTGTACACGTTGTAAGCGTTTTTCAATACTTTCTAAATCGGCAAGTATCAATTCAGTATTAATGGTATTCAATATCCGTTTGGGATTTACTTCGCCAGCATACGTGGATGACATCATCATTTTCAAAACAACGAACCACATGGGCAATGGCATCGGTTTCACGAATATGGGCTAAGAAATTTATTTCCCAAGCCTTCACCTTTCGATGCGCCTGCAACTAAGCCTGCGATATCCACAAAGTCCATGGTGGTGGGAACAACTCTTTCGTGGTTTAACAATATCGGCTAATTGTTTTAAGACGTGGATCAGGGATGGTGACAATACCTACATTGGGATCAATGGTGCAAAAAGGATAATTAGAAGCTTCAATACCTGCTTTGGTCAGAGCATTAAATAAAGTTGATTTTCCCACATTAGGCAGGCCGACGATGCCGCATTTAAATCCCATTTTATATTTCCGTATGTAATTGTGTCATTGCTTTTTCAAAATTACCTTGTACTAACAAGGGTAATACCTTAATGGATTTATCAATCGCAGTCATGATGCTGATTTTATCATCTACTGACGGTGGACTTAAGACGTAATTGACAACATCTTTACCAACGCCTGGATGGCCTATGCCGATGCGTAGACGATTGAAATTTTGTGTACCTAAGATTTGCACTAAACTGCGTAAACCATTATGTCCACCGGTACCACCGCCTTGTTTTAAACGTATGGTTCCAGCGGGTAAATCAAGATCATCATAGGCGATTAATACTTGTTCGGGTGCGATTTTATAAAATTGCATGAGTGCTTGCGCTGCTTTACCGCTTTCGTTGATATAAGTCGTTGGTATGGCCAGGCGAACGTTAAGTGTATCAATCGTGATTTGCGCATGCTTGGCAAAAAATTTAGTTTCTGTTTTTAAACTTTCACTAGAGGCCGACAGCAAGGTTTCAATAAACCAGCTGCCGGCATTATGACGGGTGTCCTTGTAGCGATCACCCGGGTTGGCAAGGCCTATCATCAATGCAATGGGATGAACCGCTTGCATTATTTCTCTTCATTATCTGCTTCACCTTCAGGTGCGGCTTCTTCTTCGGCACCAGGTTCAGGCTCTTCTTTGACTTTCATGACGGAAATATTTATAACCGGTAAATCGTTTTTATCTTCACCTTCAAGTTCAGTCAAGCTTACGCCTTCGGGTAATACTAAATCAGATAAATGTAACATTTGGTTTAGGCTTAAACCAGAAACATCTACAGAAATATATTCAGGTAATTTTGAAGGTAAGCAAGAAATTTCTACGCTATTTAATAAATGTGAGAAACTACCGCCTTCTTTGAGACCTGGCGCGTCTTCTTCACCTATAAAATGTAAAGGCACGTTCATGGTCATCACTTCATTCATATTAATCCGCAATAAATCCATATGCATGATTTGCGGTTTATAAGGATGACGTTGCATGTCTTTTATAACAGCATTATGGACTTTACCATCAATATGAATCGATAAAATATGCGAAAAAAATGCTTCGTTTTCTGTCGCTTTTCTCACATCTTTATGTTCAAAGGTAACGGACTGGGGTGCATCGCCTGCACCATAAATAATCGCAGGCAATTTTCCTGCATGACGTAGGCGGCGGCTCGCTCCTTTCCCTATATCAGCGCGTGGAACTGCGTGCAGTTCAAAAGAATGATTCTTAGACATATTCAACCTCATTATTGTTAACAAACTTTAATAATGATTTATCGTGCGACCCGATCAATCATTATTCCGGAAACATACAACTCAAAGACTCTTGTTCACTGATGCGATGGATGGCTTCAGAGAGCGTCCAACTTAAACTCAATTGCCGAATGCGCTTGCTTTGTTGTGCGGGCAAAGACAAAGGAATGGTATCGGTGACGACCACTTCATCCAACTCAGAGGCATTAATATTTTCAATGGCCTTGCCAGATAATACGGGGTGGGTAATATACCCTGCAACTTTTTTGGCGCCATTTTCTTTTAAAGCTTTAGCCGCTAAACATAAGGTGCCTGCGGTATCGACGATATCATCCACAATAATACAAGTTGCGACCTTTCACATCACCAATAATATTCATGACTTGTGATTCATTAGGTCTTGGACGACGTTTATCGATAATGGCTAATTCGGCATCATTTAAACGTTTAGCAAAAGCACGGGCACGAATCACGCCGCCCACATCTGGGGACACGACAGTTAAATCATGTGCATACTGGTCTTGAATATCTGCCAGCAACAATTTAGAGGCGTAGACGTTATCTACAGGCATATCAAAAAACCCTTGAATTTGATCGGCATGCAAATCGACGGTGACTATTCGTGTAAAGCCTACGCTAGCTAGCATATCGGCGACTACTTTAGCGGTAATTGGAACTCGAGCAGAACGTACGCGACGGTCTTGCCTTGCATAGCCAAAATAAGGAATAACTGCAGTAATTTTTTTTGCAGAGGCGCGACGTAAGGCATCGGCCATGACTAATAATTCCATTAAATTGTCATTACAAGGTGCGCAGGTGGATTGAACGACAAATACATCTTTACCGCGCACATTTTCTAAAATTTCTAGGCGAATTTCGCCATCGCTAAAGCGATCGACTAAGGCTTTTCCTAAAGGAATGCCTAAATGTTCGGCAATCGCACTGGCCAAAGTAGGAGTGGCATTGCCACTGAAAATCATTAGATTATCAATCATCGTTTTTAATCATATTTTAAATGGCTGGGGCGCCAGGATTCGAACCTGGGTATGCTGGAATCAAAATCCAGTGCCTTACCGCTTGGCGACGCCCCAATAATCAACAAAAAAGTGGGGATTGGTTTTGCCCTTGTGCTGCGAATCCTATCATTCCATCAGGAATTTGTCCAACAATATCTTGTGCTTGCTGCTCATTTTGGCAGGGTACAAATAATCCTGCGCCGCTACCGGTTAAACGGGCCTCACCAAATTGGGATAACCACTCTAAAGCTTGGGCGATCAGGGGATATTCTTTACACACTAAGGGGCTAAAATCGTTGCTGTTGGCTTTGCGATAATCTTCTGCGTTTATAGCAGGCGTATCACGGATAAGTGCAGGGTGGGTATACATAGCTATCGTACTGACATGAACAGGCGGTACTAAAATGGCATACCAAGGTGTTGGCGGTGTGATAGATATAAATTCATCGCCTATACCTTGAGCAAATGCAGCATGACCAAAAAGAAAAATCCCTACATCTGCACCGAGTTGCCGGCCTAAGGGTAATAATTCATCGATAGTTAAATGAAGCTCCCATAAGCGGTTTAAAGCCACTAAAGTGGTCGCAGCGTTAGAACTGCCGCCGCCTAAACCACTACCCATGGGAATATGTTTTTCAACGTGTATCCTGGCACCTTTACTACAGCCCGTTTTAGCTTTTAATAAGTTTGCTGCTTTAATGATTAAATTATCTTGAGGTGCAAGGCCAGGTAGCTGTGATTCCAATGTCAATTTATCGTCTAACTCAAAGTGTAAAGTGTCACACAAGCTTAAAAACTGGAATACCGTTTGTAAATTATGGTAACCATCGGGTCTACGGCCCACTATATGCAAAAACAAATTAATTTTTGCCGGGGAAGGTAAGCTTAATTGGGATTGATCTGCCATGTTCTTAATAATAAAGTAATGCGGGTATCAGTGTAAGTTAGGGTTATTTTGCGGGGCAGGTCAAAGCCATCCACACGCTGGTAGCTATTATATACCACTATCCAGCCGTGTTGGGCTAGATGTGCTAAGTGACCTTCGGAGTTTAAGACATATTTATATTCATAATGCGGATCCGGCAAACCGCGGGTCCAATAATAAAGGCTTTCTATAGGTAGCGACCAACCGGTATGGTGGTATAACAATAATTCGGCATTAAATGCTTCTTCAGTATCGCCATGGGCATCTTTAAATATGACTTTATCCGGATAACCAGACAATAAAACACTGCCTTGTCCCAAAGGTCCGATAAGCGCAATTTCATAACGATCACGTGTCATTTGTTGCCAATTTAAACTGGCACTGAGGGCTTGTTCAGGTTGTATGAGCGAAAATTTCCCACGAATTTGCCAATGCTCAATTTCATTCAAGTCTGTTTGTTGAATCTCCCAGGCATCTTCCATGGGAAAAGTTTGTTGTGCAGCTTTCTGCGCGCAACCGGCGAGCATTAAAGACATGAATAAAAAAATTATATAAATACGCATGGGGACATTGTAGCAGAATGCGAAAATGAAATGTCAATATGGGTAAATTGACACGTTTATTGCATTAAAAATCACTTGGATATTCAATAAACTAATTTACTGACCTAAAGGAAAATATAATGATAAAAACCATGAATTACAAATTAGCCTTCTTAGGCTTGGCTTCTTGTTGCTTGGCAAATATAGCATTTGCTGCGCCGGTTTGCCCTAAGGGGAGCGTTTGTTTTGATGAAAAAAATCTTCCTGATATTAGAAACATGGCTTGTGAATCAGAAGAACGTTTTGCCACCTTTAGTATTATGAATGAAAATCAAAAATACAGCGCTGCACTTAAAAAAATTAAAGTTAATCGACTTGCAGGTGATGATTTCCCCTTTCATCCGGAATTGATCACTGTCTTGCCACCTTTTGATGCATTCGATTGCGGCTATGGCGGTTCATGGTCCCTGGCTGCAGGCGGTAAATGCGATATTAATATAGAGCTTAATCCAGAATATATTGATTGCGGTGATACCATTCCTAGATCTGGTGAAGTCATGCGCGCATTAACAGTCTTGTATACCCAACAGCCTTGGCAGTATGGTGCCGTCTCCCAAGTCATTGGTGATGAAGAAGGATTTGATATCTCTATTCTCGGTTCAGGTGATTCTTTTTCAGCAGTAGGCAATAATATTTGCGGGCCAGATGAAGATGCCATTTGTGGCTTTAGCACTTTAGCGGATATCGATTTCATAGAATTCTCCCAAGATGCAGCCATTACCGAAAATCTAGGATTTTTCTCGCTGTATGTTGAGTTTGTTAATGACAATCAAGTTTATCGTTATGGCGATCCAGCGGGTGGCAATCCGTCCAATGGTGCTATTGCAGAAAATGCAAAAGCGGATACTTACGCTGCATTTAAAAATATTTTACGGCTAGCGGACAAAGAATTAAATAACTGTAACTATATTACGCATAATCATTTAACTTCAGCTGGACCCATAGATCTCAATGCAGGGGTTTATTGCTTTGATACCGCAAACGGTCCCGTTGTTATTGATGATGAAATAACCTTTAATGGTCCAGGCAAATTTTTATTTATCACAAAAGGTACACCCGATGGCCATACTGGGCTAAGCGTTCATACCGGCGCTTCTTTTGTTTTAAATAATGCAGATATAGAGCAGATTACTTGGGCAGTAGAGGGTAAGGTAGCGTTCAAAGATGATTATACTGCATTGAGAACATTTTCATCTTCATCTTTTGCGGGGAGCATAGTGACACCGGGTTTGGTTAACGCAGATGATAACGGGGAAGATAGCACGCAATGGTGTGTTGCAGGCCGCATACTCGCTTATGACAATAATATTCTATTAAATGAAGGTTTTTATATTGATAATGAATATGATTGCGAAATAGAAAACATAGAACCAAAAATTTAACTTAGGAATAACATGATGAATAAAGTATTAATTTATAAATTAGCATTATTGGGTTTTGCTTCCAGTTGTTTAATCAATGTTGCACAAGCGAATATTGAATTTACACGTCAGCCTTACGAGTTTCGCGATTTGGCTTGTGGTGCCGAGAAGCGTTTTTCACATTACACTATTAAAAATAAGGGCAGCAATTCTGTCACAATTACTGGGGCCATGTTGACGCAAAATGGTGACGATACATTTCCTGATAATCAATTTTTAGCCGACCCGGTATTGCCGTCTAATGATCCCTATTATTGTGGTTATGGGGTGGCGGGTGGTTTTCCATTTACTTTGCATAAAAACCAGTCCTGTGATTTTACTATCGAAAGAAATGCAGAAGGTATGGATTGTACGCCGCTTGAGGGCGATATTCCTACAGGTACGGTGGATCGTACGTTTACCTTGTTCCTTTCTAGTGATCAAGCACAAATCAGTACGACTGTGGATTATGATATTACTTATCTGGGCTCAACAGATTCATTTGCGTTAGTAGGTAATGAGATCTGTAGTGGTGAAGAGGGTTTTTGTGGCCGTCCCATTGAAACGTCTGCTTTAGATGGCGTTATTCAGTTGTATCAAGATGTGGCGATTACCGAAGAAGATGGCTTTTTAACTAATAATATCGAGTATTATAATGGCAGCCGTGCTTTTAAAGTCGGTTATCAGGGTAATGATATTGCACAAGCTGCTGGCGCTGATTTGTATGCGGCATATCATAATTTATTTAATCTCACAGCAGACTCGTTTCATGGTTGTGATGTGATAATAGATAACGCAGACTTATCGGGTTACACATTTGATAATAGTATAAGTGATAATGAAACCACAGTATTTTGCTTTGATAGCAAAGTTCAGCCACCCATTATTATCGATGCAACTGATCCTGTGACTTTCTCAGGTTATGGCCGCACTATCATCGTTATTAATTATCCACATCATATGCCAGCATTTATTATTAAAAATGGGGCTGATTTTGAGGTTGATTGCGGTGCACCTACGTCTCTTGATAATGTGTATTGGGTCGTTAACGGTGAGACGCATATGCATCATAATACCAGAGCGGCAGGTAGTTTTGTAATGAATGGCTTGTTTCAAATTATTGAGCCTACGGGTAATCAAGCACAAATTGTAGGTCGGTTATTAGCCTTAAATAATGATCTAGACTTACAAGGTAATTCAATCATCGATCCGAATGAATATGATAATAGTTGTAACTAATGTTAGTAAGGACAAGGGGAACAAATTGTTCCCCTTTTTTTATTCGCTTATTTCATTAGAAATTTGTGTATAAATAAATTTAAGATCTGCTTCTTCTGGGAATTGTTGGGTAATTACCGCTAAATAATCTCTAGCTGCAATTTTTTCTCCGGTTTGGTACAAAATTTGTACGCGCAGCGCAATGGCTGAGATCCAATCAGGCTGTAGGGCCAGGGTTTGATCAGTGGCTTCTAAAGCCAGGGCGTGGTAATCCAGGGCTTGGGCTTGTCTGGCTAGGGCAAACCAAATGCTGGGGTAGATGATCATAAACCTGGGTTAGACGTTGTAGTAGCGAGAAATATATATGTTGTTCTTTAGGATCATATAAAGACTCATTAATTGTCATTAAATGAGGTAGGGCTTCATCGGGTGTATATTCTACCAAATGGGTCAGGTAGGTAAACGCCAATTCTTCTTGGTATTCTGCGATGCATAAAGCGGCAGTTAAGGCTTGAGCCTTGGCATTTTGTGGCTCAAGTGTGGCCCATAATTGGGCATTTTGTCTGGCTACGGGTAAATGTTGTGCTTCTAAGGCGGCGCTGGTAGCTAAGAGCGCAAAATCAGCACGTTGGGTGCTTTGGGCTAATACGGCGTAATGCGTGGCTGCTTGTGGCCACATTTGTCGTTGCCAAGCCATATCTGCCATTAATAAGTGATAATCTAAACTGTCTTCTCGTGGCGTTTGCTGGCCCTCTTGGACCAAGACCAGGGTTTTTTGGGCATGATGGTGCTGGGAGAGGAATAAGCCCCCTAATAAGACACCCATCAAGACTGTTAAATAAAACCACGGGAGTTTACGCATTCTTATTATCATTATTTTGCAATAGTTAACTTAATATTGGTTGTTGGCGATTTATTCTTAAGGTTTAATGGAGTACAATGACCGCGGAATAGAGAAGATGGGCATGGGTCACAAGTTAATTAGCTGATAAAATTATGGCACTCGTTATTTGTAGCATAAGTCACCGCAACGCGCCGATAGAAGTGCGCGAACAGTTTGCGTTGACTCCACAAGAATGGCCGATAGCGCTTCGGGATTTGGCTTCGCAAGCTGGATTTCACGAGGCGGTTATCCTGTCGACTTGTCATCGCACGGAAGTCTTCTGTGATACTTTGCATCCTCATAAATTAGCTGCATGGCTGTGTGAGTTTCACCAACTAAATACCCAGGCTTATTTACCCTATTTAACGTTATATACCGATAGCGATGCTGTGCGTCATGTCATGCAAACTGCTTGTGGTTTAGATTCAATGATATTGGGCGAGCCGCAAATTTTAGGGCAAATTAAACAAGCCTATGCACAAGCCCAACAAGTCGGGACGGTGGGTAAATTATTAAATCGTTTATTTCAAAGTGTTTTTTCTGTGGCTAAAACGGTACGCAGTGAAACTGCTATCGGCGCAAATTCTGTGTCAGTGGCTTCCAGCGCCGTTAAATTAGCACAACATTTTTTTACCGATTTATCAAAACGCAGTGCTTTACTTATCGGTGCGGGCGATACCATAGAATTAAGCGTTAAACATTTATATGAACAAGGCATGCGACAGTTTACTTTTGCTAATCGCACCTTTGCAAAAGCCCAGGCTTTTACCCAAAAATATCAAGGCCGTGCGGTGGCTTTGCCGATGATTTCAAGTATTTTAGCGCAGCATGATGTGGCGTGATTTCAGCGACCACCAGTGCCACGCCCATCTTAGGTAAAGGTTGTGTCGAGCGTGCTTTGCAATGGCGACATAATCGACCTTTATTATTAATTGATTTAGCGATGCCTAAGGGATATTGAACCGAAGTG
Source organism: uncultured Gammaproteobacteria bacterium (assembly GCA_963798975.1). GTDB lineage: Bacteria > Pseudomonadota > Gammaproteobacteria > JABCZS01 > JABCZS01 > JABCZS01. Next base: position 89,997 of record CAWCVU010000011.1, read on the forward strand.
GCGATGTTAAACGAAGTGCATTTATACGATGTGGATGCCTTGCATGATCAGTGCAAGCCGGCATTAAAGCTAGACAACAAGCCGCGCATTTAGCGATGCGGATTATTAATCAACAAGTTGATGTATTTATGCAATGGTTAGCCCTGCAAAGTGCGACGCATATTATCCGATCATTTAGGCAAGAAAGTGAACGTCTACGTGACAGTGAATTAGACTCAGCACTGCACGCGCTTGAAAATCTGCACGATCCAAAAACGGTATTAAAAGAATTGGCTTATCGTTTAACCAATAAATTAATTCATCAACCGACTGTGCAATTACGTGAAACCCATGTTGAATCTGCAGATGATAAGATCATCGCCAATGCCTCACGTATTCATGATGAAATGGCGGTCTAATGAAAACGTCTTTATATACGAAATTACAAACCATAACTGCGCGTGCGCAAGAATTAAATACCCTATTATCTGATCCTAACGTATTAAATGATCTAAGAAAAATTCCGGAATTATCTAAAGAATATGCTGATTTAGAGCCCGTTGTGGCCTGCTTTAATGAATATCAAGCGGCGGCTGCCGCTTTACGATAATGCCCTCCTATTATTAAAAGATCCCGATGAGGACATGCGCGAAATGGCGCAAGAAGAATTAAGTGCAGCCAAATTACAGCAAGAAGCAGCCGAGCAACAATTACAATTATTATTATTGCCTAAAGATCCCGATGATGAACGCAATGCGTTTGTTGAAATTCGCGCCGGCACTGGCGGTGATGAAGCAGGCATCTTTGCAGGTGATTTGTTTCGCATGTACACCCGTTATGCGGAACTCAAAGGCTGGCGCTCACAAGTGATTAGTAGTCATCAAAGTGAACGCGGTGGTTTTAAAGAAGTGGTAATATTATTAAGTGGTCCGGGGCGGATTATGGCCGTTTAAAATTTGAATCGGGTGCACACCGGGTGCAACGTGTACCGGATAAGGTCACAAGGTCGTATTCATACTTCAGCCTGTACTGTGGCTGTATTACCTGAATTAGATGAAGTTGCCGCGGTTGAAATTAATCCCGCAGATTTAAAAGTAGATACTTATCGATCATCGGGCGCTGGTGGACAACACGTTAATGTGACGGATTCTGCGATACGTATTACCCATATTCCCACCGGTATTATTGTTGAATGCCAAGATGAGCGTTCACAGCATAAAAACCGTGCACGCGCGATGAGTATTTTAGGTGCAAAAATCCAACAAGCGCAAAAAGATAAATTACAACAAGAAAAAGCCATGACCCGCAGAATGTTAGTAGGCAGCGGCGATCGCTCGGAACGCATACGCACTTATAATTTCCCGCAAGGTCGTCTAACCGACCACCGCGTAAATTTAACGCTTTATAAATTATTAGATATTTTAGAAGGCAATTTAGATCCGGTGATAGAAGTATTAATTCAAGAAAATCAGGCCGATGAATTGGCTGCGATAGAATAACGCTGATTTATGATGACCATTACCCAGGCACTTCATCAAGCCAAAGATCTTTTAGGCGAAACACGCAGCGGAGAAATCCTTCTGGCCCATGTATTAAAAAAAAACAGTGCTTATTTATATACGTATCCAGAAAAAACAATCGATCAAACCGAATTGAATTTATTTCAAACATTAATCAAGCGCCGCCAACAAGGCGAGCCGATAGCCTATCTTATAGGCGAGAAAGAATTCTATTCACTTAATTTTAAAGTCACTCAAGACACCCTAATTCCAAGACCAGAACAGAATTACTGGTAGAAAAAGCATTAGCATTATTACCCGAATCAAACCAACATATCTTAGAACTAGGTACTGGCAGCGGCGCCATTGCAGTGACACTTGCAAAAGAAAGACCGTTATGGCAAATCACAGCCACTGATCTATCAACCCCCGCACTGTTAGTAGCCGCAGAAAATGCCAAGCAGCATCACTTAAAAAACATCGAATTTATTAAAAGCAATTGGTTTCAAGACCTCCCATCACAACAATTCGATTTAATCATTAGCAATCCACCCTATATTGCACAAAACGATCCGCATTTAAATGATTTAAAATTTGAACCGCAATCGGCCTTACAATCAGGAATTGATGGCTTAAATGATTTAAAAGAAATAATCAGCAAAGCCCCAGATTATTTAACTCTAGGGGGCTGGATAATAGTAGAACATGGTTATGATCAAGAATTAGCAGTACAAACTTTACTTAAAAAAGCAGCGTTTGAAAATATTCAAACGCTGCGTGATTGGGCTAATTTATCGCGATTTCATTTGCCCAGAAAGTTTAGGTCCTCTACCTACATGCGCTTGCCTAATAACTTCTGCAGAAGGTGAAGTCGGGCTATGTTTAGTCGTTTCATACAAGTGTGTCATAGTAGTGACGGTATTAGTAACGGGTGTTGCACTGGCACTTATGATTGAACTAGAACTAGAAGCACTGGAGCCAGTAGGTGCTGGGCGTGCTAAAGTTTCAGAATCAACCAGATCTTTCTTTAAAGCCTGCAAACATAGCTTTAAATCCACATGATTGTTGGGTTCAGAATAAATGAAAGAATCCGAGCTTAAAGTTGAGGTATTTGAATAGGGTAAGTAGCGTTCGTTTAACCAAGGTGAATCTCCTGAGATTCTTAAAAAAGATTTTGGTTTAAATTGTACTGACTCAGCCCCAAGGCTTACAGTTAAAATACCAGTGCTAGGATCTGTAGTTACTGTACACGGTTCAGCATCACCTTTATCATTAATATAGTAAATCGTGGGCACAGATTGTGGTTTACTGGTAAAGCGTTTTTTGTCAATACTAGTATCTTTAGTGATGACATCATATTTTTTATATAAAGAATCTGTAAGACTTCCAGTATAATAAGAAAAGTCATAGAATTCTTTATGCACTAATTCGACTGTTTTTTCTACAGAATTGTCTGTAAAAGTTAAAGTAAAACCTTTATCTGCATTGAGCTTAGCTTCGCAAACATTTCCATCATAATATAAATATAGGCGTATCATTTTCCAGCGTGGTACGGTAACGATCATCAGCCATAATTTTTACCAAGCGATTGACCAAGATTTCAGAAAATCCCAATAAAGCATATTTTTTGTCTAGTTTATATTCAGAAGTTCCATCTATTGTTTTATCAATATTGTTTTGATTATAAAAATATTCTAAAGCTTGCAGCTACAGTGTCATCCGTTTTTAAATATTCCAAATATTTAGCGCCCATGGCACCAAATTGATCCGCTATTACCTGTGCTAAAAATTTTTATAATCTTGTTCTGCATGACCTAATGCGTCAATCTTGGTTTTAAGATCAGTATCATTCTCGCATTTTTCCCGGCCACGTTTTACAAAACCGGCATATTTTATGCAATCAGTTGACCATTGTGTGCGGGCTTCATGTTTTTCAATTTTTTGCGAAGACTCATGTTGTGCAATTGTAAATGCTTCAAAACGTTCTGCGTCTTAAATAATTCTTCTATAGATTCTACACTGATATTGTTGCTAGTGCAGTCTGTGACAAAATTACCAGAATTATAAGTGCCACGCTTTTCAGCCAATAGCAGGGTTGCATATTTGTAAGCTATAGTGTCTCGTTGCATATTTGAATAATAAGTAGCACAAACAGATGTCCTGAATGGATTTACAGCCGCACCTGCAATTAATACATTATTACCTTTAAGACCTTCAACGTATTGATTAGCATAATTTTCAGCTTTAGTAATTAATGCAGGAGGAATAAATTGATCTAAAATAGCATCATTAATCACATCTTGATTTAATAAGACCTCACAGGCATGTATCTCAAGTGATGTTAAAGCAAGTTGATAAGCCAAAGAATCATTTGATCAATGGTCAATTTTCCAGATATATAATTTCTAATAGTTGTGCAAAGGCTTTGGCTTTGTTAACATCTATTTTATTATCTAATATTAATTGATCAATATATGCTTTTACATCAGCTTCACCCATAGGTATTTTAGGCATATGTTTATAAGCTTGTTTCTCTAACAGCATCAGCGCTGTTTGATATGAGAAATCTTTATTATTTATATTTAATTTTACTTTGAGATAATTTCTAATATGCTTTCTATAATGCTGCACCGGTTCTTTTAATTTCGTATTTTCTTTTTGCTGCTCTTCATAAGCTGCATTATTGTATAAATCATGAGTAGAATTTATGGGCTCTAACACCATGGGTATAGTAATAAGTTTACTGGCGGTGTCGGCACTATCTATGGTGATAATGGCACCAATCAATGGAATAGAGACACCTGCCGCGACTGTACTGGTAGTAAATGAAACAACAGTCAGTAAAGGTGCGAAAGCCATAATAGACGCTATGGTATTCCAGATACCTAGGATAAAATTAAGAAGAGTGATGATGGCCACTTTTATAGGCAAGGCAACAAAGCGGTGGATGCCCTTAATCAACCATTTGGTTTTATCTAAATGACCGTAGTAATGTTGATCATATTTTTTATCAAGGTCTTTGCGCGCGGTGCGATACCAACCCCAATTATTTTTAAAAGGTTGAACAAAAAACTTGCTGAACATTACGGATATTTTTGTGCCAATGGTTGTTAAAAAATCCTCAGTTTTTCTTCTGGCAATTTGATGTTTTTTAACATCATCTTTATTAAAGCTATACCATAAGAAGCCCACAAGATTAGCAACGAAGGGTATGCTAAAGGGTAGACGCTTGGCTAATGTTAATACCCAATTCTTTGCCGCTAAAACAGCTATAAGCGCATAAAGTGGAACGTAAAAAGCATATTTCAATACATTAAAATCGTAACCAAGGATGATCCACTCTGAACCTTTTTCATCCATCCAATCGCAAAATAATTCAACTTCATGCGCATTACTTTCACTGAGAATAGCACGAGCAATTTTGCGCACTGAATTGTCCTTGCCAAATGGACCTATCAACCAGTAGGCTGCGCCAAAACCAAATTCAAACACGCTTAATACGGCAACCAATATAGGTTTAATGATAGGGAATAAAATTTGTTTTAAAGGCCCATCATTAGGGGTTACATTCAGTGCTTCTAGCAGATTACGCACGCCGACATGCATGCTATCAACGCTAGCCTTGAGGGTTTTAAGGAGAGTAGGAAAGTTTATGATTGCCCATAGGGGTTTATAAATCATAAATCCTAGTATATATAAACTTGCAGGGATGCTAAATAAACCCAGCGTAATGACATTAAAGCAAAGCTTAATAGACACCTGCAAAAAGATTGACGAATAAAGACCAAAATATGCTGGGATATGCTCCGTTGTCCCATAGTTCAGCCATTTTCTTTTTCGTTAATGGTTGAGCAAAGCTTGCTACATATTCACCAAAGGATTTTATAAAACCAAAAGTATATTCAAGCGCATCATTGGTGCCTGTTAAAAGACGTTGATAATTGTATGCTATCCAGGTATGGCAGAGGGCAAACCATTTTTCAGACCAGAAAAAAGCAGGTATATAGGGCAGTAAACTTACGGCAAATAAGCCAAGGGAAATCAAGCTAAGCGCCGGTGCAAGCACCACTGTTTCTAATATAGCCGGTATAATTTTAAGATACTTAAAATCATCTTGCCCATCCCAAATTTGCTTTACTATTTTTGCGCGTGCAAATATTTTTGCAACGCTTGCGTTTTCAAATAGGTTGGCCACTAGTTTTTTATAAGAATATCCGTAGCTATTTGTATATCTGGGCAGCCTTTTAAACCATGAGCCAATGGTTGCTTGCTCAATAAGTTTTTTGTTTTCTTCTAATAACTCATCGTTGGGTTTATTGCCTTCTATCATGTTAGTAAAGAAATTTCCAACTTTATCCCCTAGATTAGAGATTCTTTCTCCAAACATTTTAACTTGATCGATAATTTGTGTATTATAACGTTCTAATAAAGCTCTATGCTCAGGTGTTACTGCAGCAGTTTTTTGTGCAATAGATGTTGCTTGGGGAGGGTTTTTATCCTCTTCGTTTACATCCAGCATTTCATAGGTATTATTATCTTCAGCATCCGCTATTGGATTGACTATCCTTAATTTATTTTCATAAAATTTAATTTCTTCTTTCTTTCTTAAAATATCTCTTGCTAGATCTTCTGCATGAATTTTTTGCCTCACCGCATGGGTCGTGTGCTTTTCTGTGGCGACATCTAGTTTAATCTTTGTGCTGTCTGTTTCTCTTTTATCTCTATAGATCAAGTATTGCTCATCGGCTCGGGCAAATAGAGCCTTTAAATGAGGAGCATTAGGATGTTTAAAGAAATTTTCTAAGACAGTGCCTTTTAAGTAGTGATTACCTATCGCTATCCAGCGGGCATGGTTGTTACCTGGATGCTCGTGTGCAAATAAATTTTCAATGAGATCAATTAATAAGGCATAGTGACTGGTAGAGGCACGCAGACCATAATTATTAAATACATCATCAAAGGGTTTGATTTGTTTTTGTTTTTCAATAATATCAGAACTAATATCTCCAAAATACCGTAATCCTGGATCATCAGCGATTGCCTTGGCTTTCGCTAAAATATGATCTAGATATTTTTTTGCTTTTGGGTCTGTAAAAAATCCATCTAGGCCTGTACCTTTTAAATAATAATTCCCATAGGCATTTATATTGGCTATAGGATTTATATTTTTCTTTTCATCATGTGCAATACGTTCTGCAATTAATTCAAGCAGTGCTATATAATGGATTCTTGCAGCAGGAACGCCATAATCATTGAGCACATCGGCGCCATTATTATTTTCCTCTTTTATAGGTGCTGCATAAGCTATGATAGTATCATCAAAGGGGATAGACTCATAAGTAGGGCGGTGTAAATTAACTAGAATATCACGAGAAGTCTCATATTGTTTTTCTTTAATTTTAGCAAATAAATTTTCACATGCTTGCATACGTGGGCCAACACTCGTAGCTTCACGAACAGTTTTGTGCAAGCTTTCTAAAAAGTTTAATCGTTGTTCATAAACTAATTGTACGCGAGTATCTTCAAAAATTTCTGCTTCATTTTTTTCTCTTTGTGCAAAATTATTTGAATAAGCTGGGCTTGCAGATAAGGCTTTTTTTTGCGCAATGAATATCTTTATATTATCGAGCGCTTCTTGGGTCTGTCTGATTTCTTCATTGATGTGAGCTATGATTTCTGTCAGAGGTTTTGCTGTAGTATTTAAATCATTATACACCAATGCTCTGAGGATATGTTTATACATCCTGCCCATCATATTTAATTTGCGTTCGCGCTCTTGAGCATTTAAAGCTTCTTTAATTACAATATTAGATGCAGAGGTAAAACTCACGCCGCATAATACGCCGATAAAACCTGATAAAGTACCTAATTGACCGTGAAAAGAGTCTTCGATTTGGTGGATAGGTTGCCCAGCTGTGGTATAGCCCATGGTCAACATATAAAAAGGATAGGCGACGATAATACCACTGATATCAATAATGGTTTCTATCTTAAAGCTGTTTGCAGTTAGGAAATAATCTTGATGATATAAGGTATCTTCGGCATCTTCGCTGACTTTCTTCTTAAGATGGCGTTTAATATGTTGTTGGAGGGTATTAAGATAACCTACTGGTTTATCGGTAATTTGTTTTGATGTTGGCAGCATATTTAACCCTTTAGTTATGTAATCCACATATTCTACCAGTGATAAATTAAGGGAATATTATGTGATGTGGTTAATGCACGATTCGCTTATAATGGGTACTGATATATTTGAGGCACAAATCCATGCGCGTTGCGATTATTCCGGTTGAATCCCTAGAAAAAGCCCAGCTTTTGCTGGCGCATAAGGCGGAACTCTATGAGTTCCGTTTAGACTATTGGCCGGACTTGGATATTACACAAATCAAGTACTTACAGCAACAAGCGCAAGCACCTGTTTTATTTACGTTGCGTAAGAGGGAACAAGGCGGGTTCTATGCACAAGATGAAACGATCAGATTTGCGTTGATTGAAAAATTAATAGCTTTAAATCCAGATTATCTAAATCTTGAGTTTGAGGTGCCTTTGGATTTTTGCCAAAAACTGAAAAAAATTTCACCCAAGACTCAATTGGTGCGCTCTTATCATAATTTTATAGATACACCAGAGAATTTAACTGAAATTTTGGAGAATATGATTAATCCGATTTTTTCAGTATATAAAATCATTACTACTGCGCAGTCTATAGTAGATACACTACGTGTTTTACAGTTTGTAAAAACACACAGTAAAAAGCATACCTTAATTGCTCATGCCATGGGTGAAGTCGGTGAAGTGAGCCGTATCTTGGGTAAAATATTTGGAAATTGTTGGACCTATGCAGGCGTGAGCAATGAAGAACACCTGGCGCCGGGTTTACTGACTTTAGATGAATTAACTACCATTTATCATTATCCGCAATTAAATGCGCAAACAAAAATATACGGTTTAATTGGCGATCCCACCCGCCAAAGTATCGGACATATTTATCATAACAACGAATTTATTAAACATCATCAAAACGCAGTTTACGTTAAATTTCACGTTAAAGATGAAGAATTAGCAGAATTTTTTCAGCGAATTAATGATTGGCCTGTCGAGGGCTTAAGTGTCACCATGCCGCATAAACAAGCAGTATTAAAATTTTGTAAACAGTTAACGTCTGAGGTTCAAGCTATAGGTGCTACAAATACATTAATTAAAAAAATAAATGGTTTTTTAGCCGCTAATACAGACGGCGATGCCGTCGTAAAGATATTACCGAGTAATCTTGAAAATAAAAAAGTTATTTTATTAGGCGCAGGTGGCGCCGCGAGTAGTATTATTTATAGCTTGATTAAAGCTGGGGCACAGGTGAGTGTTTATAATCGCACTCCTGAAAAGCTTGAGCAATTAGCCAAGAAATATCCTGTTAAAACCTTTGCATTATCAGAGATAGAACAGGCGGATTATGATATTTTAATTAATACTATACCTGAAAAATTTTATCAAAATAATTTAAATTTAATTAAAGATAAAATTATTTTAGATGCGAATTATCAAGCAACCCCGACCCGGTTAATTTGCGATGCACAAAAACAAGGTTGTATCTGCATAGACGGTCATGCCATGTTTTACGCACAAGCGGCCATGCAACGCGATTTATGGTTTAAACATCATGAATGATGAACAACTACTGCGTTACAGCCGACATATTTTTTTGCCTGAAATAGACATTAAAGGGCAAGAAAAATTATTAGCAAGTCAGGTATTAATCATAGGCCTGGGCGGCCTAGGTTCACCCGTAGCGCTTTACTTAGCCGCAAGCGGCGTAGGACGTTTACTGTTAGCTGATAGAGATAAGGTTGAATTATCCAATTTGCAACGGCAAATTATTCACACTACAGCATCCATTTCAAAAGATAAAACGCATTCAGCAGCGCAGACCTTACATGCCTTAAATCCTGAGACGCAGCTTATTTTAATTGATGATTTAACTGAAGAAACGATCGATGACTATCTTAAAACAACGGATTGCGTCATTGATGGCAGCGATAACTTTAAAACGCGATTTGCGGTTAATCGTGCCTGCGTACAAGCAAAAGTGCCTTTAATCTCCGGTGCAGCAATTAATTTCACTGGGCAATTATGTGTATTTGATTTCAAACAACAAGACAGCCCCTGCTATCAATGTTTATATCCAGATGGGATGGCGGAAGAAACCCGTTGTCAAGACAGTGGCGTCATTGCGCCATTGGTGGGTGTTATTGGTAGTTTGCAGGCTTTAGAAGCTATAAAAATATTGGTGGGCTTGCATGAAACTTCTTCCCAATTATTACAAGTTGATGCACGGAACATGCAATTCCGCTCAACTAAGATAACAAAAGATATTAACTGTTCTGTATGCGAATTATAAAGCATCAATGATTAATATTTTTATAAATAAAATATATATTGATCTGATTTGTGTTTGATCTTAGATTATTAATGCACTTGATAGTCTTCTGAGTATATGTATACTAATACTATACATATAGTAAGAGGGTATCCCATGAAGGCGTCCATAGTTGATTTGCGTTATCACATGAAAGACATTTTAAAAGCATTAGATAGGAATGAGGTTGTGACTATTATTTATAGAGGGCAGGAGAAGGGCAAGATTATTCCCACTGCAGTTAACCCCGGTAAGAAAGTAAAAGATCACCCTTTTTTTGGCATGAAAAAGGATGCAACTTTGACGGTCGAGGAAGAAATGCAACTGTTACGAGGTTCAAGATACGATGATATTTGATACCGATATTTTAATATGGGTAGAACGTGGTCATATAGGCGCTTCAGATCTACTGGATGCGTCTGAAGATAGACAGATTTCCATACAAACTTTTATGGAGTTATTACAAGGTGCGCGCAATAAGCTAGAACAAAAAAATATTCGAAGTTTTATTAAACAGTTTAATTTTGATGTATTACCATTTACTGAAAATATAGGGCACAGAGCCGCCATTTATATAGAGGAATATGCGCTGGCCACAGGTATGCGCGCTGGTGATGCTATTATCGCTGCAACTGCGATTGAAAATGACTTAGAATTAGCCACTTCCAATAGAAAACATTACGCGACTATCGTCAATTTAAAAGTGCAGTTTTTTAAATCGTAAAACTTATTCCCCAAAAAATGCAGGGTGGTCGGGTTTGACGGCGATAAATGTACCCTCGCAGGTTGCACAAACTTTACCATGAGAAAACAGTTCGCCGTAAATGGTTGCAGAGCGTTCATTATTAATGCTTTTTACATGCGCAATCAAGGTTACGGGTTCATCGATGGGTGTTGGACGTTTGAGTTTAATGTGATAATCTGCCGTTACGGTATGAGGGGCTATTTCGGTTTTATTATATTGCATTAAAAACCAAGTGGCGGCCCAGTTGCAATGGCAATCTAGGATTGACCCGATAATCCCGCCACATAATACCTTGGGAAAAGGCTTGATGTTCGGTTTGCGGCTGCCAAGTCGCGATTAAGGTATTATCGTCTTGCACAAAACTGCGCACATGTAGGCCCTTAATATTTTTAGGCCCACAGCCGAAACAGATCCCATTGGGTGAATAACGTTCTTGCAGTGAAAGTGTTTGCATCATCAATTGAGTATAGTTATGAAAGTACCAAGTCTATCATTTTTGTTAAAAATTTTACTGATAATCATATTTCCTTAAGATCAATTTGCTTAAATAAGCGTACCGAAATTTTTTTAAAGTTATGAGACTTACATGTGGCCTAGAAAGCAAGCAAAAAAACGTAAAAAGCAATTACCTGAAAAAGGTTTACTTGCAGAAGTTGTTTATCATTTTGGTTATCCGCCTGCTGACAAGAATGAGTCGCCCGCTCCCCTAGGTGCGCACGGTAATAATAAAAAAACAGTTCTTTATTATCTCTTTAAGGGCAATTTACCCTTATTGACATATGATCGTACTTTCATCGAAAGTTCAGCGCCACAAATTCATTTAATTGGCCATGAAGCCGTGTATATGTTTGCTGAGGTAAAAGGCGCGGCAGCACCTGGTTCAGAGAAGGAGAAAAGAAAAGTTAAGGCTGAAGGGTATTTACAAAAAAAGCTGCAAGCCTTAGGTCTTAATATAAATCAATTTCCTGATAGAAGAGATTTGAATTTACTTTTTTATAAAAATACTGTTAAAAAATACGCAGGCTGGTATGGTATTAAAAAATTCTGGTATAGCCCACTGGTTTGGTTAAATAGTCGCTATAATCCGCTTAAACAATTAGAGTATTATGTTAATCTATTAGATGAAGCCCGCTTGATTTATTTTCAAAAGGATTTAGCGGAAGGTGAAGCGCCCGATTGGAATGTGATGATTCCACATTTTTTTGCTGGGGCTGCCACTAAGTTTTTATGTTTTCTAGTCTATTCCTTTTCAAGAATTGGCCCTGTTGCGCGTGAAAATCCCATTACGTTTACAGTGACAACTTTGATCATGCTGGGTCTTATTGTGACAGCAATTTTCTTTCCACTGGCTTTCCCTGTGGCATTAAACTTTATGCTGCATGTGCCCACGATTTTAGGGCATTTTCATGTAACCAGTCATCTTGCCTTAATGATCATGGGCACTGCAAAGGCCTTAGTGGTTGGCTGTGCGATGACGCAAGCATTTAGCGGTATTTATCATTTTTTCACGGATTTAAAATTAATTTTCACGGGTGATAAACGACAACTGCGTTTGAAAAAGAAAGTATTGGCTGGAACAACGCAGGCACAAGATACCAGTGGCGAAGATTTGGAGGCTAGAGCGTTAGAACAATTAGGACCACTTGAAACTCAAGAAATAAAACCCGCAAGTACTGCAACGGTTATAACAAAAGAAATAACCCCACCCTCTAGTCCTATGCATCAAAATGTGACTATTCAATTGGATGATATTGAGCAAGCACCTGATTTAAATAATAACAACAATAATAATGATGTAGATAGTAATATTTATAGCGCGGCAGCGAAAGGGCCTGCGCTGGCGCCACAAACTATACCCGATGGCTTTGGTATAGAAATAGTTGTTGAACATCAGTCTCCACCTCCTGAGCCAGTTCTAGATACTATTGACCTAAGTACTATCTATGATACCGATAGTACGGGTGATACCTCAAATGATGATAAAGAAATGATTGATAATATGATGGTAGATTTGAGCGCTGCTTTACCGCAAGCAAATTCAAATGTAACAAGAACAACACGTAATTCAGTTTGGTTTAGAGATGAAGCGCCTGCTCAAACAAGGGCAAGAAGTGATGGAATCGATACACAGCATCGCAACAGAGGAATCAGTTTTTCTCTTTTATTCCGTCAATTAACAAATATCGCGGGCGCAGATATGCCCGTAAACGTAAATATAGTGGATAACACACACCTACAAGAACTCGATGTATTGGCAGATGCTATTTCAAATAATACAGTTTTAAATAATTATAATAATGTAATTAATCCTAACAACAACAACAAAACAACAACAACAACAACAACACTAACGCCAATAATAAAAATATAGGATTAGAGTATTAGAACTAAGAGTCAATATCTTGACGGTTTTGGGTGCCTAATCAATTGATAATATGTAAAAAATACTTGAATATATTGCTTAGGTTGTGGTAGATTAGGGGGTGTTAATTTTTATTGTTTGCTGATTGGTCATGATGAGAATGTTCAGCTAAAATTTAAATAATGAATTTAAAAATCATTTTAAGTTAAATAACAAAATAAGGTGATAAAATGTCTAAAAATATCCAATTACGCCTGGATCTAGAAGATAAGATCAGTAAAAATACTCAAGAAATCAGCGTGTTAAAAGCAGCGGTCAATATCCTAGAAAAAGAAAAAGCGAGCGCTGCAAATAAAGCTAAACTTGAAGCTCAAATCTCAGAAAAGAATGAGGTTATTACAGGTTTAACAAATCAAAATGTTAAATTTGGCGAATATCTTAAAAAGCCAGAATTGGCTAATATATCTCAAGTAGAGATTGATGCTTACAAGGCTTCACTAAAGGCTAACGATGTTTTAGGTAAACCTAGAAGTCCCTTGAAAAAATTGCTAGACATTACTAATGTGGTTAAAGCACCAGGTAGTTGGATGTCTAGTAAAGCGAACTCTGCGCCAGATTTAAATAAAGACCTAGAAGCCGCTGCGTTGTTGGGTGGAACAACATCAAAACGTCCTTCGTCAACTAAGTTTTAGTTTTATCGAGTTTGTAAAAAAGGCGCCCTTGAGGCGCTTTTTTTATGTCATTGATTTTTTAAAAGTATTTAAATATTTATTTAGATAATTTGTCTTTTAACAAATCATTTAATTGTTGTGGATTGGCCTTTCCTTGGGTGGCTTTCATTGCTTGGCCTACGAAGAAGGCGAAGAGTTTATCTTTGCCAGCTTTATAATCGGCTAACTGTTGAGGGTTATTGGTGATAATTTCATCGATGATTTTTTCAATCGCGCCGGTGTCGGTGACTTGTTTTAAGCCTTGCTTTTCAATGATTTCATCCACGTTGCCTTCTTTTTGCCACAGATGAATAAAAACAGTTTTGGCAATTTTACCCGAAATGGTATTATCAGTGATGCGCTGTAACAATTGGCCTAAATCTTGTGCTTTAATGGGAGATTCTGTGATGGATAAATTTTCTTTATTAATAGCCGCTAATAAATCGCCCATGACCCAGTTCGCTGAGAGTTTGGGTTCTTTCGAGACTTTTACTACCGCTTCGTAATAATCAGCCAGATCACGTGAGCTACTAAGGACGTTGGCATCGTAAGCATTTAATCCGTATTGCGTATTAAAACGTGTACGTTTTTCTTGAGGCAGCTCGGGCATGCTGGATTTAATTTGATTAATTAATTCTGCACTTACACAAACCGGCAATAAATCAGGGTCGGGGAAATAGCGGTAATCATTGGCTTCTTCTTTGCTACGCATGGTGCGAGTTGTGTTATTATCCGCATCATATAAACGTGTTTCTTGTCTGATACTGCCGCCATTTTCAATAACTTCAATTTGACGCTCGATTTCATAATTAATCGCACGTTCAACAAAGCGAAAGGAATTAATATTTTTTAATTCGGTACGGGTGCCTAGTTTAGTTTCACCCATTGGTCTTATGGATACGTTGGCATCACAACGAAATGATCCTTCTTGCATATTGCCATCGCAAATGCCTAAATAACGTACTAAAGTATGTAGGGTTTTTAAATAAGCAACGGCTTCTGTGCTTGAGCGCATATCAGGTTCTGAAACAATTTCTAATAAAGGTGTGCCGGCGCGATTTAAATCTATACCCGTCATGCCTTTAAAGTCTTCATGTAAGGATTTTCCTGCATCTTCTTCCAAATGCGCGCGGGTAATGCCTATGCGTTTGGTTTGCCCGTCTTCTAAAATAATATCCAAATAACCTTTGCCAACGACCGGAATTTCATATTGACTGATTTGATAACCTTTGGGTAAATCGGGATAAAAATAATTTTTGCGCGCAAAAATAGATTCGGGTGCAATATGCGCATCGACGGCTAAACCAAATTTAACGGCCATGTGTAGCGCGTCTTCATTTAATACCGGCAAAACACCGGGCATACCTAGATCAATTGCACATGCTTGCGTATTGGGCAGAGCACCATAAGCGGTTGCTGCGCCTGAAAATATTTTAGATTGCGTAGATAATTGCGCGTGAACTTCAAGGCCTATCACGACTTCCCATTTCATAATGAAAATTCTCCGGTGCTTTTTGATGATGATCAGTGTGTTGTTGAAACTGATGCGCGATATTTAATAATTTACTTTCAGTTAAATGATTGCCAATGAATTGCATACCTAGCGGTAATTTTCCGCTAAATCCACAAGGCACGTTAATCGCAGGTAAACCCGCCATATTGACGGCTATGGTATAAATATCTGATAAATACATTTTAACGGGATCATCTGATTTCTCTGCAATTTTAAAAGCAGGATCAGGTGTTGTGGGTGATAAAATCACATCGACATTTTTAAATGCATTTTGAAAGTCTTCACTGAGTAAACGCCGTGCTTTTTGCGCTTTAATATAATACGCATCATAATAGCCTGACGATAAAACATAAGTGCCGATCATGATCCGGCGTTTAACTTCACTGCCAAAGGCTTCGCTGCGTGAGCGTTGATATAAATCCAATAGATTTTCCGGATTTTTCGCACGATAACCATAGCGTACGCCATCATAACGCGCTAAATTAGACGAGCATTCTGCAGATGCAATGACATAATAAGTCGGAATAGCTAATTCATGATGCGGCAGCTCAATTTCAACAAATACCGCGCCTAATTGCTCTAATACCGTTTTGGCTTTATTGATGGCCGCGTTAATATCAGGATGCAAACCAGCGGCAAAAAAACCAGGTACTATACCGATGCGCAAACCCTTTAAACTGTCATTTAAATTCGCAGTGTAATCAGGAACGGGCACATCTAAACTGGTTGAATCACGTGGATCAAATCCGGCCATGGCATTTAATAAAATGGCGGCATCTTGTGCTGTTTGGGTCATGGGGCCTGCTTGATCTAAACTGGATGCAAAGGCTATCATGCCATAACGAGAAATGCGTCCATAAGTGGGTTTTAATCCGGTAATGCCACAAAATGCAGCCGGTTGACGAATAGATCCGCCGGTATCAGTACCACTGGCACAAGGAGTGATACGTGCAGCAACGGCTGCCGCTGACCCGCCAGAAGATCCGCCTGATACGCAGTTTAAATCCCAAGGATTATGCACCGGACCATAAAAACTATTTTCATTGGATGAACCCATGGCAAATTCGTCCATATTGGTTTTGCCCAATAATACCATGCCGGCATTTGCTAGTTTATCAACCAGCGTGGCTTGATACGGTGCAATAAAATTATCCAGCATTTTTGAGCCACAGCTGGTTTTTATTCCTGTTGTACAAAATATATCTTTATGTGCAATCGGCAATCCTGTTAAAGGTCCGGCTTGACCGCGGCTGCGCAAAGCATCGGCTTGTTTGGCTTGCTCTAAAGCCAAAGAGTCACAAACCGT
Organism: uncultured Gammaproteobacteria bacterium; assembly: GCA_963798975.1. Lineage (GTDB taxonomy): Bacteria > Pseudomonadota > Gammaproteobacteria > JABCZS01 > JABCZS01 > JABCZS01. Next base: position 106,524 of record CAWCVU010000011.1, read on the forward strand.
AATAAAACTATTTAAATGTTGTTGCTTGGCGATTTGATCCAGAAAATACTGTGTTAGTTCCACGCTTGAGATTTGTTTTGCAAGCAGTTGTTGTTGCAGTTCAGCTAAAGTATATGTCGTCATTATTCAATCACCTGTGGTACTAAATACAAGCCCATTTCAGTTAAGGGGGCTATGGCTTGCATGGTTTCACGCTCATTACTTTCGGTAATGACGTCGGGACGTAAGCGTTGTTTGGCATCAAGTGGATGTGCCATGGGCTTTACGTGTACTGTGTCGGTTTCTTGCAGGGCCGTGACCAGCTTAAAAATATTATCAAGCTGTGAGGCATAAGCGGATACTTCCGCTTCGCTTAGCGCTAGACGTGCAAGATTTGCGATTTTCGCTACTTCTTCATTAGTTATTGACATTACTGTTTGCTCCTAGGCGGATAAAAACGTACACTACTATATATTTTATCTTGCTCAATTGGCAAGAGCTTATTATATTTATGAATACTTTACTTTTAAATTTGAAAGAGAAACTAAATGTTTAAAAAATTACGCGGTTTGTTTTCTAATGACTTGTCTATTGATTTAGGCACGGCGAATACACTTATCTATGTGCGTGATCGGGGGATAGTGCTGGATGAACCCTCAGTTGTGGCCATACGTCATGAAAAAGGCGCCGGTGGTGGCACACGTACAGTGGCCGCTGTAGGCCTTGAGGCTAAACGGATGTTGGGACGTACGCCTGGTAATATCACTGCAATACGCCCACTGAAAGATGGCGTGATTGCTGATTTCCATGTTACTGAAAAGATGTTGCAGCATTTTATTGGTAAAGTGCATGAATCGCGCTTTTTACGTCCAAGCCCACGGGTCTTGGTTTGCGTACCTTGCGGTTCTACACAAGTAGAACGTCGGGCGATTCGTGAATCTGCACTAGGTGCAGGCGCGCGGGAAGTTTATTTAATTGAAGAACCGATGGCCGCGGCCGTAGGTGCCGGTATGCCGATTGAAGAAGCAACAGGTTCTATGGTTGTTGATATTGGTGGTGGTACTACAGAAGTTGCGATTATTTCTTTAAGCGGAATTGTTTATGCTGCTTCGGTACGTATCGGTGGTGATCGTTTTGATGAAGCGATTATTAACTATGTGCGTCGTAACTACGGCAGTTTAATTGGTGAAGCGACGGCAGAGCGTATTAAACATCAAATTGGTTCTGCTTACCCAGGTAATGAAATTAGAGAAATAGAAGTGCGTGGCCGTAATTTGGCTGAAGGTGTACCACGTAGCTTTACTTTAAATAGCAATGAAATTTTAGAAGCCCTGCAAGAGCCTTTAGCAGGAATAGTGGGCGCAGTACGTACTGCCTTAGAACAAGCGCCGCCTGAACTGGCCTCTGATATTGCCGAGCAAGGCATGGTCTTGACCGGAGGTGGTGCATTATTGCGTGATTTGGATCGTTTATTAATGGAAGAAACCGGCTTGCCCGTTATAGTGGCCGAAGATCCGCTGACTTGTGTTGCAAGAGGCGGTGGTCGTGCATTAGAAATGATGGATGAGCGAGGCGGCGATTTATTGTCGAGTGAATAGGGAGAACGATCATTCAGGTGCTATTCAACCACTCTATGAGTGTGGGTATTCGTTTTATTGTCTTATTAATTTTATCACTGAGCATGATGGTGGTAGATTATAAACAAGAGCGCTTGACGCAATTACGTATTGCGTTGTCTGCTGTGGTTGCGCCTGTCGTTATTTTGGTTGATTTGCCCTTTGATTTATTACGTGAGGCGCAGCAGCACTTCCAAACTCGACAAGCCTTGATTCGTGAAAATGCCCATCTTAAAAAGAATCAGTTATTAATGAGTGTGCGTTTGCAGCGTTTACAATCCCTGGAAACAGAAAATAAACGTTTACGCTTATTATTAGATTCAGAAGCAGTGAGTCATAAACAACGTGTTTTGGTGGCAGAGATTTTAAAAATAGATTTAGATCCTTTTTCAAGACGCGTGTTGATTAATAAAGGCAGTCAGCAGGTGTCTATATAGGGCAGCCTATAGTGGATGCTTATGGAATCGTCGGACAAATTATCGAAGTTGGTTTATTTGACAGCGTGGTCTTATTGATTACGGATGTTAATCATGCCATTCCCGTTCAATCCAATCGCAGTGGCGCGCGTGCAGTGGCAACAGGCACCGGCGCGGATCATGAATTAACACTGACACATGTAACGACCACTGCAGATATTAAAGTAGGTGATTTATTGGTGAGTTCCGGACTAGGTGGCCATTTTCCGCAAGGTTATCCGGTTGCGCGCGTAGAAACCATCATTGCAACGCCAGGCGAGACCTTTGCGCAGGTAACCGTTACGCCCGTTGCACAATTAGATAAAATGCGAGAAGTATTATTATTATGGTAGAGTTTGAATAAGAGAGAATAGCCATGCGTCGCAATCATCATTATGGTTTTATAGCCCTTACTTTTTTAGTGGCCTTATTTTTAACTATTATTCCCTTGCCAGATTGGGCAGCATCTCTTCGTCCCTATTGGTTGATGCTGGTCATTATCTATTGGGTTTTGGTCTTGCCAGAAGTGGTGGGCGTTGGGATCAGCTGGTCCGTAGGATTATTATTTGATGTATTGCAGGGCGGCTTGTTGGGGCAGTATGCATTGATCATGTTAGTTATTGCCTATTTAACCTATAAATTACATTATCAATTACGTGTTTTTCCTAGATGGCAGCAAGCTATAGCTGTATTTTTATTTATTAGCTTGGCACAGTTATTTATTTTATGGACTAATATTTTGATAGGACAAACGGTGACTTCTTATTGGCAGCATGGACTGGCCATTTTAATTAGCGCAGTCATTTGGCCTTGGGTTTATTCTATCTTGCATACATATCAAATTCGTTACCGGATCCAATAGTTATGAGTGAAGAAATTCTGATCAACGTGATGCGCCAAGAAATACGAGTCGCACTCGTTGAAGAAGGAGTATTACAAGAACTACACATTGAACGCGCGGATCACAGGGGCATAGTCGGCAATATTTATAAAGGCAGAGTGACCCGGGTTTTGCCTGGGATGCAGGCGGCGTTTGTGGATATTGGTTTACCTCGCGCGGCGTTTTTGCATATTTCAGATATCATCCCATTTTCGCCAAACACTCTCGAAGCACCTGTAGATATTACTGAAAACATCAGCGATATCGTTCAAGAACAACAAGAACTATGGGTACAAATTACCAAAGATCCTTTGGGTAGCAAAGGCGCGCGCATTACTACGCATTTATCACTGCCTTCACGTTATTTAGTGTATATGCCTGATTTGGGCCGTGTAGATTTGTCACAACGAATTATTGATGAAGCTGAACGTGAACGCTTGCGGAATTTATTGCTCTCACAAGGCGTGAGTGCCGATGAAGGCTTTATTATTCGTACCAATGCTGAAGGTTGTCAAGAGGATATAAATTTTAATACTGAAGCCATCTATTTACGTAAACTCTGGCAAAAAGTGACTGAAAAAATGAAAGGAGCCCATTGTGGTGAGATGGCTTATCAAGATTTGCCGCTACCCGTGCGCTGTGTTCGTGATTTTTCAGGCTTGCGTATTGAGCGGGTGCGGGTCGATGAAGTAGAAACTTTTGAGCAAATCACTCACTTTGTAAATGAATTTATGCAAGGCTCGATTGCTCATATTGATTATTTCCAAGAAAATAAACCTATATTTGATTTATATGGTATTGAAGAAGAAATTAAAAATGCTTTAAATCCCAAAGTACCTTTAAAATCGGGCGGTTATTTGATCATTGAACAAACCGAGGCCATGACGACGATAGATGTCAATACGGGTGGTTTTGTCGGTGTACGTAATTTAGATGAAACAGTTTTTAAAACCAATCTAGAAGCCGCGCAAACAATTGCAAGGCAGCTGCGCTTACGTAATTTAGGTGGCATCATAGTGATCGATTTTATCGATATGCACAATGAAGAACATAAGCAGCAAGTGCTGACTACTTTAGATAAAATGTTGGCACGCGATTCTGTTAAAACATCGATCAGTGAAATTTCAGCGCTAGGCTTGGTTGAAATGACCCGTAAACGTACTCGCGATAGTCTAGAGCGTTTACTCTGTGAGTCTTGTGTTGTGTGCGCGGGACGTGGTGCTATCAAATCCGCACAAACGGTTTGCTATGATATTTTTCGCGATATTAGACGGCAACTGAGCGCTTATGAGGGCCGACAATACATGATTATTGCCGCACAAAGTGTGATCGATCGTTTGATTGATGAAGAATCCTCCACGATGGAAGAATTGGAAGCACAATTGGGATCGCGTATTCGCTTACAAGTGGAGGCTTTGTACACGCAAGAGCAATACGATGTTGTGATGTTATAAAGGGACATAAATGAAAGCACTGTTCAAATATACCTTGGTGTTCGCGATGACGGTATTGGTCTTGCTAGCCATGGTGATAAGCCTTGCACGTTATTTTATGCCATCCTTAGATCAGTATGAGCAACAAATTACTGATCTAATTGCAAAAGAATTACAATTAGATGTGAAGTTTGGAAGCTTTGCTGGCGACTGGTACCGCTTAGGTCCTGCGATTAAAGTCACGGATATCGTTTTATCCTCGCATACTGGCGAGATTGTAACCCAAATTGATACCTTGTATATTAGTTTTAATTTATTGACGTCTATCACGCAGCGTCAGTTAGTGCCGGCTTATCTTAATGTGATTGGCCTAGAATTAGATTTAGATCAAAAATATTTAATTGGACAAGAAGGTTCACCCAAGGATCATCATTTTGTTTTGGATTTATTAAAACAATACAGCAACATCACGATACGCCGCAGTCAAATTAATTTTAAAGATATTCATGGCAATAATACGCCCGTTTATTTGCGTCGTTTAGTACTTTCTCGTACTGGAAAAAGCCATCAATTAGATGTGATGTTAAATTTACTCAATCATCCCACCCGCTTTGAAATGGTCGCTAAAATCAGTGGTGATTTGGCTAAACCCGAAAATCTTGCCGTTAATGGCTATCTTAAAGTTGATAATGCCGTAATTGATAATTATCTTAAATCCTATCATTTCAAGGGTTATGGCTTAGAAGACGGTTTGGTAGATATGGACGCGTGGATAGATTGGCGTGACGGCCAATTACAAAGTCTACAAGCCGAAGTGAATCTACAGCAGTTGCAAGTGCAATCTTCGCAAAATCTTGTATTAAAACCCTTTGATATACAAGGCGCATTTTTATGGGAACGCCAGAGCCCAGATGAATGGACTTTATCAAGCCATGATCTCCGTTTAGGGATCGATGAACTCGAATTAATGCCTTTAGTCACACAATTTAAGCTCACCCAAAATGCACAAGCCTATCAATTTGTCGCAGATAAAATTATTTTGGGTAATGTGACCCAGGCTTTATTATGGACGGGTTATTTACCCGAACAAAAACAGCAATTACTTATTGAGTTAGCGCCGCACGGGGATTTTGATAAGGTAAAACTTAATTGGCAGGGTAATCATTGGGAAGCGGGTTTACGTTTTAATCAATTAACCTATCAAGCAGTAGAAGATATTCCTGGTGCAAGGGATCTATCGGGCGAGCTAATGGCTACCCAATCGACAGGTAAAGTGAGTTTTTCAAGCACGGATACGCAAGTAGATTATACCGCACTGTTTCCCTATCCCATGTTATTTTCAAGCATTACTGGCGATATTGCTTGGCAAAATCAAGACGAGGTATGGGAATTCAAGAGTGATAATCTGGTATTAGAAAACCAAAACGAACAGATAAAGACGGATTTTGTGGTTAAGGCCGGAAAAACCATGGATACCCATGTGGATGCGAATGTGTTAATCCCGCAATTAATGAGTACGCATCTATACAATTATCTTCCCGTTACTGAATTATCCAGCGAGTTGGCGCAGTGGTTTAAAACCAGTATGGGTCAGGGACAATTAGAACAAATCACTATGAAAACCTATGGGCCGTATAAAGATTTTCCTTATTTTGATGAGGGCAATGGCATATTTCGTTTGCATATGACGATGCAAGATTTGGCTATCAATTTTGACCCTGATTGGCCCAAACTTGAAAAAGCTTCAGGGCAATTATTATTTTCAGGACGCAATGTAGAAATTGATCTTGATAAAGCTGAGATTTTTCAAACAGAAATACTGGGACTTTCTGGTCATATTGGTTTGCCAGCTATTGGGACCTCTTGGTTAAAAATTCACGGTGAAGCTGTCACGCAAGCACAAAATGCGGTCGCTTTGATTAACGCTACGCCTTTGCGAGAAACCTTGGGCCATAATCTAGATATGTTTGCGTTTAATATGCCTTTAACAGTGACGCTGGATTTAGATATTCCTCTTGACAGTGAAACCGATGAAACGCAAGTCAAGGGTGTAGCCCAAGTCAGCGAAGGGGATATTACCTTAAAAGATTGGCAAATAAATTTTTCTAATATTCATGGCATTTTTAGTTTTACACAACATGGCATAGAAAGCCAAGGGATACACGCGGATTTATTGGGTAAACCGGTCATTATGACGATGACACCGCGCATGAAAGGTTCAGAATATTTAACTGATTGGCAATTACAAGGTGGTGCGAGTGTTACCGATATGGTCAATTATTTTCCCAGTTCTTTATGGAATTACGTAACAGGCGAGAGTCAGTTTTCAGCGCACTTTACCACGGGGATGAATACCTCGGGCGGATTTGATTTTGTTGTAGCATCTGATTTAAAGGGAATTGAGATTAATTTACCAGCGCCTTTAGGAAAAACTAAAGAATCACTGGCACCCATGCGGTATACCACTACCGTAGGCCATCCTACCCATATGCAAATGCGCTTAGAATATAATAAAATAATCGATGGTATTTTTCAGTTTACTGAAAAAGAAAATACTTCCAAATTAACGGGAGGCCGCGTAAAGCTGGGTAGTGCACTGGATACATTAGAAGTGCCCGCTGGCATTATTGTGACCGGTAGTTTACCTAGTTTTTCTTATGATATCTGGGATGAATTTATTGCTGCAAATAAAAAGCAAGCCAGTACGCCACAAGAAAAAAATACAGCTTATGACCAAGTCTTGCAACAAATTAAACAAATTAATGTCACTATTAATGAGTTAGACGTTTTTCATTTTCCACTGCATAAAGCACAAGTGAATATCACGCAAGGGAAAAATCAATGGTTGCTTAATTTAAAAAGTAGGGATTGGGGTGGTAAAATCGCTATTCCCAAACAAGATGAGGGGATCATCGCCTTAAATTTAGATTATTGTTTTTGGGATAATACCCAACACGTTGAAGATAAAAGTGTACTTGATCCACGTACTATTCCCGCGTTGACGTTTAGTTGCATGGATTTTACTTATGATCAAAAGAAATTAGGCCAAGTAAAGTTTAATTTAGTGCCGGAAGGTTCGGGTTTAAAATTACAGCAAGTGTCCATGACGCGTGTTAATGATGCGATTACCGCAAACGGTCATTGGTGGGTAGAGCAAGATAAACAAAATACTGAATTTACTGGACATCTAGACAGCAATGCTTTAGATAAAACCTTAGCGCTAGTGGATATTAAGAGTACTATTTTAGGCAGTAAAACTAAAGTTGATTTTGACTTGGCTTGGCCAGGCGATCCCTTTGATTTTGCCTTAGCATCTTTAAATGGCAAATTAGATATTAATTTAAGCAAAGGTGTTTTAGTGGATGTCAATCCTGGTTTTGGCCGGATTTTAAGTTTACTGAGCATACAATCACTAGAGCGTCGTTTGCGTTTAGATTTTAGTGATGTGTTTAAAAAAGGGTTTAGTTTCGATACAATTACCGCGGTAGTTAATGTTAAAAATGGCATGGCTCATTCTGATAATCTATTGATGAAAGCCCCCGCAGCAGAAATGAAAATGAAAGGTGATGTGAATTTGGCGACTAAACAATTAGATTTACGAGCAATAGTAACCACTCATATTACTAGCAGTCTTCCCATAGCCGCAACGATAGCCTCAGGCGGAAATCCCATAGTCGGTGCAATTGGCGTTGGCGTCTGGGCCGCCGATAAAATCGTTAAATCTCAAGCCGGTGATATGTTAGGTACAACCTATCATGTAACAGGCACCTGGGAAAAACCGATAGTGAATGGAAAATAAAGATTGGTTTTGAGTCGTCTGATTTAATTAACAGACGGCTCAAAACTCAACAGGATCGCCCAATTTTTTATTATTATTATTATTTATTATGGGTTATTACAGGATAGAAACTAAAGGCTAGAGCGTCAAGGGAGAATGTCCATTTTTTGAACAGTTATCTCTGATTCCCGCTAGAGTAATTGGCGTTTGATACCTAAGCCGGCCACAACTTTAGTGGCAATTTCTTCGATTGAACGCAAAGTAGTGTCGATCACCGGGATATGGTAGTGTTTGAAAATTTCCTCGACCGTGTCGAGCTCATGCTGGCATTGGGCTAGGGTAGCATAACGGCCGCCCCGTCTTTCCATCCGAATTCGTTGTAAATATTCAGGCTGTATGGTCAAGCCATACAACTTATTCATATTTCTAAGCAAATAATCAGGCAATTTTTTACTGTCCAACACTTCTTCCGTAAAGGGAAAATTAGAGGCACGCAGGCCCAGCTGCATGGCCAAATAAAGACAAGTCGGCGTCTTACCACAGCGTGAGACACCTAATAAAATCACATCGCTATGGTCATAATGGGTCGTATTTAAACCATCATCCGTACTCAAGGTATGATTAATCGCAGCTATCCTGGCATTATAGACATGGGTGTTGTGCACGCCATGACCACGACCCATGGAAGGATGGGAAGGCATATGCAACTCTGCTTCCAATTTATGGATAAACGGCGTAAAAAAATCGAATAACACACAGGGTGCTTTCGTTAAACACGCATGGATGTCTTTATTCACTAAGGTTGCGAATACTAAGGGTTTTTGGCCATCCTTTTCATAAGCTTGCTGAATTAAATGCACAGCATTTTCAGCTTTACTTAAATCATCGACATAAGGTAGGGAGGTACTGGAAAATTCCAAGTTTTCAAATTGACTTAATAAACTATTGCCCAGGGTCTCAGCAGTAATCCCGGTCCCATCGGATATAAAAAATAAGCTGCGTTTTTCCATGATTTAGCTTTATAATGTGTGTTCTCGAATCATACACTAAGGAAAAAACTATGCATACCCATGATCCCATAATTTGGTTGAATCAAGTCAGTCTTAAAGATATTGACAGTGTTGGGGGAAAAAATGCTTCTTTAGGCGAAATGATCCAAAACTTATCCTCAGTCGGTGTAACCGTGCCTACAGGTTTTGCAACCACAGCACAAGCTTACCGTGAGTTTTTGGATAAAGATGGACTAAGTACGCGCATTAATAAATTACTTGATACCCTTGATGTAGATAATGTTAACCAATTACAAAAAGCGGGTAAAACCATACGCGATTGGATCTTAGCGCAAGAATTAAGCCCGCAGTTTATGACGGAAGTAGAAAAAGCCTATCAACGTTTGACCACGCAATTGGGACGCAAATTCTCAGTTGCTGTACGATCCAGTGCCACGGCAGAAGATTTACCCGATGCCTCATTTGCGGGTCAACAAGAAACTTTTTTAAATGTTGAAGGTTTAAATAATATTTTAATTGCGATTAAAAAAGTCTTTGCATCTTTATTTACTGATAGAGCGATAGCTTATCGCGTGCACCAAGGTTATCCGCATGAAAAAATTGCGCTTTCAGCAGGTATTCAACAAATGGTGCGTAGTGATTGCGGCGCAAGCGGCGTAATGTTTACCTTAGATACCGAATCGGGATTTGATGAAGTTGTATTTATTAACGCCAGTTATGGCTTGGGTGAAACAGTCGTTCAAGGCAGCGTGAATCCAGATGAATTTTATGTCTACAAACCTGCGCTTGACGGCAAAAAAACCTGCACTCTTGCGTAAAACCTTAGGCGCTAAACATCAAAAGATGATTTATGCAGAACCAAGCTCTAATGAACGAGTTAAAATAGTGCCGGTAGAAGAAAAATTACAAAATGAATTTTGCTTAACCCAAAGATGAAGTCGAACAATTAGCCCGTTATGCCCTGTTAATTGAAAAACATTATAAACGTCCGATGGATATTGAATGGGCTAAAGATGGTAATACCAATGAATTGTATATTCTACAAGCACGCCCTGAAACGGTTATAAGTCAAAAGGGACAGTACTGTTGAACGTTATCAATTAAGCGGTAGCGGTAAATTATTAGTGACTGGCCGTGCGATTGGTCAACGCATAGGCTCAGGTGTCGTTCGTTACGTACAATCTATTGATGAAATGAATCAAGTACAACCTGGCGATGTATTGGTTGCAGATATGACGGATCCGGATTGGGAACCGGTGATGAAAAAAGCGGCTGCTATTATTACTAATCGTGGTGGACGCACCTGTCATGCGGCGATTATTGCTAGAGAATTAGGCATTCCTGCAATAGTGGCAGTGATGATGCTACGCAAATTTTGAAATACAGGTGATTCCGTTACGGTATGTTGCGCAGAAGGTGAAAATGGTAATGTGTATGCGGGCAAAATTCCATTCTCAGATTGAAAAACACAGTGTTGAAAGCATGCCACAATTACCGATTAAAATCATGGTCAATGTGGGTAATCCTGATAGGGCCTTTGACTTTCCAACGTTTGCCCAATGCACGGTATTGGCCTTGCACGTTTAGAATTTATTATAAATCGTATGATAGGCGTACATCCTAAAGCCTTATTAAAATTTAACGATCAAACCGCTGAAGTAAAAGCAAAAATTAAACATGCGATGGCAGGTTATGCATATCCCAGTCGATTTTTATGTGCAAAAATTAATTGAAGGGATAGCCACACTGGCAGCCGCCTTTCACCTAAACCAGTGATTGTGCGCTTATCGGATTTTAAATCCAATGAATATGCACATTTAATTGGTGGTGCACGTATATGAGCCGCAATGAAGAAAATCCAATGATTGGTTTTCGCGGTGCATCCCGTTATATTTCTGAGACTTTTCAAGATTGTTTTGCCTTTGAATGCGCAAGCACTCAAATTTGTTCGTGATGAAATGGGTTTAACCAATATAGAAATCATGGTACCGTTTGTGCGTACCCCAGGAGAAGCCAAAGCGGTCGTTGATATTATTAGCTAAACATGGTTTAGTACGTGGCAAAAATGGTTTACGTTTAATTATGATGTGTGAAATTCCATCCAATGCCTTATTGGCCGAAGAATTTTTACAATACTTTGATGGCTTTTCAATCGGATCAAATGATTTAACCCAATTGACTCTAGGTTTAGATAGAGACTCCGGTTTAGTCGCAGCAACATTTGATGAGCGTAACGGTGCAGTCAAAGCCTTGTTATCCACCGTGCCATCCAAGTTTGTCGCGCACAAAACAAATATATCGGCATCTGCGGCCAAGGCCCCTCCGATTACCCCGATTTCGCAAAATGGTTAATTGAAGAAGGCATAGAAAGCATTTCTCTAAACCCAGATACAGTCATAGACACCTGGTTGTATCTCGCAAAGCAAACCAAGTAACAGCCTATAAAACCTTAGGGGCGAAAAATGTTTCGCTCCTAAGGAACGTGGGCTAGCTATTTTGCTAAACCTTCTAACGCTAAATTATAAAGCTCGCCAATAAATACTTGTTCATCTGGCACAGTTTTCGTGTTAATAGACCCACAAGGCCCAGATAACCATAAGCCACCCTCGCCACTGTGGTGGGCATTTTTAACAGCGATATGCCTAAAGGCGGATAAAAATGGCATTAAGGTTTGATCAGTTTGGTTAATGTGAGTCGTGTTATTACAGGGTTTTGTAATGGCTGTTTCAAGTAAAAAAACTTTTGTTTGCGTTTTGATTGATATGAAATAAAGGCTGACCCATTACCGTTAATGCAGATAATGTTTCAACGGTTTTATTTAATAAAATTAAATCATCAGACATGATTTGCCAATCGCGACTCATCAGTGGATAAGCGCGCAAGCCTGTTAATTGTAAATCTTCTAAAAATTTCTGATTGAAAATTCAATTAAACGGTAATAATGCATGCCGCCCTGTGCTTCACTTTCAGTATAGGGTTGTTGTGATAATCCTGAGGCGATAATAATCAGCGTATTTTTATCATTCCTTGTAGCGCTTAATAATTTTCCTAAAATTTGATCATATAATTCATAGCCCATCGTCATGGGGTTATCTGCGATATGGCAGTCTTAAAAATAATAAAACCATAAGCAATTTTTGCCTCTGGCTTTTCTTACGTGTATACGAGCTCGATAATATTTTTCATCGTCAGGGTTGGTCTCCATTACCTTGAACTTTGCGACTGATTAAATCCCATAGGGGTTGTAATTGTGCAGGAACGGTTTTCCCTTCTTTGACCAAGGGTCAGGAAAAAATAACCCACCTTTCGCTCACCCTTCTCACTTCCATTCATACTCACTATGATTCCTGATTGAATACCTTGATTTGATAATCTGAAAATCTGGATACTCAATTGTGTGTACATCACTTAAATGAAAAATTTGATGTTCATTAAATGTTTTTCCCGTGTGTCCCCATCTACAACGTATTGAAGGATCTTCTAGATGACTTATATTCAGTTTTCACTTGTGGTGGCGCGGTAATTCCAAGTGCATAAGCGCTTTTTTAAAATGAGGTAATTCACCCTTATTACTTTAACCATAGCACTCGAGCTTGTGATTTCATTAAACTCTAGCTGAATAATGCGTTTATAATGAGTCATTATAATCCTTCACTTAAGCCGATTGCATAACCTATATAATTTGAGGCGTAAGTTTTTTAAGCTTGGTTTTGACTGTGTAAGGGCAAATCTTGGGCGTCGATAAAATCATGCAGCATAGCGATTTATTTAATTTTTTACCGCGGGTCAGGGCTTTTAGTTTTTCATAAATGGTTCCATTAATACCATAACGGCGCATAACCGTTTGTAGGGCTTCGCCTAATACTTCCCAGTTATTATTTAAATCTTCATTTAAAGATGAGTGGATTTAATCGCTAATTTTTCTAGACCTTGTAAAATAGCCGTATATGCTAAATATGCATGGCCAAATACTGGGCCTAGATTACGTAAAACGGTAGAATCTGTTAGATCGCGTTGCCAGCGGGAAATAGGTAATTTTTCTGGTGAATGTGCGGCCAGTGCGTTAGCGATAATCCTAAATTGCCTTCAGCATTTTCAAAATCAATTGGGATTTATTTTATGCGGCATGGTGGAGGAGCCCACTTCGCCTGCAATCACTTGTTGGGTAAAATAACCCAGAGAAATATAACCCCAAATATCCCGACAAAAATCAATCAAAATCGTATTGATGCGAATTAAATCATGTAATAATTCTGCAATCCGATCATGGGGTTCAATTTGTGTCGTAAACAGCTGAAAGCTCAGGCCTAAATGTTCAACAAAGGTTTTACTCGCTGACTATCCAATCGATGTCAGGATAGGCAATGACGTGGGCGTTAAAATTACCGACGGCGCCATTGATTTTCCCACTCATAGATACTTGGGTAAATAGTTCCAGCTGATATTTTAAGCGAGCAGTGACATTTGCAATTTCTTTACCCATGGTGGTAGGCGATGCGGCTTGGCCATGGGTGCGCGAGAGCATGGGTTGCATCGCATAGTCATCAGCCATTTGTACTAATTTTTTAATTAAACGTGATATTTCTGGGGCAATTATCTTACTTTGCGTTTCTTTTAACATTAAAGCATAGGCTAGATTATTAATATCTTCAGAAGTACAAGAAAAGTGTACAAACTCTTCTAAGTAAGCCAAATCTTTATGACTTTTAATTTTATTTTTTAAATAATATTCAATTGCTTTTACATCGTGCTTGGTTGTATTTTCAATCGTTTTAATTTTCTCGGCTTCTTGTACGTTAAAATCCGCAATAATTTTATGTAAAAAATCTTGATCAAGATTACTTAAAGGTTTTATTTCTGGAATATTTTGTTTTGATAAATGGATGAGCCAATGGATTTCTACGGTTAGGCGAAATTTAGTAAGGCGTATTCACTTAAAAAGGGGCGTAAGGGTTCGCATTTTTTTGCGTAGCGACCATCTAAGGGGGATAGTGTGTTAAGTATGTTCGCTCATGTTCTGGCTCTCTATTTGGTTAAGTAATTCTTGTGCAGCATTTTTAAAGCGGCTGCGAAATAAAAATAATTGGTATAAACGTCCGCCTACTTGTTGCCATAATATTGCTGCGCGGATACCAGATAAGAGTAGGGCACGGACTTTGTTAATGCCAGCTTCGGGTTCTAGATTGGCGCGATTGCCTTGGACATGGATGCGATATTTTAGATGGCTTAGGGTGCTGCTGTATATGTCGGCAATATTGGCTATGACGGTGGGGTGCTCAAGACCAAAATGATTTATTTGTGTGCTTAAAAATGGGAACACCGATCGTGATTTTTTTTAGCATGTCAGGGTTTTTTTGGAGTTTACGTTGTAGGATGATTAAACTTACAAAATAGCTGGCGATTTCTTTGTTGCGATTTTGTGAGTTTTGATTGAAAAAATTGATTAGGGTTGTGAAGCCGATTTTTAAGTGATTCAACTCGCCATAGATTATGTCTATATTGGCTGGGTTGAGATCCAATAGGCTTGTTATGCAGGTGTCAAGGCGTCTTTGTCTAGGGTGCCTTGGTGGGCCCATTGTTTAACTAAAGCTGCGGCTTGGAATATACCGGCTAGGGCTATGGTTATGTTTCTTGTTTTGTTGTCCATTGTTTTTCTCGAGATTTTTATGGTTCCGTTCAAACGGGGCCTGTCCTGCGGTTTCTTTTACATGCTCGCAAGCTGCGCGTGTAAAAGAAAGCCTCCGGCCACCCGTTTGGAATATGTTCAGTGGGAGCTTTCCTTAGGTCTAATTTCGTTTTCTGTTCGGGTTATGATACCACCTCCTAGGCATGAATCAAGTTGGTAGAAGACTATATATTGGCCTGGGGTGGGGGCGCGTTGTTTGGTTTTGAAATGGATTTGCCATTGGTTTGCACTTATTTGTTGGATAATGCAGGGTTGATCGGCTTGTCTGTAACGGATTTTTGCTTGGCAGTTAAAGGGGAAGTCTGGGGCTTGGTTTGAGATCCAGTGGATGTGATCGGTGCATATGGTTTGGCTGTAGAGTTTTTCATTTTCGCCTTGGGCGATAATTAAGATGTTGTGCTTTAGATCTTTTTCTATGACATACCAAGGGGCTTCTTGGGCATCTTTTATGCCGCCTATGCCTAAGCCTTGGCGTTGGCCTAAGGTGTAATACATTAGGCCTGAATGTTCACCAATGACCTCTCCTGAAATTGTTTTAATAAGGCCGGGTTGTGCGGGTAGGTATTCGCTTAAAAATTCTTTGAATTTTCGCTCGCCAATAAAACAAATGCCGGTGCTGTCCTTTTTATCATGGGTGGGTAAATGATGTTGTTTTGCCAAGGCGCGCACTTGTGATTTTTCTAATTCGCCTATGGGGAATAGGGCGTCTTTTAATTGTTCTTGATTGAGTGCGTGTAAAAAATAACTTTGATCTTTGTTTGCATCTAAGCCTTTTAATAAGCTAATTTTATCGTTTTGTAAACGGGTACGTGCATAATGGCCCATGGCTATTTTATCAGCGCCGAGGGTTTTAGCATGTTTTAAAAATGCGGCGAATTTAATGTATTTATTGCATAAGACATCGGCATTAGGTGTACGTCCCGCTTGGTATTCTGTTAAAAAAAGCTCAAAGACATCAAGCCAATATTCTCTAGAAAAATTCACAGTATGTAAGGGAATGTTTAAAACATCACAGACGGCTTGCGCATCATTTCTGTCTTTATTATTTTGGCAGTAAGCGTCATCTTCCCAATTTTTCATAAACAAGCCTTCCACAGCATAGCCTTGTTGTTTAAGTAACAAGGCAGACACAGAAGAATCGACCCCGCCAGAGAGGCCAACAATCACACGGGTTTTTTCGGGAGTATTCATGTTAAAATGATAACAAAGGAGACCTGCTTATGTCTATTGAAACCTTACTTCCAAACTGGCCCGCGCCTGCGAATATATGTGCATTTACGAGCTTTCGCAGTGCCGGCAATTTCGCCTTGCATGTTAATGATGACCCAGAAATAGTATTGACAAATAGGGCCAAGCTGCCGTTTAAGCCCTATTGGCTTAATCAAACCCATAGCGATCGGGTGATTAGAATAGATGAATCAACGCTAGAAACAGTACCTGATGCCGATGGCAGTTATACACGCCTGCACAATAAAGTCTGTGCAGTTTTAACGGCTGATTGTTTACCGGTATTACTTTGCGATAAATCCGGCCAAGAAATTGCCGCCCTCCATGCCGGTTGGCGCGGCTTATTAGCCAACATCCTCGCGCGCGGCGTAGACTGTTTTTCAGCAAAATCCCAAGACATTCTAGTTTGGCTAGGCCCAGCCATAGGCCCAAAAGCTTTTGAAATTGGCCCGGAAGTTTATGAAGCTTTTGTAGCTGCACATCCTGAAAATGCGCATGCATTTGTACCCAGTCCAAAACCTGGACATTTTTATTTAGATATTTACCAACTCGCCCGTTTATATTTAGCCCGCTTAGGTGTTACGCAAGTTTATGGTGGAGAATACTGCACTTATTCAGATCCGGAAAAATTTTATTCTTATCGAAGAGATGGCCAAACGGGAAGAATGGCGTAATTTAATTTATAAATAAATTTCACTTGGTTTGAGGGTTTTGTGAAGGGGAACTTTGAGGCTGGCGACGATCATTGTTGACTTACTGACTTTATTGTGCTAGTCTTTAAAAAATCTCAAGTAAAATATCATTTTACATTAAAAAAGGTAAATTAATCATGAACCCTATTACCAAGTCAAAAACTGTTCTAAATGAAGCAAGATTAAGAGAGATTGCAGAACAACTTCGTCGTGAACAGCCTCTTCCATATTCTTCGGGACAGAGCACTCCAAACGAGATGACCGCGGCAGAGATCGAAGACGCGCTAGCGCAGCACTTCGCTGCTTTGGATGCCGAGACTAACCAGGATAAAGAGACTACTTGGTATAACGAGTCTGTTCAGGATGAAGAGGCTGCTCGGAATCAAGAGGCTGCTCTGGATAATGTGGCTGCTGAGTATTTTTTTCCTACTTATGAAGATGCACAATATTATGCCAGTGAATTTGCAAAACATGGCATAGCGAACCCTTTTTTAACTGGAAATGGCGGTGGTTCTTATTTTACACCGTCAGAGTCTTCTGCTTTTTTCTTTTTTGCGCAAGAAGCAGCTGCAGAAAAATTTAATTTTAATCATGCAAAGAAATACTCGGATTGGACGAATTATTTTGATAAACTACCTGTAGACGTACAAAAAGTACTTATAAATAAAATTGTAGCTGCAGTCAATGGGCTTCCAGATACTTATACTGCATATAACCTCAACACAGATGCAGGACATCTTCGTTATGACGAGCATAACGCAATCAATCATGCATCGAATTTTCTAAAGCGGTATTCTGCGCATGACCGATTAAATGGTAAAAACAGCAGCAGAGTAACCCATGTATTCCAAAGTCGTATGAACAATTCTAACAACCAGGGAAATTCTTCAGGCAATAATGCTCAGCAAGGAGAGGGCTCAATTGCAAAATCACCATCTCTCACTAAAAAACGAGATAATTTCTAAGAAGAATGGTGACATTAATTTATAAAAACGACCTTGAAAAATAATCACTTTGCCCCCATTCTCTAAAGGACGTTAAATAAAAGGGATTATCATGCGTATAGAACAACTTACCCGAAACTTTGCCGATGCTGTGGCCAGCGCACAATCCTTGGCGTTAGAACATGAACATACGGCGCTAGATGCCATACACGTGATGCGCGTGTTATTGGATCAAGATGGCGGCATGGCGCGTAATTTATTACAGCAAGCGGGTGTTAATGTTGAAGCCTTAGATAATGCTCTGAAACAAGCCATAGATAATGCTGCGCGGTTTAAAAATCCTGAAGGCGAGATACAAATTACACCTGAGTTGAATCGTATTTTTAATCAAACAGAAACTTTGGCTAAAAAACGTGGTGATCAATTTATCGCCAGTGAATTATTTATTTTGGCCGCTTGTGAAGATAAAGGCCAATTAGGGGAATTATTACGTAAAGCTGGTGCTAAAAAAGAGAATATCAGTAAAGCCATCGATGCCATCAGAGGGGGAGAACAAGTGACAGATCAAGGCGCAGAAGAGCAACGACAAGCATTGTCTAAATATACAATAGATTTAACCGAGCGTGCGCGTGAAGGGAAATTAGATCCGGTGATTGGCCGTGATGCAGAGATTCGTCGAACTATACAGGTATTACAACGAAGAACCAAAAATAATCCCGTATTAATTGGTGAACCTGGCGTGGGTAAAACAGCCATTGTCGAAGGCTTAGCGCAACGTATTGTGAATGGCGAAGTGCCTGAAGGTTTAAAAAATAAAAAATTATTGGCCTTGGACATGGGTGCTTTAATTGCCGGTGCAAAATTTCGCGGAGAATTTGAAGAGCGCTTAAAAGCTGTATTAAAAGAATTAACCAAACAAGAAGGGCAAGTGATTTTATTTATTGATGAATTACATACCATGGTGGGCGCAGGAAAAGCCGAAGGCGCGATGGATGCAGGCAATATGTTAAAGCCTGCGCTTGCACGTGGTGAATTACATTGCGTCGGCGCAACAACATTAGATGAATATCGAAAATACATTGAAAAAGATGCAGCGTTAGAGCGTCGATTTCAAAAAGTATTAGTTGAAGAGCCGACTGTTGCAGATACCATTGCTATTTTACGTGGCTTAAAAGAACGCTATGAAGTGCATCATGGTGTAGAAATTACCGATCCGGCTATTGTGGCTGCGGCAACCTTATCCCATCGTTATATCACCGATCGAAATTTACCGGATAAAGCCATTGATTTAATCGATGAAGCGGGCAGCAATATTCGCATGGAAATTGATTCTAAGCCTGAATCGAATGGATAACTTAGAGCGACGTATTAATTCAATTAAAAATTGAACGTGAAGCCTTAAAAAAAGAAAAAGATGAAGGCTCCAAAAAACATTTAGAAAGATCTTGAAGCAGAATTAAAAAATTTAGAAAAGGAATATGCAAATTTAGAAGAAATTTGGAATGCTGAAAAAGCATCGCTGCAAGATGCGCAAACAATCAAAAGCTGAATTGGAAAAAGCCCGCATTGAATTTGAAACTGCACAACGTTCAGGTGATTTAACCCGAATGTCTGAATTACAATACGCTCAAATTCCCGAATTAGAAAAACAACTAGCCAGCAGCTTTAATGCAAAAAAAGAAATGCGTTTAAATTATTACGCAATAAAGTGACGGATGAAGAAATCGCGGAAGTGGTTTCTAGGTGGACGCGTATTCCCGTTTCAAAAATGCTAGAAGGTGAAAAAGAAAAATTATTGCATATGGAAGATGCGTTGCATAAACGCATTATCGGCCAAGATCAAGCCGTCAGCTGCCGTTTTAATGCCATACGTCGTTCGCGTGCGGGACTTATCTGATCCTAATCGACCCATAGGTTCATTTTTATTTTTAGGGCCAACAGGCGTGGGTAAAACAGAATTATGCAAGGCTTTAGCGGAGTTTTTATTTGATACCGAAGAGGCGGTGATGCGTATTGATATGTCCGAATATATGGAAAAGCATGCTGTCTCACGTTTACTTGGCGCGCCGCCTGGTTATGTGGGTTATGAAGAAGGTGGGTATTTAACGGAACTTGTTCGCCGCAAACCTTACTCCGTGATTTTATTAGATGAAATGGAAAAAGCGCATCCGGATGTATTTAATATTTTATTACAAGTGTTAGATGACGGACGTTTAACCGATAGTCAAGGACGTACGGTTGATTTTCGTAATACCGTCATCGTAATGACATCAAATTTAGGTTCTGATTTATTTCAAGACATTTAAAGACGAACGATGATTATTAAAGAGTGAAAGAAGCGGTCATGAGCGTGTCGAGCCAAACATTTTCGTCCGGAATTTATTAATCGTATCGATGAAATTGTGGTTTTTCATCCGCTTGGATAAAAAACAAATCATGAAATTGCGCATATTCAAGTGCATATTTTACAAGAACGTTTAAAAGAACGGGATTTAAAATTAGAGGTTAGCGATAAAGCACTGGATCAATTGGCTGAACAAGGCTTTGATCCTATTTATGGTGCAAGACCCTTAAAACGCGTCATAGGCGTAGAGTTAGAAAATCCTTTAGCTCAAGCGATTTTGTCTGGGACGTTTATGTCGGGCGATACGATTATTGCAGATGTAAAAGAGGGCAATTTTACCTTTAATAAAAAGTAAATTTTGTAATAAGGCGCAGTTGTAGGTCAGTTTGCTTAATGCTATACTTAAACCTGAGGGGTTTATATTATGCTTAATCAAACACAAGCTGCTTTGCTAAAGACTATTTTAGATGAGGGATTTAACAACATCCTAGCATCTAATGCTAGCGATGCTTTAAAAATCGCAGCGATTTATGCGATTGGACTGCCACATATACCAGAGACACTTGGCTTACAATTAACTGAACATAATATCCTTAAAAGCGTCGAATTTTTGCATAAGATTTATAATCATCCAAACCCACAAAATCGTGCAGTAGGTCAAATAGCCCCAGTTCAATATGGATACGTATCATGGCAGGACAAGGATAAAAATGAGATTATCAGTGAAAGAGTGGGCTTATTGAGCTTAACTGCTCGGCAAAACCCAAATGAACAAGCGGTAACCAAAAAAGATGTCACAGATGCGATAGAAGCTGCAGCAGCAATCGCCATAGAACAGATAAAAAATCCTCAAGTAGAAGACAAAACAGAGCAAGAAGAAGAAATTGATCGCGCCTATTTGGCTTTAAAAGAAGTTGTTGAAGCTTCTGGCCTTGAGTTAAATTCAGCCTTAGCACAAAAGATGCCAGCCGTATTAAGACCTTTAGTCGTCGAAAAAAAAATACCACCACAATTGCTAGCTGAAATTTCTCTTGAGAATATTATGCGGCTCTATATACCGCTAGTCTCTTTATTTAATCAGGATATAATTACGTTTTCTGAATACCATGCCTTTCCCCTTGCCAGCAAAAAAATATTGCTTGAGGCTATACGATCAGGCGTAAAAGACAAAAATATTTTAAACGATTTAGTGACAACTTTAAAAAGTGCAAATCCCTTTTCGACATTATTATTTTACAGGTGGCTCCAAGAGTCTGGCGGTCTAGTCCAACCCAATTTTTATTCGGACCTTAATAATATAAAAAAAGGATTGAAATCTGTTGAAGCGCATTCCAAAAAATTGGAAGAAGCGGCTGCGGGTATAACCATTACTGCCAGCCAAATGGATTTATTAATGAACGTTCCAATGTCTTTATTATATATGATGATAAATAAAAAAATCCCCTTGGCTCCATTTTTGCAGATCGATAAATCATCATTAGAAAAAAAATATTTACTCTTAATTGATTATTTTATAAGCAACAAGATATCCTTTGAAAAATATCATGCACTTTCTGATGTGAACAAAACCATAGTCTGTTTTTTTGCATTAGCGACACAAAATGTGAGCGCAAATTCCTCTGAAAATTTTAATATAACCGAATGGTTAGCCACTGTACCAGACCAAGTGAGCCGAGGTTTTACAAATTTACTCTCTTCCAAACCGATGGATGTACTGATTGTTACTTACCCACAAAGAAAAGCGGCACTCTTATACTTTATTTTAGAACAACCACCCGCTGAAAACTTTCATTTCAACATGGGTGAAGTTATCCCACAATATACAGTCCTTGGAGATATTTTTGCTAATAACATCATTACGATGGAGCAATATCGTCATCTTTCAGAAGCAAAAAGAAAAATTTTTAAGTTTTTTATCCAAGGCAGTGCTTATAAAGACAGCAACGATAAACCATTTATTCAAAAAATATATACTGAAATTAGTCATGCCCCAGATGACTTGGCTTCATCGCTTGAAAATGCTATAGAGAGTATTGAGAATAATGATGCCGTTTCACTGGTCACCGAAGTTAAAAATGCGAATACAGTCTTGACTAGTTTAAACAAGCTCCTTGATAAAAAAGCCAAAGATGAATATAAAAAAATATTAGACATTAAAAGCGGACTTTATAAAAATTTTATGGGAGCGAGCCTAGGCTTTAACTTTGCTGATGAACATTATCTTGAGAAACGTTTACGCCCTTCAGGTTTAGTATTGAATTCAGATTATTTTTCCGCACACGACAAAGAACAATACGAAACAAGTTGTAAGGACATTAACCAAATGTATAATTCTATTTATAGTGAAAATTTATTATCCAAAACCGATCCTGATCTTAAGCATTATTTTCCTAAAAAATCTTATGCTTTGCAATCATTGCGTAGTAACGCATTACAGTGGTCATGGCCCGCCGATCTAAGCGCAGCTGCTTTCTTAGTATCATTTTTAAAGAATGTTGAGCATTTTAATGACCATGATAATTTGGATAAGTGGCATGAAAAACTTTTACAAAAAGAAACCTTGATGTCACTTAGCAATGAACAACTGTACGCTTTGTTTGATTATTTTGATAAAAACGCAAAATTAAGTTTGGGATATGACAGTGTGAAAACATTAAAAAATTGTTTATTCAAAAATACACTAGCTTTATCTGCGGGCAACGATCAAGAAACTGCAAAAAATTTACTAAGCTTAGCCCAAGATCCACGTGCACAAAAAATATTAGGGGCAGGCACCTCAGATAGCGGTGCAAATATACTTGCCCAATATAAGGCAGCTCCTGAAGAAAAACAAACAGAAGTTATCGAATTTGCGAAAAAAAGTGCAGCAAACCTACAATAAGTTTTATGAAAAGCCGCTTAATCTTCAATCTCATCACAAATAACCAAATGATTATCTTTAGCAAACTCAATCAATTGCTCATAAAGCTCCGGATCACTGGCTTGCAAAGCCTCATCAACGATCACGCATTTATGACCATTTTTCATGCTAGGAATTAAAAGAGGAGAATAAACTACACGCTTACCTTTAAAGGTAGCCAACTTACCACTAATCCGTTCCGCCCAATCACTAGGCCGAAATTCGTCACCCTCAGTAGTAACACCTTCAATTACAATATTATGCTTATCATGTTTCTCATTCATAGAGTTGATTATACAGCTAGCACAGTTACCTGTCTATAAAAACCAAACCACAGACCGAAGATCCAATTCCAAACGGGTGGCCGGAGGCTTTTTTCCCGCGCGCAGCCTGCGAGCGCGGGAAAAAAACGCAGGACAGGCCCCGTTTAAACGGAGAGCCTTCAAATTATGTTAAACTTCACCGTCTTAGACCACAGGAAAACAAAGTGACAACCGAAGAAACAACAGCCAAAAAACGCCATCACCGCGGCATCTATCTATTACCTAATGCCATCACCACCTGCGCCTTATTTGCAGGTTTTTACGCCATAGTCGCCGCCATGAAAGGTTTATTTGACGTAGCCGCCATGGCTATATTTATTGCGATGATTGCTGATACTTTAGACGGGCGTGTTGCAAGATTAACAAAAACCCAAAGCGCCTTCGGCGCACAATACGATAGTTTGTCAGATATGGTCGCCTTTGGCATCGCACCCGCTTTAGTGGTATACAACTGGGGTTTAAGTGATTTAGGAAAACTAGGCTGGCTCGCCGCATTTTTTTACACCGCCACCGCAGCCATGCGTTTAGCAAGATTTAATATCCAATCAAACACAACGCCCTTTTTTATAGGTCTACCCAGTCCCGCAGCAGCAGCAGTAGTCGCAGGCATGGTTTGGTTAGGCCATGATCTGGGCGTACACGGACATCAATTAGATATCATCGCTGCGTTATTAACGGTTACCATGGGCGGCTTAATGGTCAGTAATTTTCATTATGAAAGCTTTAAAAAAATAGATTTCCACGGTCGCGTCCCATTTATTTCGCTGTTTATTTTATTACTTATTTTGGTCAGCATCGCCATTGATCCACCCAAAGTATTATTTATTGTATTTTTAGGCTTTGCCCTCTCAGGCCCCGTACTTTATGTGTGGGCTCACCCCAGAATCAGAAGGAAAAAAAATGGAACATGATCAAAACACGGATCGTCAAGCAAAATTAGTGCAACTGCGCGCTTTGGGGCAAGCCTATCCCAATGACTTTAAACGCGAACATTTAGCCCAGCCCTTGCATGATGAATACCAAGATAAAGCTTCAGAGTATTTTGAGTCCCATCCCATACCGGTAGCCATGGCCGGTCGCATGATGACTAAACGTTTAATGGGTAAAGCCAGCTTTGTGCATATTCAAGATATGTCAGGCCAAATGCAAGTGTATATTAAACAAGATGCACTGCCAGAAGATCTGTATGAACAATTTAAAACCTGGGATTTAGGCGATATTATTGCAATCACAGGAACTTTATTTAAAACCAAAACCAATGAATTATCAGTAAAGGCTACACAAATACGTTTATTAACCAAATCCCTACACCCCATGCCTGATAAATTTCACGGCCTAGTGGATCATGAAGCACGCGCAAGACAACGTTATTTAGATTTAATCTGCAATAAAGAAGCCAGAAAAATATTTCAAGCCCGCTCGAGTATTATTAAAAACATTCGTGATTTTATGAGTGGCGAAGGTTTTGTAGAAGTTGAAACACCCATGATGCAAGCCATAGCGGGCGGCGCCGCAGCCAAACCCTTTGTCACACATCATAATGCGCTGGATATGAATTTATTTTTACGTATCGCACCAGAACTCTATTTAAAACGTTTGGTCGTCGGCGGCTTTGAAAAAGTCTATGAAATAAATCGTAATTTTAGAAACGAAGGCGTCTCCACAAGGCATAACCCAGAATTCACCATGATTGAATGGTACCAAGCCTATGCCACCTATACGGAAGCCATGGCCATGACCGAAGCTTTTATTCGCTATTGCGCGCAAAATACTTTAGGCACCCTGCAAGTTGTGTATCAAGAAAAACCTTATGATTTGAGCTTACCCTTTAAGCGCATCAGCGTAGTGGATTCAATCATTGAACATAATCCAAGCGTTAGTCTTGCTGAATTATCAACCCTAGAAAGTGCGACAGCCTTAGCAAAACGTTTATCTATTCCTATTGAAAAACATTACGGTTTAGGCAAAGTACAAATCGAGATTTTTGAAAAAACTGTTGAGCCACATTTATTTGAGCCCACATTTATAACCGAATATCCCGCAGAAGTATCACCGCTTGCGCGTCCCAATAATCAAAATCCCTTTATTACCGACAGATTTGAACTATTCATCGCCGGCCGAGAATTAGCCAACGGCTTTTCAGAGCTTAACGATGCCTTTGAGCAAGCCGAACGCTTCCGCGCCCAAGCAGCATTAAAAGCCTTAGGTGATGAAGAAGCCATGGCCTTTGATCAAGATTTTATTACCGCACTAGAATATGGCATGCCACCCACAGCGGGCGTAGGTGTGGGCGTTGATCGCTTAGTGATGTTCTTAACAGATTCATTATCGATACGTGATGTATTATTGTTTCCGCATATGCGAAATGTCTAGCAAGGCTGAAGTTGGAGGAGTGTGAGTTATTTTCCACCCAAGTTTTTCTTTCAGTAATTGATTATTTCCCAATAAGTCCGCTTTATCCTCCGCTGCAAGTTTAGTGTTGGCTTTTTTGTTAAGCATTTTTTCCATTATACGAACTATGGTTGAAAAACTAACAGTTTCATCCCCACATAGATTATAAGTTTCAAAAGTCGAGCTACTTTTCATGGCTAAAAAAATGGCATTAACAACATCATCAATATGAATAGGATTAATATGAGGACGTTCGTGTTCGTTTATGAAAATTTCTTGATTATTCTTGACCTTATTATATACCAGGGAAATGATGCCATTTTCCTGGTCAGAACCATATGGAAAAAAAAGTCGAAAGATTGTTACAGGGATACCATAGGATTCATGATACATTTTTACTAAATTTTCACCAATATATTTGGTGTAACCGTACAGGCCAATCGGATTTTTTGGATCATTTTCTTTGTGGTAATGATCATTTTTAAAACCATAGACGCTTCCGCTTGAAATGAAAATTAAGCGTTTGGCGTTATTTCTCACAGACCATTCTAATATATTTTTTGTCCCATTAATATTTGTTTCTATTAAAGCTTCTTTGCTGTTATCGCTAGGCATCAGTGCGCTTGCATGGATAACAATTGGCTTATCAATTAGAAAATCACGAGATATAGGTTGCTTTAAATCAGCATGATACATTTTATAGGGTGCATGAAGAACGTTGTTATTTTGTCGATGTGTAATTCCGTAAATCTCATGGTCATTCACAAGAAGGCTAGCCAAATTTCTCCCAAGAAAGCCATTAATACCTGTAATTAAGACTTTTGACATTAATTTTATTCTCTTGTTTAACAAGACTAAAGTTGCATGTTTCGATAATAATCTGCGGTAAGCAAGATTCCTTGATCTAAATCGATTTTTGCCTCAAAATCCAGCATCTCTTTTGCTTTATTAACATCTGGAATTCTTAGTTCTATATCTGCAATATTTTTTCCTGAAAATTGAATATCTGAAGATGAGTTCAAAATTCTGCACACAGAATTGGCTAATCCATAAATAGTCAAAACAGCACGAGAATTGCCGATATTAAATGATTGACCGATAGCCTTGGGGTTTATTAAGCATTTCATAATGCCGATTATCATATCATCGATATAACACCAGGCTCTAATTTGGGTGCCATCTCCATGTATGGATATGGGGTTATTTTTAAGTGCTTGCTTAATAAAAGTAGACAAAGCACCTTCACCTACTTGACCGGGACCATAAATATTAAATGGACGAATAATCGTGCAGGGTAATCCAAATTCTTGGTAGTAAGCCTGGGCGAAATGTTCATTTGCTAATTTAGAAATGGCATAAGTCCAACGTGCTTCACCGACTGCGCCAATGACTGCACTATGTGCTTCTGTACTTTGGAAGGCATGTTGTCAAAATCTCGCTGGTTGAAAATAAGACGATTCTTTCTGTCGAAAGATTCAACTCATGAATAGCTTCTAATAAATTTGCTGTGCCAATGGTATTTACCCGCAGCGTAGTTGTCGGCATTTTGATGACTGTATCGATTCCAGCAATTGCAGCGCAATGGATAATATGAGTAGGGCAGAATTCTTGCAGAACAGATTTTAGGTGATGAGCATCTACCAAGGCCACGACCTCGGTCCACCCAGCGCCGAGCACCTGGCCACAGTAACTGGCTCCAGGCCGCCCGCGCACCTGATGACCGGCAAGTTTGCACAGGTCAAGTACTGTTAGCGGGCTGTTTCAGGCGGTCTCCGATGCCGCGGGGAAGATGCGGACGCTGCCGGGAGGGACCGTTACCGTGATCGGTTCGCCGGGCTGCGGGGCGCGGCCCGCTGGCGTTCACCGCCGGACAGCGATCGTGGGGACCGGGATCGCGAGCGAGCCCGGCGGCCTCCGCGCCTATAGACCTGGTCTTCATCCTGCTGGCCGCCGAACGGTTCAACCTGGTCATCCGGGCGGAGCGGCTGCAGCCGCGAGGCGCAGGGGCTCCTGAAAGTCCTCACCTCCGCGTGGCTGCTCGATCAGCTGGCCAGCCTGCCCGGATACGACCCAGGCCGGTGCGGGGAGCCAATCGCGACGCTGCCACCGCGACACAAAGGCATGCGCATCAGCCTGCCTGGCAGGCATCCCCCTGGTCCTCGCGCCTTAGCCCGCTTCCATCTTCTGCTTGAGCGCGGCCATGTTGTCTGGCATCTCCTTGCGTGCTTCCCGGCGGACCATGAGCGGGACCAGGGTGCCTTGCCGATGCCGTGACCGGTGAAGTCGACGCTGATGGTCAGCCGGGAGCGGGAGCCGGTTGCCACCGGCTCTACCAGGAGAACGACAGCCGCCCGGGATTGGGCCGTCTGTGCCCCGCACGCCCCAGGTCCGGGGCGGGTGGATGTGCACCAACTCGGAAGTGGAGGGGCGGCTGGCGCCGCCGATGCGCCGCGTCGTCACGCACTTCGTGCCCACGGCCGATGTTCGGGTGCCGTCAGCCAGGGCCGTCCATGTGCCCGTCTACCACGCCTTTCTGCCATTCGCTGAACCGGGCCGGGTCGGTGGCGTAGGCGAAGACCTCGGCGGCCGGGCGCTCGATTTCGACGCTGGTCACGACCGGCGCCATGTCAGCGGCCTCCCTTCACCAGCGCGGCGTAGCGGTCCAGGTACAACGGCCAGCCCTCCAGCCGTCCACGCCGGCCGGTGATTGCTTGCCATCCGGTCCCGTGCCGGTCCAGGTGCCCAGGTGCTCCAGCTTCGACTCGCGTGCGGGTCGGCGACTCGGCGTAGAACCGCACCTCGACCTCGCTGGTCTGAGCCTGGTCGGTCTCGATCGTCCACCGCGGGCTGATGTCCAAGCTGAACACCACCCGTTCTGGCGGGTCAAAGGCCAAGATCCGCGCCCACCGGCACTCGCTGCCGTCCGCTGCCCGGTCCACGATATTGCCGCCGACCCTCGGCTCGAACACCGTCTCGGCGATCGGCGCCCCGAGCATGTTGTGCTCCGGCGGCTTGAAGTCCCCGAACCGGTCGGTGAACGCCGAAAAAGCACGCTCGATCGGCGTGTCAACCACAATCTGCTTGCGGACCGTCCCTGCCCCGGTATCAGCCATCACGCCTCCTCGGTCGGGGCTTCCGCAGCCTCGGCGTACCCGGCCAGCGCCCGCTGCCAATATGTGTCGAGCTGATCCCGCAATGCCGCCAGCGCGTCCGGGTTGAGCCGGTAGATCCGGCGCGTTCCCGCAGCAACGTCCTGCACCCGGCCAGCGTCCTTCAGGATCTTCAGATGCTGCGAGACCGCCGACCGGCTCACCGGCAGCGCAGCCACGAGCTGCCCCACAGCCTGGGGCCCCTCGGCTAGGCTCGCCACGATGGCCAGGCGCGTGCCGTCGGCCAGCGCACCCCACCGGTCAGCGTCTCGGTTAGCATCCACTAGCCGTTAGTGTTCCCTAACCAATGCGCCGAGTCAAGGCGCTGGGTGCTCCGTCGCAACGGTGACAGCAACAGAGTAAACCTGG
>CAWCVU010000012.1:0-70728 GCA_963798975.1 uncultured Gammaproteobacteria bacterium
TGATGGCCAAAAAGTAAATGTGGTTAAACATACTGATTATCAGAGTAAATTATAAACCATGCGCACTATCAACGGATTTATTGTATCTTGTTAAATGCATGTTCACTTGCGCCTGATTATGTAATGCCTCCACCAATGGATATTCCTGATGATTATAAAGAATATGGTAATTGGGTTATGGCAGATATCGCATGCAACAACACTTACTCGCGGACCCTGGTGGGAAATGTATCAAGATGAAGTATTAAATGATTTGGCAATACAAGTCACTCTGGCCAACCAAGATTTAAAAATAGCAGTCGCATGTTATGATCAACTAAAGCTCTTAGCCGATGCTGCACGTTCAGAGTTGTTTCCCACGATAGATGCTATAGCTGTTCCTAGTCGCCAAGAAGTTTCACAAAATACAGCTAATCCCTCTCCAAATTCTGTATTATAAGCGAAATATATTTGTGGGTTTTGATTTATCGTATGAAATTGATGTCTGGGGACAAATTCGCAATAATGTATTAGCTGCAGAAAAACAAGCACAGGCGAGTGAAACCCAAATTGCTTTTGCAGAATTAAGTTTCATGCACTGCTTACTAAATACTTATTTTAATCTACGCGGGGTAAGATTAAAAACAAGCCGTATTGGATGAAACAGTAATTGCCTATGAAAAAGCAACTTGATTTAAATAAAATGTTATATGAAGGTGGTGCAGCTCCAGCACAAGTATTATATGAATCGCAACACAATTAGAATCTGCAAAAACTCTGGCGATTGATTTGCATTTAAGCGCTGGCACCTAGAACATGCAATTGCTGTGCTAAGTTGGAAAAACGCCAGCCAATTTTGATTTACCTGTGATAAATAAATATCCTCAACATTTAGTATTAATTAATCCAGAATTACCCTCCACTTTATTAGAAAGAAGACCTGATATTGCAGCAGCAGAATTAGAAGTACAAGCTGCAAATGCCACCATCGGTGTAACACGCGCAGCCTATTTCCCTTCATTTAATTTAGTCGCAACTCTAGGTGTTGAAAGCTCTGATATTAATAATTTATTTAGTCCAGAAAGTCTTGTCTGGGCTTTAGGCCCCAGTGCCGGCCCCTCAGAATTAGGCACGTTTATTGCCGGCCCACCCGTACAACAAATTCTATTTGATGGCGGACTCATTGCTTCGTTAAATGAAAATGCTTGGGCCACCTATCGTGAAACCGTAGCCAATTATCGTCAAACTGTTTTAACGGCCTACCAAGAAGTAGAAGATAATTTAGTCGCTTTAAACAAACTTGCCCAAGAAAATATTACACAAACAAAAGCCAACACCGCTGCCTATAAAGCTTTAGATCAAGCTATCTATCGCTACAAAGGCGGATTAACCACTTATATAGACGTCGTCATCGAACAAAATATTGCTCTGCAAAATGATCTCGTATTAATTGATGTCCGCACACGCCATCAATTAGCTAGTGTCCAATTGATTAGAGCGTTAGGTGGTGGCTGGACAGCGGATGACGAAGAAGCATCGCATTCTAATCAATAATAATTTTTTTATTAAAAAACTATATCATAAATAATCTATTATGGTTACAATAATTTTTAAAGTTTGTTGGCGATTTTACAAAAGTACATTATAGAGGCTGGCTATGCATACAACTACTTTTACTGAATTTCGTAATAACGCTTCACATTACTTGGATTTGGCTGAATAAGGAGAGAGTATCGTGATTATTCGTCATGGAAAACCAATTGCAGAATTGAAACCTATCGATTCAAATAAAAAAATACCCAGCTGGAAATCACCAGGGCTTAATATTTCTATTCCAAACGTTAGTTTAAGTGCAGAAATTTTGAAACAAAGGATGGAAGAAAAGAATTGAAAACTTATGTTGATACTTCTGCGAGGGCTTGAAATTATTGATGTGTCGGAGACAATAAATAATTAACGGCTTGATTTAAACTATCGAAAACTAATCCCTCATTCAATTCGAGATGCTCTGACAAAGTGCGTGCACCATTACCCGTTTTAACTAAAATAACTTTACAACCTAGCGCTTGGCCTGCTTGCAGATCACGCAAAGAGTCTCCAATAACATAAGTATTTTCAGCTGTTGTTTGCCATTTATCAAGTAACGTTTGAATCATGCCTGGCAAAGGTTTGCGACATAAACAATTAGCATCCGGCAAATGTGGGCAATAAATAATATCGTCAATTTTGCCACCCACCTCGCCTAATGCTTTATGCATTTTCTCGTGTATATGCGCCAAGGTTTCTTCAGTAAATAACCCACGGCCAATACCCGATTGATTGGTAGCAACACACACAATAAATCCCGCTTTATTTAATTTACTAATGGCTTCCAAACTATCAGGAATCGGGGTCCATTCTTCAGGAGATTTAATAAAATCTTTGGATTCAAAATTGATAACGCCATCTCTGTCTAAAATGACTAAACGTTTCATTGTGCTACCGGCAAATAAGACATGTCTGCGATTTGAATTAACAAATCATTTAATTTTTTCAAAAGTGTTAAACGATTATTTTTTAATGATATATCTTCATCCATGACCAATACTTTATCAAAAAATGCATCTAAAGCGGGCTTAAGTTCTGCTAAATGTATTAAAGCTTTTGAATATTGGCGCTGCTGGCACAACTCAATCACTTGTTTTTCCTTTTCGCCTAACAGGCGAAAAAGTTCTTTTTCTTCTGGTAATAATAATCGATTTTTGTTAATTTCAGATTGCTCAACTTTATTTTGTTTCAATAAATTATTTACGCGCTTATGTGCACTAATCACACTCGCTGCCTGCGGCAGCATAATGAATTCTTTTAATGCTTGTACACGCAAATAAATATCATAAGGTTTAGTGCAATTAATCGCTCTAACAGATGTAAATAATTCACTTTGAAAAGCTTGTTCTTTTAACCAAGCATCTAGTCTATCCCAAATAAAATCCAAAACTTCTGGATCACTAATATAATCTTTTAAATCTAAAAATAGTTTTTTCTCAATGATAATGCGCAATATGCCAATGGCCGCGCGTCTTAAGCCGAAGGGATCCTTATCACCAGTTGGTTTTTTCCCTAGGGAAAAAATACCGGTAAGAGTATCTAATTTGTCGCTGATGGATAAAATTGCGCCAGGCGTTGAATTGGGTAATTGATCATTCGCACCGATCGGCTGATAATGTTCGCAAATCGCCGTTGCAATTTCATCGCTTTGTTTTTCATGCTTGGCATAATATGCGCCCATGATACCTTGTAATTCTGGAAATTCGCCGACCATGGCGCTGGTTAAATCTGTTTTACATAAAAGGGCCGCATGTCCGATCGGCTCTGGATCTAACTTTAATTCCTGGGCAATTTGTTTAGCAATTTTAACCATGCGCTCGCTTTTATCTAAAACACTGCCTAAGCCTTGTTGGAAAATAGTTTTAGACAATGCGCTTAAGCGATCTTCTAACGTTTGCTTTTTATCTTGTGCAAAGAAAAATGCAGCATCACTTAGGCGGGCACGCACGACTTTTTCATTGCCTGAAATCACTTGCTCAGGATCATTGCTTTTTATATTGGAAATCGTAATAAAATAAGGCGCTAATTTGCCTTGATTGTCTTTTAAAACAAAACATTTTTGGTTCTGTTTTAAAGTTAAACTAATGACCTCATGAGGTAGATTTAAAAATTCTTTAGAGAATTCACCGATGAGTGCTACAGGCCATTCAACGATACTGGTGACTTCATCCAATAAATCTTCTTCGATAATGGGTTTAAGTTTATACTCCACCCCCAAATCTTCGATTTGTTTTTTAATCGCTTGTTTGCGCTTATCAAAATCAGCAATTACAAAACCTTGAGTTTCTAGTATTTTTTCGTAACTTTCAGGCTTATCAATATTAATCGCTGTATTATTTAAAAATCTGTGACCATAAGTGTCACGACCTATGGTTTGATCAAATATTTTCCCGTCTAATACCTTATCGCCTAATAAAACAATCACCCAATGTACTGGGCGAACAAATTTAAAAGTGTGCGTGCCCCAGGACATGGGTTTTTTAATGGGTAATTCTGCCAGTGCTTGTTCGATTAATGCTAATAATTCAGAAGCACTTGATCGTGCTGCTTGTGCTTGTTTATAAATAAAATACTCGCCTTTATCGGTTTTAGCTTTTTCTAAATCATCAATTGATATGTTAAAACGATCGGCAAAACCTTGTGCGGCGCTAGCTGCTGCATTCACGGGTGGGCCACGATGTTCTATGGTTTTACCAGGAATTTGTTCAGCAATTTTATTAACACGTAAAGCCATGCGTCTTGGCGTTGCAAAAACTTGATGGCTTTGATAGGTGATTTGTGTTTTATCAAATAAGGCTAATAATTTTTCTGCAAATGCTTGGCTTAAATTCCAAACCGCTTGTGTGGGTAATTCTTCAGTACCAATTTCGATTAATAAATCACTCATGTAACTACTTCCTGTTCTTCATAAGCTTTTGCAATCGCACATGAAAGTTTACGCACACGTAAAATAAAACGCTGGCGCTCGCTCACAGAGATTGCGCGACGGGCGTCGAGTAAATTAAATGTGTGTGATGCTTTTAAGACTTGTTCATAGGCGGGTAATAATAAACTTTCATTTAATAATTGTTCAGCACTTTGCTCAAATTGTTCAAATTGCATAAATAATAAGCTTGTGTCGGCTTTTTCAAAATTATAGGTCGATTGTTGTTTTTCGTTTTGTAAAAATATATCACCGTAAGTCACGGGACCATGGGGTGTATCAGCCCAGATAATATCAAACATATTATCTACACCTTGTAAGTACATGGCTAAACGCTCAAGTCCATACGTTAATTCGCCGGTAATCGGATGACAGGGCAAACCGCCGACTTGTTGAAAATAGGTAAATTGTGAAACTTCCATGCCATTTTGCCAAACTTCCCAACCTAAACCCCAAGCGCCTAACGATGGCGATTCCCAATTATCTTCAACAAAACGTATATCTTGAGTTTTAACATCGATGCCCAAAGCGATTAAGGATTCTAAATAGAGTTCTTGGATATTTAACGGGGAAGGTTTTAAGATCACTTGAAACTGATAATAATGTTGAGTCCGATTCGGATTCTCACCATAACGACCATCGGTTGGACGCCGACAACCTTGAACATAAGCACAAGACCAAGGTTTAGGTCCAATAGCCTTCAAAAAAGACGCAGGATGAAAAGTCCCTGCGCCCATTTCTAAATCATAAGGCTGTAAAATTACGCAACCATGCGATGCCCAAAATTGCTGCAAAGCAAAAATTAAATCTTGAAAAGTCTGTGGTATTTGTGTGTGCATACAATATGATGGCATGTATGCACATTTATATCAACGGCTTAATAAAATCTAGTGTTGAGTTAAGCCTTGCTGCGGATTTGCAGCATGCGCTTGATTCAAAGGCCCAGCATTAGGTGCAAAAATTGCCTGTAACATAGGTGCAACTAGGTGTTCTTGTACTTGTTGTGGGTCGGGTCCATGAGGACCGTTATTAGGTAAACCGTCAGCTGCCATCATCAATTCTAATTGTTCTTGGGGCGAGAGTGCTAGAATCCGTTTTTTGTTTTGTCTTTGATTCATTGTCAGTCTCCTTGAATAAGTTAATCTTCAAGACTAATGTTATCAAATTTTTTATTAAAATCATAATAATTTTTTATTATTAATTAATGAAGGGCATCGACAAATATCTTCTATCATGCTAGGATAGGCAACTTAATAATAGCGAGTAGTTATATGCTAGAAAAAGAACTTTTGCTGTCAATAAAAGATACCCAGCAAGATTTTGAGCTCTTTTATGACCTAGACCTTGAAGTCTTATCAAAAAATAATATCCAGCGCCTACAAGAACATATTAAAAAAGGTATTGAAGGTCAGCCTCCCCTTACTGAAGAACGTCTGCCCAGTGGTTTAACTGTGCAAGAAGCACGTTTCATGCAATATATCCTAGAAAACTCCCAATTTACCCATAACACAGCCTCTCTTGCCAACATTAAAGACAACGATAACACGATGAAATCGCTGCAAGAACGGGCTGCAGCGCGTGAACAAACTCAAAATCGAAATACTAAGGCCGGCAGTAAAACGGATGGGTATTTATATTTTACCTTTGGACAAACTATCCCTAGATTTTTATCTGCCAAACCGCAAGATAAAATCACTTTTAACCCCAACATTCTACAAAATTTAAACAAAGCAACCTATCAACATGCATTTATATCCTGGTATCCCTGTGCTGGATTACAGCGCCGCACTACACCTATCTATTA
Organism: uncultured Gammaproteobacteria bacterium; assembly: GCA_963798975.1. Taxonomy (GTDB): domain Bacteria; phylum Pseudomonadota; class Gammaproteobacteria; order JABCZS01; family JABCZS01; genus JABCZS01. The sequence continues at coordinate 6,294 of CAWCVU010000012.1, forward strand.
TCTAGACAATTGTCGATTTCACTACACCCATGTCAGTGATACTAAGAAACTTTACATTTATCATCACGAGGATCAAAAGCCCATACACTTTGTAGCGACAGCTTCGCAGGAAATATTTTACGGTGAAGATATTTTAAGAGGCTTAGCTTATCAAATGATTTTGCATTTGCGTTTAATCGGTGGAAGTTATCGACAGCATGTCTTAAATCATTTCGATGACAATAATGTGCTGACTGCATTCCAAGAGATGATCTACCCGGTAGATTATTATCCGGAATTCAAATTGCCTGTGCAGTTTAATATTGAAAATAGCGGTGTTATGGTTACTGAAGCAAAATTCATCGATACAGAACATCCATCATTTATCGATGAATTCAGAATGATTCATCTCAAAGAACGAATGGCCGGCAGTTTCTCTTTTTCTTATCTAGATGAAAAAGATAAACTATATGAAAATCCATCAAATGCAAAAACAGATTATCAAAAAAAAATACTGCTCATTGCCTGTGTGCAAAATGGTAATTTAAATCAAGCTGAAAGCCTTATTTCACATAATAAATTTGATCTTAATGAAGAATATCCTATTGATACATTATTAAATACTGCAATTAAAGATATTGAAAACCCAGAGCAAAGAATGAGCATGGTAAAATTGCTTATTCAATATGGCGCGGACCCCAGTAGAAATAAGGACTCTGGCAACAACTCATTCTATTATGCTGTAAAGAAAAAAGATAAAACTTTATTTGGATACTTATTAACAATAAAACATCCACACCCCCTTGATGTACATATACAAAAAGGCCCATTTTTGCATCAAGATAAGCAATTATTGAGTGATAAAAATATATTAGATTTGATTTGTGAAAATAATTTAATGGATTGGTTACCTCTTGCCATTCAATATGGCGCTAATATTCATCACTTTCCCTGTTTATTATATGCTATCGCTGCAAAAGCAGGGCATGTTGATGTGGTGGCTGCACTGATACACCACGGGGTTAGTCTAGAAGATGTTTTAGTTAATGTTAAAACACCTTTGATGATTTTTGCCGAGCAAGGCAATGAAGAAGGCGTAAAATTATTATTGCAACACGAGGTTGATATTCACCACCGCTGCTACTTTGACAAAAAATATGTTAATGCTTTAGATTTAGCGCTTAAAAGTAAAAAACCGAATGAAAATATTATTCGTTTACTTAGAGAAAAAGGCCTTATAGAAACAGCCTCGCCACCTTCTAAAAATCAAAAAAGAGCCGTCGCTATTATTGTCACCGCAGAAGAACAAGATGGCGATCGTTATGTATTGCTTGGACAGAAGAAAAATAAAGATAACACCATCGATGATGAATACTGTTTCCCCGGCGGCTTAGTTGAAATACGTGATCAAGATTTTATTGAAACAGCCATGCGTGAATTAGAAGAAGAAACCAATATTAAACTGCGCGGCTCGCAATTAAAAGGTAAATTTAGCCAGCACACCGCGTTTACTTTTTCTGAAGTATATCAAGATACATATTTTCATATTCAATTTATTCATTTTCATTTATTTGTAAATCCCCACACCATTAGAATAAAACCCGATGATGATATGGGTGCAGTTTCTTGGCTGCCACTGAGTAGCGTCTATGTCGGTTATGATAAATTTGAAATGAAACGTTTTCTAATCAAAGAACGTGAAACCTATACGCTTATCAAACAAAGCAATGGCCTAGTGCTCGATAGTTTGTTTCGCACCAACCTTGATATTAAAGCGATGAAAAAAGCCTTGCGGATTGATAATTTTGGTGAATATTTATTAATAGATGCTACAAAGTGCGATGATGTGGCTGAAATCAAAGATTTGCTTCATCATCGTGCGAATTATTTATTTTCACTTGAAGACATTGGTACACCACTTAATTTGGCGGCTGCAAGTGGCAGTATGAATGCCGTTAAATTTTATTTAAAATTTGACCTAAATTATACATAGTTCAACTCATCCTGCAGTCTCTGCCGCTACAAATAATGCATGGGATATTTTTGCATTACTTTATGATGATCATCCAACAATATTATCTCTAAAGGCATGATTTTAATGCACTGCATTATTGATGAAAGCTTATCTAGGGTATTATTTTGTTTGCAACATTTTAAAATTAATATTAATCAAAGATTGGAAGGTGAGCAATATTTTATTACGCTTGCAGCTAAAACTGGCAATATCAGATTGGTAAAACTACTCATTCACTTTGGTGCTAATGTTAATCCAGCATTAATAGGTCTAGATGAAAATGTAACCAAAGTGCTAAGCCCTTTACATGCTGCTATTAATATTAAAAAAGAAGAAATGGCGATTTTCCTCATTCAACAAGGCGCTGATATTAACTGTCGAGACAATATTACTCAAGAACAAATCCTAGGTACTTCCTACCGACATTTTTTTCAAAATTTTTGGTCAGCTCAGCAAGGTCAAAAGCCTAATGTTTCTAGCCTTGTCAAAAATCCATTAGATTTGATGGACCGCAATGATAGATCACAATGCCGTTATGAAAGCATTAATAAATGATTGCCAAAAAGTGATGGATTTCATTTTGAATAACGATTTATTTATTGATATAAAACTGCTTGACGGTAATGCTTTGCCAGATTATCACCCTAGATATCCGAAACTTGTGGCTTTATTTGACGAAAACCATCACCACTTAGTAGGATGAAACTGTTAAATTAAGGTATAATCGCGTCATGAACATTTATATCAACGGCGAAGTACTGACCCTGGCCTTAAACATATCCATCCAGGATTTAGTTAATGAACTTGACCTGGGTAATAAACGTTTTGCTTTAGAGCTCAATCAAGCTATTTTGCGCGCAGTTTATATGCGCAAACGTCCTTAAACGAGGGCGATCAAATTGAAATTATCCATGCAGTAGGAGGCGGTTAAATGAGTGATCCATTAATTATTGCTAATCGTAGCTTTGATTCACGCTTAATGGTTGGGAGGGGTAAATATAAAGACATGGTAGAAACGCAAGCGGCCATCAAAGCTTCTGGCGCGCAAATTGTTACTTTTGCTTTGCGACGTATTAATATTGGCCAGGATAAAAATCAAGAAAATTTATTAGATTTTATTTCGCCTAAAGAATATACCATGCTCCCTAATACTGCGGGCTGTTATAATGCAACTAACGCCGTACGCACCTGTCAATTGGCACGTGAATTATTAGACGGTCATGATTTTGTAAAATTAGAAGTTTTAGGCGATACCAAAACTTTATTTCCCAATGTCATTGAAACTTTAAAAGCTGCAGAATTATTAGTCAAAGATAATTTTAAAGTATTAGTGTATACAACAGATGATCCGATTTTAGCAAAACAATTAGAAGAAATTGGCTGTGTCGCCATTATGCCTTTGGTGGCCGATTGGTTCAGAATAGGGATTCAAAATCGTTATCATATTCGTTTTATTATTGAAAATGCTAAAGTGCCCGTCATTGTTGATGCGGGTGTCGGTACTGCATCTGATGCAGCCATTGCTATGGAATTAGGTTGTGATGGCGTATTAATGAATACGGCTATTGCTGAAGCAAAAAATCCTGTATTAATGGCACGCGCCATGAAATATGCGCTGATCGCTGGACGTGATGCTTATTTAGCAGGTCGCATGCCCAAACGTCCTTATGCCAGCGCTTCTTCTACCACCGAAGGTTATTTTTTCTAATGCGCACGATACATAGTTTTGTTCGCCGCGAGGGGCGCATGACCCATGCGCAACAATTAGCCTTTACAAGCTTATGGCCAGAATATGGCATCGATATTAATCCTGATACTGTTTTAAATTATGCTACTATTTTTCATCGCGAAGCACCGACAGTGTTAGAAATTGGTTTTGGTAACGGTGAAGCCTTAGTGGCCATGGCCAAAGAAAAACCTGAGGTTAATTTTATTGGCGTTGAAGTCTATAAATCTGGCACTGGCGCACTGTTTAATATTTTAAAAGAACAAGACATTACCAATGTGCGCGTCATTCTAGCTGACGTTGTGCCCTTATTATCTGAGGTTTTCCCTGCGCACGGTTTATCCCAAGTATATATTTATTTTCCCGATCCGTGGCCTAAGAAAAAACATCGCAAACGACGTTTATTACAAACTGATTTTTTAAATTTAATGAAACATGTTTTAGTACCCAGTGGCTACGTCCATTTCGCCACTGACTGGCAAGATTACGCCCGTCATGCAACAGCTGTTCTAAGCCAACACCCAGACTTTAAACCCGTCCTTGATAAAACCCAAATTCCCGACTATTGCCCACGTCCTACCACCAAATTCTATCGGCGCGCCCTGCAGTTAGGTCATGTCATTACTGATTTAAGCTTTCAAGTCCTATAATATAAACACAATTATAATAATAGGTGCATGATGCTTACCCGTAAAAAAATGTTTTTTGCCTGCATATTCCTCCTGCTCACCGTCCCCTTTGCCGCAGCAACCCATAAAGCCACGGATGTTATCGCGCAAATTGAGCGCTGAACAATTACCGGTTTCATCATTAATTTGAAGTACTTGACGAATTGAGTCTATTATTTGATGATACGCTTACCTATTACATTAAGGGATTACCGTGAACCTAACAACCACCCCCATTACCATTATTGGTGCGGGGAATATGACGACTTATTTGTTAAGTGGCTTGCAGCGCGTAGGCATTACCCTTTCGCATATTTGTGTGACCGATAAGAATGCTGACAAATTGGCTGTTTTAGCGCAGACGTTTTCTGTGCAAACGAGTCAAGATAATGTAGCGGCGATAAAGGCTGCGAAGGTGGTTATTCTGGCGATTAAGCCACAAAGTTTGCCCGACTTTGCAAGTGAGTGTGTTAATGCTTTTTCGCAAGAGACTTTGGTTATTTCAATCTTGGCTGGAATTCCAATTGCTAAATTATCGGAATTATTAGGGCCACTCTCATTTATACGTGCGATGCCTAATATTTTGGTGTCTTTGGGTCAAGGCAATACCCTGTTATTTACACGGCCTCATGCTTTAGTTCAGCACGGTCAATTTGCGCAAGATTTGTTTGCACATTTAGGCTTAAGTTTATGGCTTGATGAAGAAGACCTCATGGAAGCCTATACCGTCTTAACCGGTTGCGGCCCGGGATATGTATTTTTTATGATGCAAACTGTGATCGATGCTGCTGCTAATCTTGGTATACCTGAAGAACAAGCTAAAGCTTCCGTATTGCAATTATTTACCGGTGCCGCGCAAATGGCAGCGCAAAATCATACGAGCTTAATCGAATTGCAAGAACGAGTAGCTTCAAAAAAAGGCATGACTGAAAAAATATTAACGTTTCTAAAACGTAGTGATATGGAAGGCATATTTAAACAAGCGTTTCTAGATGCTTATACACATGGGCAACAATTACAACATCACAAGGAAGAAAAATGAGTCCGTTAATGCAAGCCAGTTTATTTTTAGTAGACACAGGATTTACTTTTTTAATTTTAGCAATACTGCTGCGCATATTACTACAATGGATACGCGCTGATTTTTATAACCCTATCAGTCAAATGGTTTTGAAAGTCAGTAATTTTTTCGTACTGCCTCTGCGTCGTATTGTGCCCGCTTATTATGGTATTGATTGGGCCAGTGTTATTTTATTATTGTTTTTAGCTTTTTTAAAACAAGGTGCTTTGATTTTATTACAAACCGGACTTTGGGTAAATAATGCAGGTTTAATGTTGCTTGGAATTGCAGATATTTTAAGTTTAGTATTTTATATTTATTTATTTTCGCTGATAGCCACAGTTGTAGCCAGCTGGTTAAACACCAACCGGGTTAATCCTATGATACAAATCGCTACACAAATTATCACACCTTCACTTAATCGCATTCGTAGTTTATTACCTACCCTGGGTGGATTTGATTTATCGCCCATGGTGCTGACTTTGGTTTTAATATTATTTAATATTTTATTTATTCAAGGCATCGCGCATCAAGGCATTCTTTTAATAATACCTTAAGGCTTTTTCTTAATCCTGTCTTCAGAATAAACATTTATAATAATGCTCTTTCAATATCGAAAAAAATCTGTGATAATGCTGTTGTTTTTCTATATTTTACAATGACTTACCGTCACAAAATCGATACATATTTGGTATTATTGAGTATAATGAGTAGATTTATTAAAGTGGGCCAAGCCGCGCATATTCTTGGAGTCTCTGTACAAACGCTACGTCGCTGGGAAGAACGGGGTCAATTGGTGCCTGAACGTCGCAGTCAAGGCGGCACACGCTATTACGATTTAGAAAAGCTGCTCAACCTTAAAGAGATAGAAACCGACATCACGCTGGCCTATGCGCGTGCATCTGCGCCTGAAGATAGCGAAGTATTCAAGCATCAAGTACAGCAATTAGAAGCCTATTGCACCCAAAAAGGCTGGAAATATGAAGTGATTCGCGATAAAGGCTCAGGCATCGATCACAGCAAAATTGGTTTACGTAAATTATTAAATCTTATTATTGATAAAAAAATTAAACGATTAGTCATTACAAATAAAGATCGTTTATTACGTATCGGTGCGGAATTAGTATTTGCCTTATGTGCAGCTAGAAAAGTCGAAGTTGTCATTTTAAATAATGACGAAGCCGAATTATACGAAGAAGAGTTGCTAGAAGATATTCTAGAATTAATCGCTATTTTTCATGCGCGCCTTTATCAAACCTCCGAAGACACCAATCAAAAATTACTGACTATGGTGCGCTCGGTTAGTTCTTAAGGTGAAACCAAATTATTTTGTGTTGAACGCTTGAGTAAATAATAACTCAATAATCCTGAGAGTAATGATCCCATTAAAATACCGAGTTTACTTTCATCAAAATAAGTAATATTGACATCTTGGAAAGCTAGGGATGCAATAAATAAACTCATGGTAAAGCCAAGACCACATAAGGTTGCGCCCGCATATAACATCACCCAATTGGTGCCTCGTAACATTTGCGCAAAGCCTGCTTTAATCGCAATATAAACAAATAAAAATACGCCAATTTGTTTACCCAGAATTAAACCTAAAGCAATACCCATAGTAATCGGATTCAATAAATCACTCCAGGTATTGCCTGCAAATGAAAGCCCTGCATTCGTGAAGGCAAACACAGGGACTACAAAATAAGCTATCCAGGGTTGTAAGCTATGTTCAAGTCGTAACATCGGCGATGCGGTAGTATCTTCTTTACCACGATGAGGAATCATCAGTCCTAAAGCAACACCCGCTAAAGTCGCATGGATGCCGGATTTTAAAACAAAAAACCACATTAACACGCCCAGTAACACATAAGGCACCAAAACTTTGACTTTAAAGCGATTTAAAATAAATAAACCCAATAAACATAAAAATGACAGCATCAGTGAGCTCAGAGAAAGTTCTGCAGTATAAAAAATGGCAATCACTATGATCGCACCGATATCATCAAAAATAGCCAGTGCTAATAAAAATGCGCGTAAGGCCCGTGGGACACGAGGTCCTAATAAAGCCAATACGCCTAATACGAAGGCTATATCAGTTGCTACAGGGATAGCCCAACCTTGCATATGAATGTGGTCGCCATAATTGAATAAGGTATAAATAATGGCTGGGACTATCATTCCGCCCAGGGCGCCGATGGCGGGTAGCGCTACTTGTGAAGGTTTGGATAAATCGCCTTCTAGAAATTCGCGTTTGACTTCTAAGCCAATTAATAAGAAAAATAAAGCCATTAGGCCGTCGTTGATCCATAAGGTCATGGGCTTGGCTAGGCTCATATTCCCTACGGAAATACTAAAGGGCATGTCTAGGATGTTTATGTAGACTTCTAACAATGGGGTGTTGGCGCATATGAGTGCGATGATTGCGGCGCCGAATAGCAGGCCGCCGCCTATGAGTTCACGTTTTCTGTTGCTATCCATCTTTGCTCCGTTGTTAAGTAAAGAGAGGTAATATAGGCATTCGTCCAAACGGGGCCTGTCCTGCGTCTGCTTTTATGTGCTCGCAAGCTGCGCGCATAAAAACAGCCTCCGGCCACCCGTTTGGAAATAGTTCAGTAAATTGTGGATTGTATCATATGATGTGGACTTGGTGAAATTTTAGGGCTTGAGCCAATCTTTTGCGGGTAGGTAATCTTGATAGAGTGCTGCCTCAGCTGATCCTGGCTGTGGTTGATAGTTATAATGCCAATGCACAACGGGCGGCAAAGACATTAAAATAGATTCCGTACGACCACCACTTTGTAAGCCAAATAAAGTCCCGCGATCGTAAACTAGATTAAATTCTACATAGCGCCCACGTCGGTAACATTGGAACGCTCGTTCTCGCTCTCCAAATGTTCTCTCTTTGTTCTTATTTAAAATAGGTAAATAGGCTGGTAAAAAGCTGTTGCCTACTGCTTGAATATATGAAAAACAACGCTCAAAGCCCCACTCATTTAAATCATCAAAAAATAAGCCGCCTATGCCGCGCGCTTCATTACGATGTTTAATATAAAAATAATCATCGCACCATTTTTTAAATCTAGGATAAACATCTTGGCCATAAGGTTCGCACAAAGTACTCGCCGCTTGGTGCCAATGTACGCAATCATCGAAATTAGGATAATAAGGCGTTAAATCAAATCCACCACCAAACCACCAAATTGGCGCTTGCCCAGGTTTTTCTGCAACAAAAAATCGCACATTCATATGCGTTGTAGGGATATAAGGATTAGAGGGATGTAAAACTAAAGAAACACCTAAAGCCTGAAAAGCACATCCCGCTAATTCCGGACGTTGTATAGTTGCTGTTTTGGGCAATTCATTGCCATAAACATGAGAAAAATTAACCCCACCTTGCTCAATAATATTCCCCTGAATCACCTTAGTGCGCCCACCACCGCCTAATTCACGCGTCCAGTCGTCTTGAATAAAGGTTTTGCCATCAACGGCTTCAATGGCATGACAGATAGAGTCTTGCAGCTTAAGAAAATAGCTTTTAATCGTATCAATAGGTATTTGCATAGATAGACATCTTAAAAACTAAGTTGGATCTTGTCAATCTTAAGCTAACAATAAAGGATTATCCGAAAATACACTGCTTACACCCATATCAAATAACTCCATCGCAAGCGCTGGTTCATTAACCGTAAACGCTAAAATTTCATGGCCTTGATTACGCATGTTTTTAACAAGCTCTTTTGTAAGCATCGGATAATGTAAACTCAAGGCATAAAGCGGTAATTGGGGTAGGATTTTATTCACATCAGACCAATTATCGGCAACCAAGCCTAATTTAAATTCTGGCGCTTGACCATGAATGGTTTTTAGAGCGTCGATTTCTAGACTTGAAAATAAAATATTTTCGGGTGTAAAAAATTTAAATGTTCTTAATACTTCTAAAGTTTTTAACGCTGTTTGTTTTGCATAAACTTGCGTGGTTTTTATTTCAATATTTAAACTCATACGTAAATGCGCACAACAAGTTAATACTTGTTCTAAAGTGGGAATACGATCTTTTATTTCTTCATACAATGTTTCATGAACATTTTGATCAAGATTTAAAATACGTTTAAATGTATCATCATGATGAATAATAGCAATATTATCTTGAGTGAGCATGACATCAAATTCGACCCAAGTTGCACCGAGTTCATGCGCTTTTTCAAAAGCTTGTAAACTATTTTCGGGCGCGATTTGACTCGCGCCACGATGGGCGATCACTTTAGGCAGGTGCATGTGCAGCTTCTTTAATGCTGTAAGAAATTAAGGGTAAAGCCGTGCTGTCGTTAAATTCTGCAGCGGCTGCAACCCCTAATTCAGCAATTTTTTTCGCATCTAAATCAGGATTATCATATTGGGTAAACATTGCGCCCAACGCATATTCATTGCCTGAACCGTAAGAATAATAAGATGAGAACTGTTGAATATCACGATACGCACCGACGGCAAAAATGCCATAGGGATTAATCAACAAAATATCTAAAGTATTGGTCTCAAATCCAGATTCTTCACTTTTAGACTCAAAAAAATAATCTTCTTTAAGTGCTTTTTGAAAATCTCGCCAATATAAAAAAATATCTTCAACACTGCGCAATAAGACTTCACCTTCTTGCACGGCAAAAAAATGCTTTAAGGCATTATACCCAGCCGCAGGCCCGGTAATGGCAATCAGGTTTTCACCCACGGTCATAATCTTACTGTGATTAATCACATGTTTGGCTGTATTTTTCTCCCCACCCCATTTAATAAGCGTATCACAGGCTATCGCCAAATGACCATTTTTTCTAACTGCAGTAACGGTTGACATGTTTTGTTTTCCTTTAAGTGTTAATGACTCTCATCGATCAAACGCCGTAGCTGTCCAATCAAATAAAACGGTAATGACAATAATTTATAATGAGCCTTTTGTTGTAATATCGTCATCGTATCTATCGGTGTAATGCTTGGGTAATCACCGTTAATACGCGCGGCCAATGACCAGCCTCGCATTCCCATCAATAAGTGTAGCGATTTTAAAGTGCCCGTACTACCTGCCTTCACTTCGATGGGTACCAACTGTTGCCCCTGTTGTAAAATATAATCTACTTCTGCGCTTGAATTTGGAATGTCACGATTCCAATAATAAAGTTCCGGCTCTATAAAATAAGGATTAAGTGTGCGTAACATTTGTCCGACAAATTGTTCTGCAATAGCACCCTCATACATCAACTCTACCGGTTGTTGCAATTGTTGCATATTAAGCCCCATAAGACTATGCGTTAAGCCTGTATCCAATAAAATAACTTTGAAGGGTGTAGATTTTTTACCACCTGCTAAAGGAATACCTTGTGCATGATTACTAAATACCGTATGACAAACACGCGCTGTGCACAATAAATCCAAGGCCTTTTTAAGCATCACACTTTGTATTTCTTTAGTCACTCGGCTGTAAACAAATTTTCCACCTAATTGTCTTGGCACAGAGAATATCACCTCTTCTAAACGATCTTTATTAATACGTTTAGCATATTTATTAAAATCATCACGATAGGTCGCTAATAAATCTTGCTGTACTTGACTTACGGTGATTAAACTTTCAGAGCGCACCCATGCTACAACAGCTGCAGGCAAACCACCAATTAAAAAATAATCCCTTACAAAACTTAATAATTGTACATGCAAGGCTTCTGGGATTTCATCACCCATCTTAAACGATGCCAAAAATTCCACTAATTTATCACGACCAATCGCCTGCAAAAACTCTTCAAACGATAAAGGCTCTAAATGAAAATAATTAATCCGCCCAACCGGCATACTAAAATCATGTTCATTAAGCACAAAATCTAATAACGATCCCGCAGCAATCACAGGCCACTGCGGCAAATCTTCAGCAAACCAACGCAGCTTAGCCAATAACTCCGGCACCACCTGAATTTCATCTAGAAATAATAAAGACGCACGTGGGTCTATCGCTTTACTCTGCAATGCCTCTAATAATAAAACAATTTTTTTGACGTCATTAGAAACAAACAAACTTTTATATTCAGGATTTTTCTCAAAATTAAGCTCAATTAACTCTAAACCATTAATCCTCGCAAACTCACGGACCAAATAAGTCTTCCCCACCTGCCGGGCCCCACGCAAAACCAAGGGTTTCCGGTCATCCTGATGAAGCCAGGTTTGGAGTGAATTTAAAGCTATTCTGTTCATATAACCCAGATTATAACAAAATCATGGGTTGTTTTCAATAAAAACTCACTAAAATCATGGGTTGTTTTAATAAGTTTTGTAATAAAATAGGGGGTACTCTGCATAGCCCTAATCAGGTATCCTATCGTTATGATAAACCAGCTTTTAGCCACCTTAAATGAAAAACAACAGCAAGCCGTAAGTAGCCCGCCTAATCATCAATTGATTTTGGCCGGCGCCGGAAGTGGTAAGACGCGAGTCTTGATTCATCGTATTACTTGGTTGATAGCCACCCAACACGTTTCTCCCCATTCTATATTAGCCGTAACCTTTACTAATAAAGCAGCGCAGGAAATGCGTAATCGGATGAGTGAAACTTTAAATACGTCTGTGGCTCATATGTGGATAGGGACTTTTCATGGTTTGGCGCATCGTTTGCTGCGCATGCATTGGCAAGACGCTGGACTTCCTGAAGGATTTCAGATTTTAGACAGTGATGATCAGCTGCGTTATATAAAACGTGTGATTAAGTCCTTAGATTTAGATGATACGCGCTGGAAACCTAAACAAGCGCAAGGATTTATTAATGCGAAAAAAGATGCTGGACTTCGGCCTTCGCATATTGAACCTGGCTTTGATTTGTTTGTAAAAACGCAGTTGCGTATTTATGCAGAATATGAAAATATCGTGCGCCAAGCAGGGGTTGTGGATTTTGCTGAATTGTTGTTACGTACTTATGAATTATTACGTGATAATCCCGTTTTATTAAAACATTATCAAGAGCGCTTTAAATATATTTTGGTGGATGAGTTTCAAGATACCAATGCAATTCAATATGCTTGGTTACGTCAATTAGCAGGAAGTGAAAATTTCCTGACTATTGTTGGCGATGATGATCAATCGATTTATGGCTGGCGTGGTGCTAAGATTGAAAATATTCATAGATTTACACAAGATTTCCCTACCGCTCAAGTCACGCGTTTAGAGCAAAATTATCGCTCAACACAAACGATTTTATCTGCATCGAATGCTTTGATTAGTAATAATACCGGGCGCTTGGGTAAAGAATTATGGACGCAAGATGGTGAAGGCGAAGACATTGCCGTTTATGAAGCCTTTAATGAAATTGATGAAGCGCATTTTATTACTGCTGAAATTAAAAAATGGGGTCAATTACATTCTTATTCTGATGTGGCGATTTTATATCGCTCTAATGCACAGTCACGCGTCTTAGAGGAATCTTTAATTCAAGCTAACATACCGTATCGGATTTATGGTGGTCAGCGGTTTTTTGAACGTGCGGAAATTAAAGATGCACTGGCTTATTTACGTCTTGTCACTAATGGTCATGATGGTGCGGCATTTGAACGGGTGGTTAATTGGCCAACCCGCGGCATTGGTGAGCAAACACAAAATTTGATTCGTGAACAAAGTAAACATGCGCAGCAATCTTTATGGGATGCTGCAGAAGCGTTGCTCACCCAAGATATTTTATCCGCACGTGCGGCGAAATCGCTCCAACAATTTTTAAATTTGATTGCGCAGTTACGTGAAACCATTTGGAATTGCGATAATCTTTACGAACAAGTTGAAGCCGTCATTCAAGGCAGTGGCTTAAAAGAACAATACCGCGCAACCGATCGCGATAAAATGTTATCCCGTTTAGAAAATTTAGAAGAGCTGATTACCGCAGCAAGACAATATCATCCCGAACATTCTGAAGGTTCGATCTTAAATAGCTTTTTAGCGCACGCCGCCTTAGAAGCTGGCGAAGAACAAGCCGATGAACATCAAGCCTGCGTACAAATGATGACGCTCCATTCCGCAAAAGGTTTAGAATTTCCTTTAGTATTTATGTGTGGTTTAGAAGAAGGTTTGTTTCCGCATCAAATGGCGATTGCTGAACATAAACATGTCGAAGAAGAGCGGCGTTTATGTTATGTCGGTATGACGCGTGCGATGAAAAAATTAGTGTTAAGTTATGCACAAACGCGGCGTTTTCATGGGCGTGAAGCGATGAGTCCGCCTTCGCGTTTTATTAAAGAAATTCCTGAAGAGTTTTTATCACCTGTGCGCATGACTAAATCAAAAAGTTCGGGTGGTTATAGAACTGTATCTAATTATCTGCCTCAAAATCCTATTCAAGCTGCATGGCCATTTAAACTGGGTGCGCGTGTGCGGCATGAGAAATTTTCTGATGGTACTGTTCTTGCTTTTGAAGGTCAGGGTGAACATGCGCGTGTGCAGGTTAATTTTGATAAAGTGGGTAGTAAGTGGTTGGTGCTCGCCTATGCAAGGTTAACTGAAATTAGACAGGATTGTTTTCTTTAATTTGTGGAAGCTTAAAGAGCTGTGCGGGGCCTGTCACAGGCAGTATTTTACGTGCTCGCAAGCTGCGCCGGTCGTAAACTACTGCCTGTGCCACCCGCACAGCGGGATTTATCTGGATATTAAATTGGTGTTATTGATAGTCTCTTGGGATTATCTCTTTCCAATCACGGGTTTTTATTAGTACATTGTTTTCATATAGTTCTCTGCGGACTTTTACTTCGAAGTTTTTCTTGTCCGAAGTCACTTGCATGATGGATTTTGCGAGGATGACGCGATCGCCTATTTTTATTTCGTAATTGCCTTCGCTTTTAAATGAGGCGTTTGCGGGATCTTCGGTGCTGATAATATAAGTCATGCTATTTTTTCGCATATATTGGCGGCCGTCTACTTCCCAGAGTGAGGATTCTTCTGCTTCCGCGATGTCTATTTTGTGTGAAGGATAATGAGTAACTTTAAAGGGTGTTAATTCTTGCTCATGAATCCAATTTACGCCTGGTCTTGATTTAATCTCTTCGACTGGTTGCATGGTTTGAATAACAGCGCTGTTTAGCGATGCTTCTGGCAAGGTCAATTTAGTTGTATCGCCCATGGCTATTTGTATGGTTGATAAATACGGTGTTGGCCATACTAAGGGGAATTCATAGAGTGATACGGATACGCGTACGCGGTGTCCGGGTTTGAAAGTCCAGGTGGTGTAATGCAGTGGAATTTCAATATCTATAAATTTATTGATTGGAAAATCTTTGGGATCAAATCTTGAAATATAATCGGCTGAATGAAATAGGCCGCCTGTAATTAATGATGCTGTACCATCGGGGGCAACATCTTCTAGGCGAATGATCCAATCTAATAAAGGTTGATCGGCTGCGGTTTTTAAATTTACTTTTGGATAACCTAAAATGTATTTTGTTTCAGTCATTTTAGGTGAATCAAAAACCAGTGAGCGTGCGTCAAGATCTTTCATATCCCCAGTCACTTCGCCCCACCAATTTAAGGTTTCATCGGCTATGCCGGGCATTTGTTTAAATTTCACTATGCCTTTGCCTTCAGGTTTATCAAGTAGTGTTTTCTTTTCACCTAAATAAAAAGTCCAAGGTGTTGTGTCGGGCACACGTTTTACGCCCCAGAATTGTCCTGGGGTCATGGCTAATTTATTATCTGCGGGCACATAATCACGCATAAATACAGTATTTAATGGTTCTTGCATAATCAAATTATCTTTGCCATTTAACCAATGCTGCCACCAACGTACGGCCGTTTGTCGCCATTCATAAGTAGGGCCGGGCGCGCCATTGTGAGGAAAGGCATGATTATGTGTATTCATTTCTGCTTTCATGGGCACAGCAGTATTTTCAAGCATATCGGGAACACTGTCACGGTAACCGTCTAATAATCCGCCGACTGCGTAAACAGGAATATTTAAAGCGGAATAATCAGAAATCAGTGAGCGATCTTTTTGCCAAAAATCACCGTCTCTTTGATGTTCTAAATAAGTAAAGATCCAAGGTTTGGTATCAAATCTGTCTTTATAATAATCTTTATCAATTTTATATTCTGGCGCACGTGGCATCATGTTTTCTATATCCATCTCGACAGAAAACATATCTAAATGCAGCGCACCATCCCAACCGTGGACATCGATGCGATACAGATCAATGGAACTGTGCATAAAAATCAAGGCTTTTAAATGCTCGGGCCGTTTCATTGCGGTAGCCATACCATTGATGGCGCTCCAAGATTTACCCATCATGCCTATATTGCCGTTGGAATAAGGTTTGGCAGCTAATTGATCAATAATCTCTAAAATATCCGCTAATTCTTGATCAGAATATTCTCTATCACCTAATTGTCCTTCAGAAGCACCGGTGCCGCGAATATCCACACGCACACCCAAAATACCGCGTTGTGCAAAATAGCTATAAACCGGATAATCCCTAGAAGCAAAACTATCGTCCTTACGATAAGGCAACACTTCGAGCACTATCGGAAACTTTTCATCCTTAACTTTGGATTTGGGCAGATAATAATCAACAGCAAGCCGCGTACCATCTTTCATGGTTAAAAAATCATGCTCTAAAGTAAATTCATAAGTAGCTGGAATCTCTGTTTGAGTAGCATAGACCGTTGGCATAACGATCAAAAAAGCCAAAAACAGGTGCGCAATGAATTTTGGTATAGACATGATTTTCCCTTGTTTAATTAACTATTTGGCTAGTATGGCAGAGGGGATAAAAAATGCCATTGAAACTGCATGCTCAGTAAAATATTCAAGTAATCCTGTCACCTAGCAAAAACCGCGCCATATTGTGCATTAGAGAGATTGCACTTAATTTATAAGTAAATAGCCGGAAGTTGATAGATATGACGCGTGAGCCAATGCGCACTTGAAGATTGATTAATGAGCAGCGCAAATGGCAAATCATTTTCTATCACAAATTGTTCTAAGTTTTTGAGCTGGTTTTGCTTGACGGTGGCACCATATTTAATTTCTACAGGCAGCATACCAAAGGGGCCCTCTAAAATTAAATCGATTTCAACACCACTACGTGTACGATAATAATAAGGTTCCCAATGTGTAAGCATGGTGGATTTTAATCCTTTAATTAATTCTTCAATCACAAATCCTTCAAACGAGGCACCAATAATCGGATCAATAAATAAATCTTCTAAACGCGTAATCTTTAATAATGAATGCAATAAGCCTGTATCACGAATATAGCCTTTAGGCATTTTTACAATACTTTTTACTTTCGATGTTTCATAACTGGGTAATTGACGCCATAAAAATGTTCCATCAGCAATGGTTAAAAATTCACGTATAGATCCTTCACTCACTTCTAAAGCACGCCCCATTTGTGATTTGTTGATAATGGTTGCAGAAAGTTTACATAACATGCTTAAAAAACGTTGATAGGCTACTTTATTAAGTTTTGGATAAAGTCTTGCAATATCACGATAAATATAAGTACTTTCATAATTTTCCATCCATTGCAAATAAAAATCCTTAGATTGTTTTAATACCGGTTCGGGATATCCTCCTAAATACCATGCTTGTTGAATTTCTGCTTGCGTTAATAATGGAAGCGGCAGCGATGCAAAACTATCCCGTGATAGCGGTTGTTCAAATAAAGAATAAATGGGGCTCAAAGGTTTTCCAAACAATTCATTGGCTTTAAAGGTACCCAGCTCCACTGTGGCAATGCGACCCGCTAATGTTTCAGAAATGTGTTTCAATAAATAAGGACTACTCGAACCTGTAATAACAAACCGTCCTGTTTCTGTGCGCTTTGCATCGATAACGCTCCGTAACACTTCAAATAATTTAGGGGATAATTGTGCTTCATCAATAACCACATGTTGCGGGTATTGCTCAAAAAAGAATTCAGGATCTTGATCAAAACGATTAAAATCCGAAGGCCTTTCTAAATCTAGATATAACCAATCAGGAAAAAGCGTCTTTACCAAAGTCGTTTTCCCACATTGCCGCGGCCCTATAAGCGCCACAACAGGGAACATATTCAGTAACTCTTTGATTTTATTTGATATATTTCTATTCATTTTATATTATGTAAATTTCGTAGGCAACGTACGAATTATGTAGCATAATTGATATATTGTCAAATATCGACATCTTAGCCACAGCGGCGTAATATAAATGTTTTTTATCAGGGAATAATCATGCCACCATTCGTCCTAGTCGATGGTTCATCTTACGTTTATCGTGCATTCCATGCGATGCCACCTTTGACTAATCCTGCAGGGGAACCAACGGGCGCTGTTTATGGTGTGATTAATATGTTGCGCAAATTACTGCATGAAATTAATCCTACACACATCGCTGTTGTATTTGATGCGAAGGAGAAAACGTTTCGCAGTGAGCTTTATCCAGAATATAAAGCGCATCGTCCACCGATGCCTACGGAATTAGTTGCGCAATTAGAGCCTATTCATAGCATCATTAAAGCGATGGGGATCCCTGTTTTGTGTATTTCAGGTGTTGAAGCTGATGATGTAATTGCAACGCTTGCTATTCAAGCTGAAAAAAATAATATGCAGACTTTGATTTCTACTGGCGATAAAGATATGGCGCAGATCGTCAGTGCTAAGATTCATTTGGTGAATACCATGACAGAATCTGAATTGGATCCCAAAGGTGTTGAAGAAAAGTTTGGTGTTAAGCCTGAACAAATTATTGATCTACTTACACTCATGGGCGATACCTCGGATAATGTACCGGGTGTTGACAAAGTGGGGCCGAAAACTGCGGCGAAATGGTTACAAGAATATGAAACCCTAGATAATCTTTTTGCACATGCGGATCAAATTAAAGGCAAGATTGGTGAAAATTTACGGGAAGCGATCCCGCGTTTGCCTTTATCTAAACAATTAGTAACTGTTAAATGCGATGTGCCTTTAGCATTAAAACCTAATGAATTAACACGTGAACAAGCGGATAATGAACAATTAAAAATTTGGTTTGAACGTATGGCATTTAAAGGCTGGCTATTAGCCTTAGATCAACAACCCACACAAACTGCCGCACCTCTTGCAGAAAAAAAAGATAAAAATTACGAATTAGTTTTAACTAAAGCACAATTAGATAAATGGATTAACAAAATTTCAGCTGCGCCTTTATTTGCCATTGATACTGAAACGACTGATCTCAATATGATTAATGCTAAAATTGTCGGTGTTTCATTGGCCATTTTGCCGCATGAAGCGGCTTATATTCCCTTTGGACATGACTACCTGGGTGCACCCGAGCAGCTGAGTGAACACACTGTGTTACAAGCGCTAAAACCTTTTTTAGAAAATCCACTCAAACCTAAAGTGGGTCAAAATTTAAAATATGATTTAAATGTATTTCTCAATCATGGAATTGAATTACGCGGGATTCAATTTGATACAATGTTGGAATCTTATGTTTATAACCCCACCGCTGTGCGTCATAATTTAGATGCCCTGGCTTTAAAATATTTAAATCATCATAATATTTCTTTTGAAGATGTCGCTGGCAAAGGGGCGAAACAACTTTCGTTTAATCAGATCGATTTGGAAAAAGCTGGCGAATATGCCGCTGAAGATGCTGATGTGTGTCTGCAACTGCATGAAATGCTTTGGCCAAAAATCAATGAAGATTCTGGATTGCAAGAAGTGTTTGAAAGCATAGAAATGCCACTCGTCCCTGTATTAGCGCGGATTGAAAGAACAGGTGTTTTAATTGACGCAGAATTACTAAAAAAACAAAGTGCAGATTTAGAAAAACGCATTAATCTATTACAACAAGAAGTTTATGCTTTTTCCGGCGAAGAATTTAATATTGATTCACCCAAACAATTACAAGCAATTTTATTTGAAAAATTAAAATTACCTACGAGCAGTAAAACGCCAACCGGACAAGCCTCAACTTCAGAAGCTGTCTTACAAGAATTAGCACATGATTATCCGTTACCCAAATTAATTTTAGAATACCGCAGTTTAAGTAAATTAAAATCCACCTATACTGATAAACTTCCTGAGCAAATTCAAGAAAAAACAGGGCGCGTGCATACATCTTATCATCAAGCCGTTACCGCAACGGGGCGCTTATCTTCATCCGATCCGAATTTACAAAACATTCCTATTCGTACCGAAGAAGGGCGAAAAATTCGCCAAGCATTTATTGCACCTCCTGGATATAAAATTGTTGCCATCGATTATTCACAAATTGAATTACGCATCATGGCACATTTAGCCGATGATCCCGGTTTACAAAAAGCATTTCGTCACGGCCTAGATGTGCACACAGCAACCGCGGCCGAAGTATTTAATTTAGATCCTGAAAATGTAACGCCGCTACATCGTCGCAATGCAAAAGCAATTAATTTCGGTTTAATTTATGGTATGTCCGCTTTTGGTTTAGCCAAACAATTAGATATTTCCAGGCATGAAGCCAAAGCATATATCGAAACCTATTTTCAGCGTTATCCCAAAGTAAAGGAATACATGGAAAATACGCGCAATCTTGCTCATCAACAAGGTTATGTTGAAACATTTTTTGGCCGTCGTTTATATTTACCGGAAATTAATTCAAAAAATATGATGCAACGCACCGCAGCAGAACGCGCTGCGATTAATGCACCTCTACAAGGTACTGCCGCCGATATTATTAAACAAGCCATGATTATTATCGATCACTATTTCCTAGCCGCAAAAATCGACGCCCGCATGGTCATGCAAGTCCACGATGAATTAGTCTTTGAAGTTAAAACCGAACTCGTCGAAACCTTAACGCCAACCTTAATCTCAAAAATGTCTAAAGCCGCTAATTTAGGCGTGGAATTACTTGCACATGCCGGCGTGGGTGATAATTGGGATGAAGCCCATTAAAGGATAAATTGCATATACAATCTTAACTATATTTTTTTTATAGGATTTATTTTATTCATGAACCCTCGGTGCTAATTCACCTTTTGCATAACGTTCAGTCATTTTTTCTAAAGACATTACTTTGATTTTATCTGCATGTCCTGCGGTACCAAATTCTTGATAACGTGCTTTGCAAATGTCATACATGGCATTCGTTGCAGCTTGTAAATATTTGCGCGGATCAAATTCTTTTGGATGCAGGGTAAAATATTCGCGAATGGCGCCGGTTGAGGCCATACGTAGATCAGTGTCGATATTTATTTTACGTACGCCATGTTTAATGCCTTGTTGAATTTCTGAAACGGGCACGCCGTAAGTTTGGCCCATATCACCACCGTGTTCATTGATTATTTTTAACCAATCTTGTGGGACTGAAGAAGAGCCATGCATGACTAAATGTGTGTCTGGAATGCGAGCATGTATGGCTTTAATACGATCGATCGCTAAAATATCGCCTGTGGGCGGACGTGTGAATTTATAGGCGCCGTGACTTGTTCCGATGGCAATGGCTAGAGCATCGACTTGTGTAGCTTTTACAAATTGTGCCGCTTGTTCGGGATCTGTTAATAATTGCTCATGTGATAAAATACCTTCTGCACCTGAGCCATCTTCTTCACCCGCTTGACCGCTTTCTAATGATCCTAAACAACCGAGTTCACCTTCGACAGAAACACCACAACTGTGGGCCATATCGACAACTTTTTTGGTGACATTCACATTGTATTCAAAACTACTCGGCGTTTTCATATCTTCTTCTAATGATCCATCCATCATCACAGAAGTAAAACCTAATTGCATAGAACGTTGACACACGCCAGGGGACGCACCATGATCTTGATGCATACATAAAGGAATATGAGGCCATTCTTCACTGGCTGCTAAAATTAAATGCCGCAGAAAACTTGCACCGGCATATTTTCTAGCGCCTGCTGAAGCTTGAACAATCACAGGAGAATTAGTTTCATCTGCAGCCATCATAATAGCACGCATTTGTTCAAGGTTATTGACATTAAATGCGGGGATACCGTATTGGTGCTCTGCAGCATGGTCAAGTAATTGTCTTAATGTAATAATCGCCATAAAAACTCCTTAAATAATATTTTCTTTATCAAATGCGCGTTGTTCTAAAATAGCCACACCCGGTAATTGCTTGCCTTCTAAAAAGGCTAAAAATGCACCGCCGCCCGTAGACACGTATGAAATTTTATCGTGTACACCTAATTCATCAATAGCTGCTAAAGTATCACCCCCGCCTGCGACTGAAAATGCAGCACTATCAGCGATCGCTTGGGCAATTTCCTTTGTGCCTTGTGCAAATTGTTGAAATTCAAATACACCTAGTGGTCCATTCCATAAAATGGTCTGCGCATTTTTTAATAATTCTTTATATTGGGCAATGGTTTGTGGGCCTATATCTAAAATCATCTCATTATCTGCCACATTCTCAACCGATTTAATCATTGCGGTTGCATTGGCGCTAAATTCTGTAGCAACAACAACATCGACAGGTAATGGCATGTGTCTGTGTTGTGCCATGGTTGTGGCTAGTAATGTTCGTGCTTGTGGCACTAAATCAGGTTCATGTAGAGATTTACCGATTTTAAATCCTGCCGCTGCTAAAAATGTATTGGCAATTCCACCGCCGACAATGAGTTGATCCACTTTTTGACTGAGCGTATTGAGCACCATTAATTTACTGGATACTTTTGAGCCCCCAACAATGGCGACAACAGGATGTTTAGGTTGGTCCATCACTTGGGTGAGTGCTTTTAATTCCGCTTCTAATAACGGTCCAGCCACCGCAAGTGGTGCATAACGCGCTACACCAAATGTTGAAGCATGTGCTCGATGCGCAGTACCAAATGCATCCATGACAAATACATCACATAGCGACGCCATTTGCAGGGCTAATATATTATCATTTTTAGTTTCACCGCGATTAAAGCGTACATTTTCACATAATACCACTTCACCAGGTTTTACATCGCAGCCTTGTAACCAATCTGTTATCAGCGGTACATGTTGCCCTAATAATTCTGATAAGCGTCTAGCAACAGGTAATAAAGTATAGGTCTCATCCATTTCACCTTCATCAGGACGCCCTAAATGTGACATTAACATCACGCAGGCACCTGCTTTTATTGCATATTGTACGGTTGGTAATGCTGCCAAAATACGTTGGTCACTGGTAATTTTGCCATGACTCATAGGCACATTAAAATCTTCACGAATTAGAAGTCGTTTACCTGCTAAATCAACATCCCGCATATAGAGTAACATGGCTGCTCCTTTTTTTATTTTGCTCGCATCAAAGCTAGGGTCGTATCTAACATACGATTAGAAAATCCCCATTCATTATCATACCAAGATAATACTTTAACGAGATTACCGATCACTTTTGTTTGTGTTGAATCAAATATACTGGAAGCAGGGTTATGATTAAAATCCACTGAAACAAGTGGCAGCGTATTATAAGTTAATATGCCTTTGAGCTCACCTTTAGATGCGTCTAATAATAATTGATTGACTTCTTCAACGTTAGTCTCGCGTGCGGCAGTAAAAGTTAAATCAACTACCGATACATTGATTGTCGGCACACGCATCGCAAACCCATCTAATTTACCGGATAACTCAGGTAAGACTAAGCCAATGGCCGCAGCCGCCCCAGTTTTTGTAGGTATCATAGAATGGGTTGCAGAACGTGCGCGTCTGACATCGACGTGATAAACATCAGTCAACACTTGATCATTGGTATAAGCATGAATCGTTGTCATTAAACCTTGTAATATCCCAATTTTTTCTTGCAGGGGTTTTACCAGTGGCGCTAAACAATTGGTTGTACAAGACGCATTAGAGATAATTGTATCACTGGATTTTAAAGTTTTATCATTGACACCAAATACGATGGTTGCATCAACTGTGCTGCTGGCAGGTGCAGAAATAATGACTTTTTTTGCGCCGGCGTTAAGGTGTTTTTGTGCTTGATCTTTTGAGGTAAAAATACCGGTACACTCTAATACGACATCAACACCTAATTCACCCCAAGGTAAGTTTTCGGGGTCACGCTGCGCATAGACATGAATTTTATCACCATTGATAATTAAATCATTACCCTCAATACCGACTTCACCTTTGAATTTTCCGTGTGCGGTATCGTATTGAGTCAGATGCGCAAGGATGCTGGCATCACCTAAATCATTGATGGCTACTATTTTAATATCATTTTTTTTATCGCTTTCATAAAGCGCACGCAAGATATTGCGGCCTATGCGACCATAACCATTAATTGCTACTTTTATTGGCATATAACCTCCTCTACGGTATTAACTATATTTTGCACAGTAATATGCAAAGCTTGAAAAACTTTATCTGCAGGTCCTGATTCGCCAAAGCGATCAAGGCCTATCACTTTACCTTCAGGACCTACATAATAAGCCCAAGAACGTGTACTCCCGGCTTCCACTGCCACACGATGGATGATTTTTTTAGGTAATACTTGTTCGCGATAAGCGGCACTTTGTGCATCAAATACATCGGTCGCTGGCATAGACACGACACGTACGGCGAAATTTTTTGCTGCTAATTGTTGCGCGGCATCCATTGCTAAATGGACTTCTGAACCTGTGGCTATAATAATGGCTTGTATCGTTTGTTTAGGTTCCCACAAAATATAGCCGCCTTTTTCGATATGATTTAATTGATCCGTATCACGTAACATTGCGGGTAATTTTTGTCGACTTAAAGCTAATACTGTTGGACCTTTTTTCATCAGCGCACTGCGCCATGCAACGGCGGTTTCAACAACATCACAAGGACGCCAAACAGACATCTGCGGAATGAGTCGTAAACTTGAAAGTTGTTCTATGGGTTGATGGGTAGGACCATCTTCACCTAAACCAATGGAATCATGTGTACCCACGTAAGATCACACGTTGTTGCATCAGTGCTGCCATACGCAGGGCATTACGTGCATAATCCGTAAATACTAAAAACGTGCCACCAAATGGAATGAATCCACCATATAAGGCAATGCCATTCATAATTGCGACCATAGCAAATTCACGTACGCCGTAAAATATATATTGTCCGCCTGGCGTTAAATGCGAAAGCATTTGTACGCCCTTCCAGTTTGTTAAATTGGATTCGGTTAAATCCGCGCTGCCGCCGATCAATTCAGGCAATTGTGCAGCATAATGTGTGATTGCATTTTGTGAAGCTTGGCGCGTCGCTAGGGTTGCCGCCGCTTGTTGTAGTGATGCTATCCATTCTTGTTGTGTATTCTCAAAATGTGTAGGCAATAGGCCTTGTATGCGGCGCTTAAATTCCTGTGCTAAATCAGGATGTATCGTTTGATACTTTTCAAAAATCTGTTGCCATTGTGCTTGTCGCTGTTGCCCAACTTGTACAGCATTCCATTGTGCATAAATATCTTCTGGAATTTCAAAAGGCGCATAAGGCCAGGCTAATTGTTCACGCGTCAATGCCACTTCATTATGTCCCATGGGCGCACCATGGACTTTGGCTGTGCCCGATAAATTGGGTGCGCCATAACCAATTTGTGTTTTACAACAAATCAAAGTGGGCTTATCCGTTTCTGCTTGTGCAGCTTTAATGGCTGCATGTATGGCTTTGGGATCATGGCCATCGACATCCGCAATGACCTGCCATTGATAAGCACGAAAACGCTCAGGTACATTATCCACACACCAATCATTAATTTTACCATCAATAGAAATACCATTATCATCCCAAAAAGCGATTAATTTACTTAAACGTTGTGCGCCGGCAAATGAACACGCTTCATGAGAAACACCTTCCATCAAACAACCATCGCCTAAAAATACATAGGTATAATGATCAATTAAGGTTAAATCATTGCGATTAAAATCTGCGGCGAGTTTACGCTCGGCCAATGCCATGCCCACAGCATTGGCCAATCCTTGCCCTAAGGGGCCGGTTGTTGTTTCAACGCCAGGCGTCATATCATGTTCTGGATGTCCGGGTGTTTTGCTGCCTAATTGGCGAAATTGTTTTAAATCATCCAGCGTTAAATCATAACCTGTTAAATGTAATAATGAATAAAGCAACATAGACCCATGACCGTTAGATAATACAAAGCGATCCCGATTAGGCCAGGTGGGATCTGTAGGATTATGTTGCAAAAAATCTTGCCATAATACGGTGGCGATATCCGCCATCCCCATGGGCATGCCCGGGTGGCCCGATTGGGCTTTTTCTACCGCATCTATACTTAAAAACCGCAGGGCATTGGCCAATACATCCGAGGACGGCATGCAAAATCTCCATTATTTATCGTTAAAAAACCTATTGTCTCGCAGCTATTAAAGAACAGCAACTTAAATTTTAAACCCAATAAAACCAGCAAAGCGATAGCAAGGCCGCCAGGCTAAATCCCGTGGCAAAGCTTTTATAAGCCGTTGTTTTAACCACTTTAGTCCTAGCTTGGCTCGCATTGATTTGCTCCAAGACACTTCGAGCTAAATCAGGTAATTCTAAAAACCGTGAAAAATATCGAGGTGCATCACGTAACTGTTGACGCAATACTTTAAATGAGGAACGTCTCTTAAAAAACTTTTCTAAGCAAGGTTTGGCCGTATCCCAAATGTCGATCTCTGGGTCTAAAAAACGTGCCAAGCCTTCAACATTGACTAAGGTTTTTTGTAATAACATGAGTTGCGGCAATATAGTCATATTAAATTCACGCGCGGTTTGTAAGAGGCGTAAAAATAATTCGGCAAATGAAATCTCACTGGGTTTACGAGAAAATATCGGTTCACACACCGTGCGAATCGCATTGGCAAATGCATCTGCGCGCGTATCTTTGGGCACCCAGCCAGAAGCGATATGTAATTGCGCGACGCGCTGATAATCTTGTGCAAAAAAGGCCGATAAATTTTCTGCTAAATAACGTTGATCATCCAAAGGTAGCGTGCCCATAATGCCAAAATCCACTAAAATATATTTAAGGCCTTCTTGGGTTTTTTCTACAAAAATATTCCCAGGATGCATGTCCGCATGGAAAAAATTATGTTCAAATACGGCGGTAAAAAATAATTCGATCGAACGTTGCGCCAATAGAGACAAGTCAATACCTTGAGCAATTAATGCGGCTTTGTCACTCATGCGTGTGGCATGAACACGTTCAAATACAGCAATATTTTTCCGCGTATAAGGCCAATAGACTGTAGGAATCACCACCCAATCCAATGAAGCCATATTACGTTTTAACTGCGAAGCGTTTGCAACTTCCACATTTAAATCTAATTCTTTGCTAATAATTTGATTAAATTCTTCAACAACGTCTTTAATGCCTAATTTTTTTAAAGCAGGCGAAAAAGTTTCTAAACCATTTGCTAAAAAATATAATAAACGAATATCCTGTGCCACTGATTTTTCTATATGGGGGCGTAATATTTTGACAACCACTTCTTCGCCAGATTTTAAGCGTGCACTATGTACTTGAGCTATGGATGCACTGCCCAGTGGTTTATCTTCAAAATCATCAAATAAGACGTCTACGTCTTGTCCTAAACTATTTTTAATAAGCGTGCGTGCAGTATCGCTTGAAAAGGGCGGTACTTCATCTTGTAATTTGCTTAAGGCTTGTGCGATATCTGGCGGTAATAAATCAGGACGCGTGGCCAGGGTTTGGCCAAATTTTACAAAAATGGGTCCGGCATTTTGCAAAGCTTCGCGCAAACGCTCGCCTTGGGATTTTGATTTATCTGTGCGATAGCGTAGTGCAATGGGAAAGAGTTGAAATAAGCGTATTATTGAGCGCATGTATCTAGCCTTTGTTGACATAAATGTACACGTACTAATAAGCGATCACATTTTGTTCGCACTTGACTGACCTCATCTACAAACTGATCGATCGATGCTTTTGCAGCGATCATGGGATTTTCATCAATAATATAATCAGCACTTTGATGTAAAATAGCATGAGCCGTTTGTTTGGCATAAGCATGGGCCTTACGTAGCGTTTCGGCTAAGGCATGTCCTGCTACATCACCGAAGGTATGTGATAAAGCTTCTTCCCAGTCGGGATGGAAATCATTAAGTATACGACTGAGCTGCTGCGCAATATGCATATTACCTTGCATGTGCACATGATGCTGTGGCGTAGGTGTTTTTTGCGAAAGTTGCCATAAATTTTTCGGCGATGCGCTAATGGTAACATCAACTGTTTGAGGTGCACGTAGGCTTAAAAATATTTTTTGGGCATCGATCTGCAAATAAATAGTTTTTTCTAAAGAAAGTATATGCACGGCAATACAACGATTCTGCAATTGTGAGAGTTCGTTTTGCGTGTGCGGATCTAACGATAACGCATAATTAAGGACATTTTGTCCCATCGTTAATAAGGTTTCAAGTAATAATTTCATGATTTATACCCTCGATGTATCGCAACCACACCACCTAGCAAATTAAAATACTCAACATCGTTAAATCCTGCTGTTTGCATATTACTTTTTAATTTTTCTTGATCTGGATGAGTGCGGATGGATTCGACTAAATATTGATAACTATTTCTGTCATTAGCAATTAATTCGCCTAATTTAGGCAAAATATTAAATGAGTAAAAATCATAAGCTTTTTCTAAAAAACTATTTTTGGGTTTAGAAAATTCTAAAATCATGATCTGAGCGCCCGGTTTTAATACCCGCAGACATTCGCGTAATACTTTATCTTGATGCGTCATATTACGAAAACCGAATGCGATAAATAAATGATCAAAACTATTGTCTTTAAACGATAATTGCTCAGCATTTAGCTGCAAGGCAGATACATTGTTCACGCCTTGATTGAGCAGGCGATCGCGACCGCGCACTAGCATTTCATTATTCAAATCAGCTAAAACCACCTGGCCTGTATCACCTACTTTTTTTTGCAAAAGGGCAGTTAAATCGCCGGTTCCACCGGCTAAATCTAATACGGTTTGTCCGGGATGAACATTACTTAATAACACCGCATGACGCTTCCATAAACGATGTAAGCCCAACGACATCACATCATTCATTAAATCATAAGAAGGCGCGACACGACTAAATACCGATTGTACACGCGGTGTTTTTTCTGTTTCTGATACTTTTTCATAACCAAAATGATGCGTCATTATAAAATATACCGAGTTAAATCATCATCCTTGATTAAAAAGTTTAATTGGCCATCGACATATGTTTTATCAATACTTACCAGTTGATCTTTATATTCACTAGCCCCAAATGAGAGCTTTTCCATTAGTCGCTCCATAACGGTATGAAGACGGCGTGCGCCAATGTTTTCCATTCTTTCATTAACTTGCCAAGCAATTTCAGCAATACGAGTATATACCATCTTGCTGCAAATTTTAAATTGACTCTTTCTGTCGCCAGCAAGGCTTGATATTGTTCCGTTAAGAAAGACTCGGTTCTGTTAAAATATGTACAAAATCATCGCACGTTCAAGCGCTTTGAGTTCCACTCGAATAGGTAAACGCCCTTGTAATTCAGGAATCAAATCAGAAGGTTTGGACAAATGAAAGGCACCGGAGGCAATAAATAAAATATGATCGGATTTTACCATGCCATACTTGGTTAGACACTGTCGTGCCTTCAACCAAAGGTAATAAATCGCGTTGCACACCTTCGCCGGAAACATCTGGGCCTACCGCCGCGACCACCGCGTGAAGTAATTTTATCAAATTCATCGATAAACACGATGCCGTTTTGTTCCACATTCACTCAAGGCGCGAGTTCGAATATCTTCTTCATTAATTAATTTGTTCGCTTCTTCTTCTTCAATAATTTTTATGCGGCATCTTTAACTGTCAATTTGCGCGTTTTCTATTCACCGCCCGATAAGTTTTGAAACATGTCTTGCAATTGATTGGTCATTTCTTCCATGCCCGGAGGTGCCATAATTTCAACGCCACGTGCACTGCGACGAAATTCAATTCAATTTCTGTTGTCATCTAAATCGCCTTTGCGAATTTTTTGCCGAAATAAATGACGCGCCGCAGATTCTTCTTGTTCACGCGTTTGCTGACTTCATCAACCTATACGATTGCGTGGTGGCGGCACAACACATCTAAAATACGCTCTTCGAGCTGCATCACGTGCAATTTTACGTACTTTATCTTTTTCTTTTTCACGAGTAATTTTAATGGCGATATCGGCTAAATCACGAATAATCGAATCCACATCACGACCCACATAACCGACTTGGGTAAATTTCGTCGCTTCGACTTTAATAAAAGGCGCATCGGCTAATTTAGCTAAACGACGCGCAATTTCTGTTTTACCTACACCGGTTGGCCCGATCATTAAAATATTTTTTGGCGTAATTTCATTGCGTAAGTTTTCAGGTTCAATTGCATGCGTCGCCAACGATTACGCAATGCAATGGCGACAGCACGTTTTGCTTCTTGTTGGCCAACAATATGTTTATCCAAGTTCAATGACT
Source organism: uncultured Gammaproteobacteria bacterium (assembly GCA_963798975.1). GTDB lineage: Bacteria > Pseudomonadota > Gammaproteobacteria > JABCZS01 > JABCZS01 > JABCZS01. Next base: position 36,152 of record CAWCVU010000012.1, read on the forward strand.
AATTGTTGTGGGAGTCAATTACAAGAACATGATTTTCTCCATTTAGATCGTGTCTAATTCTTCAATGGTTAATTGATGATTGGTATAAATACAAATATCTGCGGCAATGTTTAAAGCTTTTTCGACAATATCCTGCGCAGAAAGTTCGGTATTTTCTAATAAAGCTTATGCGGCCGCTTGTGCATAAGGACCACCTGAACCAATGGCGATCAGACCGTGTTCAGGTTCTATCACATCGCCATTCCCAGTAATAATCAAAGAAGCTTTTTTATCTGCAACTGCTAAGCATGGCTTCTAGGCGACGTAAAATGCTTGATCGGTCCGCCAATCTTTGGCTAATTCAACCGCAGCACGCACTAAATTGCCCGGATGTTTTTCTAATTTATTTTCAAAACGTTCAAATAAAGTAAAAGCATCCGCGGTACCGCCCGCAAATCCAGCTAAGACTTGATCCTTGTACAAGCGCCGCACTTTACGCGCATTACTTTTCATCACGGTATGCCCAAGACTCACCTGACCATCGCCGCCAATAACCACTTCATTCCCGCGCCGCACGGATACAATAGTCGTACCATGAAATTGTTCCATTATTTGCCCTCATAGTGTGCCTAAACCCTCGATTATACAGGATTTGCGGCCAGAGAACTATCAGAGAATCAAGCGAGGATGCTAGTGTTTTGACTTAATTTGGTAAATGGATTAACCACATTTTCTTGACCAAAAATTAGCAGTGTAGACACTTAAAGCATCAAACACTGCCTTCCACGACTCAGTGCGTCATAAATCAACATTTTATTGACAATTTGCATATTTTTAGCAATAATTGGCAATAAAGTTTAATTTTAAGGCTTTTAAACAATGCTTATTGAATTTAAAGTTAGTAATTTTTGGTCAATATACAAAAAACAGACCCTTAGTATGGTCGCCAGCCCTAGTACAGAACTAGAGGACAATCTATGTATTTCTGATGGCGACTTCAAAACTAAATCTGGCACGTGCTACGGTAATCTATGGCCCAAATGCTGGGGAAAGAGCAATTTACTAAATGCATTGGCATTTATGAAAATGTTCATTCTGTCTTCGGCTAAAGAATATCAACTGGGGGACAAAATCCATACGCAAAGTTTTTCTTTTGACAAAGTAAGCGCTACTGAACCCAGTGAATTTGAAATCACATTTATTAAAGACAAAATAAGATATCAGTATGGCTTTACCGCCGATGTAAATCGCATTTTTGAAGAATGGTTATTTGCATATCCATCTGGTCATGCGCAAAAATGGTTTAGTCGAATTTATAATAAAAAAACTGATGAATATTCCTGGAAATTTAGTCAAAGATTTTTCAAGAGTGGCAAGCAGGTTAGTGATTTAACGAGCAGCAATGTTCTGTTTTTATCTAACGCGGTAAAACTTAACAATAAACAGCTTGCACCTATTTTCGATTGGTTTTTACATCCGATCTTATGCTTCTTGATCCTACAACTGAAAAAGCATTAGACTCTGAGGCAAGTAAAGAATTACTTAAAACTGATGCTGGGAAAAAAGCTATTACAATTTATGCTTGCCGCTGACCCTAGTATCATTGACATTAGAGTGGAAGAAAAATATTCTCATTCCCAAAATATATTTAATTCATTCAGGAAATGTACCTTTAGAACTAGAATATGAATCTATGGGTACGCGTAAACTATTTGCTTATGCAGGACACTGGATAAATGCGCTTGATAATGGGAAAATATTGATCGTAGATGAGCTGGATAATGGATTGCATCCTTTAGTGGTCAGATTTTTAGTTGAATTAATTTTTAATCCAAAAATAAATATAAAATGCACTCAATTAATTTTTTCTACGCATGATACTACCTTGCTAGATAATGAATTATTTAGACGCGATCAAATTTGGTTTGTCGAAAAAGATGAAATGAATTCCACTAAGCTTTATTCTTTGTTAGAATTTAGTCCTCGTAAAAATGAGGCTATAGGCCGAGGATATCTTCAGGGACGATATGGTGCATTACCTTATATTGGAGAATGGAAGTTCTAAATGGGTTCAGAAGATTTACATCATAAAAGAAAACAGCAAACCATTGATTCACTACGACGTAAAATATCAATACGTGAACCCTATGATGTTGTATTGATTGCCTGTGAAGGAGAAAAAACAGAACCTAATTATTTTAATGATTTTCGGCTTGAGTTAAAACTACACCGTGAAAATATTAGAATACGGGGGCTGGGTGTAGATCCTTTAACAGTAGTACAATACGCAATCGAAAAATTTAATAAGCACAAAGATTATGACAAGATTTATTGCGTTTTTGATAGAGATCAACATTCCAGCTATGAAAAAGCAATAATTAGAATTAATTCTTTACATGAAAATATTGCAGATCCCGTTCCAATTTATAGCATTACTTCAGTTCCCTCTTTCGAATATTGGATCTTGTTACATTTTGAAGATACAAGACGTCCTTACGCTACAAAACAACTTCTTTGTGATCTTAAAAAACATATAAAAGATTATAAAAAAGGGAGTAAAGACATTTTTGAAAAAACAAAACATAATTTACGCACAGCCATCAAGCGCGCTAAAAAATATGATCAACAACAAGGGGATGATGGGACCGATAATCCCTCTACCAAAGTTCATGAGTTAATTGAATATCTCCTAGAAATCGATAAAAACCGATCTTAATTAGGACTTAGTCTTTCAAAGCAAACGGGTTAATCACACGCATGGATTCGATTCGTTGCCCATGCTGTAAATCTTCAGAATAAAGCGTATGGCATTGTGCTTTTAGTGCAGCGCTGATAATTAATGCATCAAAAAAGCGGTATTGCCAGCGATGATGGATTGCGAGTGCTTTTTGATAAAGGCTTGGGTCCGGATAAACTTCGCAGATCGGTTCAAGCACTTCTTTTAGATAACATTCACAATCTTGCGCGCTCAAAGGGGAAGAAAATTTATGTCGCGCGACATTAATAAATTCTTGTATCACTTGCCAGCTGATACACCCTTGTTGCGTATTTAAAGCTTGCAACAGCAAGGTTTGCGCAATGGCACATTTTTCGTGCGCATGCTTGTCAAAGGTATAAATAATAAGATTGGTATCTAGAAAAAATTTATCGCTCATTCATCTCATCTCGGGAAATTTTATCACTTGGACAGGCATAAGCTAACTTATCCATGAGGATCTGGTAATTGCCAGTCACCTCGTCTTGCTTCACATAATGATTCAACCAACGCCGAAATTCATTATTCAAAGTCGTATGCTGCTTATGTGCCTTCTCACGCGCGCTTTTAATCAAGGCTTCCTCGGCTGTTAATGTAATGTTTTTAAGCATATTTAGGCCTCTTTGGTGTACACTATTACTAGTGTACACCAAGTGGCCGTCAATGACTAGCCATATACGCTTAAAGTATCAAATATAAACATGCAAATCAATAATAATTTTTCATAAGCCGTATATTATCATTAAAGATTCATAAAAGGACAATAAAGCTAATTAGCTTGCTTTTAGCTATCCACAGTGTTAGTATATTGACTCTCTTAACTAAAGGCTTTATCGCTATGAAACCAACTTATTACGACATCTTAGAAGTATCAAAAATGGCCTCAGATGACGATATCAAAAAAGCCTATAAAAAACTTGCGCTAAAATGGCACCCTGATAAAAATCCTGACAATAAAGAAGCCGCTGAAAAAAAATTCAAAGAAATAGGGGAAGCTTATGAGGTATTGTCTGATGCCAATAAGCGTGCAGCTTACGATGCATCAAGTGATGGCTGGAACGCAAGCCAAGATCAAAATGAATTTCAAACAAATATGCCTGATTTTAACAATGTAGACCGTACGACATTAGATGCTAACACATTTATCATACTGTTATCGCAATTAGGAAAAAAAGACAGCTGGCCCTTCTTCTCAAGCCCTGGATAGGAAATAAGATTAAGAGTATGACTTTCTCTTTGAAGAATATAGAGCACTTATTTTTTCTCTATATTGATGAACAACATCATAATGAACTGTTTCAAATCATGCAATCTCACCTTGAGAAAATAGATGATCTGAGAATCATTTGTCTTACCGTGTGGCATGTTGATCAAGCGTTGCGTGATGCATTTATCGCTTCCCCACAAGTTAAAGCCCAAATAGCAAAAGGCATCACAACCGCTACGATTGGTATGATCGGTTTATTATTACGTTATTTTCCACAACTTTGTCACAAAGATTCTTTACCGATTATTAAGCACTCGCCTCTTCGCGTCAATTCTATGAGTGATGTAAATGAGTTGACGGATTTTCTAGATGAAATTAAAAATGATGATGACTTTCGAGAAGGCATGAGAAAACATTTTACAACAAGCCGTACATATTTATTTCCAGAAGATATGGATTTAAAAAACCCCAAAGAAGTGAAGCAATTTTTCAAATTACTCGATCCACAAGGATGTGCACGTGTGCTCTTAGATAATAAAAATGAATTGAAACAGGCCATGAAATCTTGGAGCGGTGATGATATCCTTGCCATTTTGTCTTTTATCCATCGGTACAACGGCTTTCATTGTTCATTGAATTTCAAGAAAGATTTGCGACTTATGATGGCTGGACATTTACTAGAATTCTAGACACTTTGCCTGAGGATGATTGGGAGGAATTTCTTAAATTGCCAGTAATGCAAGCACAACTAATAAAATATAAGCAAGATTATGGTTCGCTTCTTCAGTTGCAAAAATTATCGTATCAAAAAATTTGGAAATTTGCGACCTTGCCAGAATCTAAGGAGCTATTTAGCCAGCACGGCTTCTCTTTACCTGAGTTATTAAAAAAATCAGAAAACATCGAAGCACGTACTCAATTTTTTGTCAAAGTGCATGCATATTGGCAGCCTTGGCAATCAAATGAATTATTTGAAATGGCGCAATTGCTAGGTATTGCCCAAGATAATCTATGGCAATTAACCAAAATCGAGGCTGTTTCTAATATTGATATTAAAATAGCATTATGTGTTAAAGATGAAAACAGCCTTGAGCAGATTTTCAAGGGTATTCAAGATCAAGATAAACCCACAGTGATTGAAAATCCTCATTTTAAAGCATTACCTAATTTACTCATTGTTGAGCGCTTAAAATCACTCCTAGCACTATTAGCTAAAGCTCCTTCTGAGAAAATGAAATGGAATATCCTTGCCTTTAGTACAAGAATCGCACCGGTGTTCGCTAATGAGTGTAGGTATTCATCTTATACTCAAATTTTGGATCAATTAAATATTAGGGATGCATCAGATAATGCACTCAAAGAAGTGTTTGTAGTGATATTGCAAGGTTTTGTAGATTGAAATCAATCGTCTATCACCCGCTGGACAGCTTATGGCCTTACTTTAAATCAAACTTATACTCAAATTGCAAATACCCTGATAACAAACAAAGCGCAATACTCTACTTTTCAAGCATTTTATGCAGAACTTAAAAAAGGGTATAGGGCCGCTTTGGATTCACAATTATTCAATTTCGAAGTATCGCCCAGTGAGCTAACCGATATCATCAATCGATTTGATCCAACACATCAAGTTGTAGCAAATATTTTACCAAAGTAGAGTAACCGGCACAAATCAGGATTTTTTCTAGCACATTTTCTTTCTTTTTTTAAAAGGAAACTATATGCCCTCGTTTAAATATGATTTCAAGGTAATCAATTGGCCCGGGATTTTTAATTTTTTTTGTGCAGCGGTTAAGGCGCGCATTTCTCTGGCAATGGCCAAGTCATTATCATCCCAGCATACTTGGTATAAGGATAATTGACCTTCAGGCGATCGCGTAAAAAAATCAACTTCATAACGTTCTTTGGTTAAATAATAATAAATTTTCGAACAAGCAACCCCAATTTTTAGAAAAACTCATCGTACAGGCTTGAATAAGGCCGGTATCCACTGCATATATTTTTTTAGGATTGCTTTGAATTTTGCGCACTGATTCTGAATACAGTGGAATGGTAAATGCAAGATAAGCATCTTCCAGATAAACCAGATATTCATAAACCGTCGCACGACCCACGCTAAAGCCTTGGCTTTTCAGATCATGATGAAATTTAGTGACAGAAAATCCACGTCCAGAATGAGCAAGTATTGTTTTTATTAAATATTTAATCAAGGCAATATTTGTAATATGATAGCGTTCAATGATATCTCTAAAAATAACTACATCCACATAATCTTGTAAAATTCTAAAGCAATCACTGACATCCAGTGATACTACTTCTGGAAATCCACCCACTTCAAGATAGCGCATTAAATACTGTTGTTTTTGATCATAAGACGATGGGCAGGCTCACCCTTTTTCTTCGAGTAACAAACTCTGAATAGATTGCGCTTGTAATTGTGCGCGGGCGGATTCTGCGCTTTCAAGATTGGGGTAGGATATGGTGCGCACGCGATACCAGGTATCATCGGGGGCCAAGGTTACGGCTTCTATTTCTACTTGTATGCCGGTCAAGGCCATTTGGGCTTTTAGACTATCGGCATCTTTGTAATTGCGAAAAGAAGCTAATTGCAAACGGTATTCGGTATCAGTAACTATCGTTTCTGGGGTTTGTGCAATTGTAGGTTTGGGTGCTTGTGGAACAGCCACTTCTAATTCGGGTAATAAGCTATAAAAATCAAATTTAGGTGCGCTTTTTTGAGTTTTTGTTTCGGCTATTTCTTTGGTTTGTTCAACGCTGGCCGTAGTTAACACGGGATAAACCACTGGAAATAATTTAAATACGGCAATGGCGCTAATTAAAATACCTATCGCTGTGCCGGTTAATAACCATAGCCAATGATTCACGCGCTCTGTGCTTGCGCGTGCTTTGTGCCGTCCTTTCTTGGCAAAATCTCTTCCCATTTTTACATTCTCTCTGGTACCGATACACCCAGAATGTGCAAGCCGTTAACGATAATTTGTTTCACTGCAGCCAATAAAGTCAGCCGCGCCTGCATCATTTCCCCGCCATTTTCCACAATAAACCGCTGGGCATTATAATAACTGTGGAACTGGTGAGCCAGATCACGCAAGTATTGTGCCAACCGGTGTGGTTCATACGCAATTGCAGCACGTTCTAGCATATCTTTATAACTCGCAAGCGATCGAAATAACGCTTGCTCATAACTAGAATCAAGTTGTGTGATGGCCGCAAGACCCATAGTTTCATCAAAGGTTAAATTGTGTTCTGCTAATTGACGAAACACACTGCAAATCCGCGCATGAGCGTATTGAATATAATAGACCGGATTATCAGAAGATGCAGATTTTGCTAATTCTAAATCAAAATCTAAATGTTGATCAGCTTTGCGCATCACATAAAAAAACCGTGCGGCGTCATTGCCAACTTCCTGACGCAATTCCCGCAAAGTGACAAAAGAACCACTGCGGGTCGACATTTGTACACGTTTATCACCACGGTATAAAATCGCAAATTGAACTAAGACAACATCTAAGATATCACCTAAATTTGAACTGTATCCCAAGGCTTTAAGCGCAGCTTGCATCCTGGGCACATAACCATGGTGATCGGCGCCAAACACATCGATCATTTTATCAACACCGCGTTCATATTTAAACACATGGTAAGAAACATCATTAGCAAAATAGGTAAATTGGCCATTTTTACGCTGAATCACGCGATCTTTTTCATCGCCAAAATCTGTGGCTCTAAACCACTGCGCACCGTCTTGTTCAAAACAATGACCCAATTGTTTAAGTTTTTCTAGCACCCGTTGTTGGGTACCACTTTTTAATAATTCCCGCTCGGAGAACCATTCATCAAATTCAACACCAAATTCGGCTAAATCATCGCGAATATCATCTAAAATAGAATCCAAGGTTAATTCAAACACGACATCATAATGCGCTTGTCCCAATAATTGTTGCGTATTAGTCACTATGGCATCAATATGGGCCTCTTTATCACCGGTATTATTTGCTTCATCAAAATCGGCCGGCACATTCACAAATACTTGGTCAATCGCTTTAATATAAGTATCGCCGACTTTGTCTTTAAGCGCTTTTGCGATATCCAAAATATAATCACCCTTATAACCATTGCTAGGAAAAACAAACTGAGCCCCAGCAATTTCCAAATACCGCAACCACACACTGGCCGCCAAAATCGCCATTTGCCGACCAGCATCATTCACATAATATTCACCGTGTACTTTAAACCCTATGGCTCGTAATAAATTAACAATACTCGCACCAGTCGCTGCATTACGCCCATGCCCCACATGCAAAGGCCCCGTAGGATTACAAGAAACATATTCCACATTAATCCGATAAGACTGCCGCGCCGCATCAAAACCATAACGCTGCTGTTCCTGCAAAATCTTTGTTAAGACATCTTTAATAGTCGATTCATTCACAAAAAAATTAATAAACCCAGGCCCTGCGATTACTATTTGGGTAATCACTGGATCCTGCGCTATCGTATCCACAATCAGTTGCGCCAACTCCCTGGGATTCTTCCCGCAAGACTTAGCCAAGACCATGGCAATATTACTCGAATAATCGCCGTGCTCAGGACTTTTGGTATGGGTGAGTTGAACCTGTAATGCCAAAGTGTTGGGCAACACCGCTTGCGATTGCAATTGCGTAACAGCCGCATGAATCAGCTGAATAATATGATCTTTCATAATAAATTCCTAATCAATCTTTTCGTTAATATTTATATTTTTAAGTATGGGATTCGTGTTTTTCTAAATATTCTTCTGCCGCTTTTTGTAAAAAAGTGGAACGTTTTAGACCTATTTTTTTACGAAAATCATCTATTCGCCCAAGTACTTGGGCGGGAAGAATCACATTGAATCTTTTAAGCTCTTGATAAGACGATAATGTTGCCTCGTCTATGGGAACAGGAATCAATTTTCCTTTAGCCATTGCCGCCAAATTATTATACGGCGAAGGCGGTTTTATAAATTGCAGCTCTGCATGCGCAAGATATGCCGCTAGAGCATCTGTCGCATTTACAACAGCCTCATCCCAATTGGCTCCAAAAGTAACACAACCTGGTAAATCAGGAAATTCTACCTCAATGGCATCTTTAGATTCTATAAACAGCGCATAATAATATTTCATAACGACTCTAACCCAGCACTTTTTATAATGCTATGAAGCGTACCTTTAGGGATGTCTCCCTTATGTCGCGGCAATGGCACAGGCGGATAACCCGGTTTTACCCAGATATCATGCCGGCCCCCAGAATGCTTTTTAAATCCTTCTTTTTTAAGGACTTTTTCTAATTCCCTTTTTGTCATATACTACCCTGCATTTAAAATACATATTAATGTGTAATTTTTTTATTGTCAACTTTTCTTGGAATAAATCATTATAATGAGTATGAATACAAAGACAAGGAAGAGTTTATGACCACTATTATTTTACTTGGGCTGCTTTGCGCAGGGCTTGCGGGTTATGTTGTTTTGCTCAGAGAAAAGTTGTTGAAAGTGCAAACTTTGCTTGAACAGGAGCGTAAGCAGCATCTGGAAAAATTGAGTTTTCTAGAGGAGACCAAGGGGCAGTTAAAACATGAGTTTCAAACGCTGGCCCATACTATTTTAGAAGATAAAAGTAAACGCTTTACGGATCAAAATAAACAAAATCTAGAGGGGATGCTGAATCCTTTGCGCGAGCAAATTAAAGATTTTGAAAAGAAAGTCCATGATGTCTATGAAAAGGAAAGTCGCGATCGCTTATCGCTGGCTCAGGAAATTATCCAATTAAAAACTTTGAATCAGCAAATGAGTATCGATGCTGTTAAATTAACTTCGGCTTTAAAAGGTGAAAATAAAACCCAAGGAATTTGGGGTGAGATGATTTTAGAGCGCGTGTTGGAAAAATCAGGTTTAATCAAAGACAGGGAATACACCGTTCAAGTTAATTTGCAAAATGCTGAGGGCAAACAATATCAACCTGATGTGATTGTTCATCTGCCCGAGAATAAAGACATTATTATTGACGCTAAAGTTTCACTCAATGCTTATGAGCGTTATTGCTCGCATGAAAACGATTTAGATAAAAAGCTAGCAATTGACGCACATTTGGTTTCACTTAGAAATCATATTAAAATTTTAAGCGATAAAGATTATCATAAATTAGTAAATATTAAGACCTTGGATTTTGTGTTAATGTTTGTACCCATAGAGCCCGCGCTGACCATAGCCATGCAACATGACCCAGAATTGTTTAATGAAGCGCTGACAAAAAATATCGTCATGGTCACGCCCACAACTTTATTAGCAACGCTACGTACCATAGAAAACATTTGGCGTTTTGAATATCAAAATCGTCATGCCCAACAAATAGCGACTAAAGCAGGGGATTTATACGATAAATTTGTGGCTTTTGTTGAAGACTTGGATGATTTAGGTAAAAAATTACAAAGTTGTGTGGCAACGTATGATAAATCTTATAATAAATTATCCACTGGCAAAGGTAACCTGGTCAAACGCGCTGAAGATCTGAAAGCGTTGGGCATTAAAAATAGCAAACATTTAACCCTAGAGGCACAAGAAGAATATGAAGTATGATTTTGATTTTATCGTGATCGGCGCCGGCAGCGGCGGTGTACGCGCCAGTCGCATTGCAGCAAAACACGGCGCACGCGTGGCGGTGATAGAAAATAGCGATTTAGGCGGTACTTGTGTAAATTTAGGCTGTATTCCCAAAAAATTATTTGCCTATGCCTCACAATACCATGAAACAGCACATGACGCCGCAGGCTACGGATGGCAATTTAATGAGGTGCAATTTGATTGGAATATATTGCGTGAAAATAAAAATAAAGATATAAAACGCCTAAATAATATTTATGAAAAATTATTAGTAGACGCAGGCGTTACCATTATTCATGGTCTTGCAGCATTCATCGACCCACATACTTTACTCGTCAATGATAAAAAATATACGGCTAATAATATTTTAATAGCAGTAGGCAGCCATGCCTTCATCCCCCAAATTCCTGGGTATGAACAGGCCATTACGTCCGATCAAGCTTTTCATTTACCTATATTACCCAAAAAGGCAACCATCATTGGCGGTGGCTACATCGCCGTAGAATTTGCCAGCATCTTTAATGGCCTAGGCGTAGAAACAACACTCGCTTATCGCGGTGATTTATTATTGCGCGGCTTTGATTTAAGTATTCGAGAATTTATTGCAGAAGAGCTTACGAAAAAAGGCATTAAATTATTATTTAATCAACCTGTCGAGACTATCGATAAAACAAATACGGATTTAATTTTATTCGCAACCGGTCGTCACCCTAATGTTGATGCTCTAAAATTGGAAAATATAAATTTATCGCTAAGCGATAATAAAAGTATTATTGTTAACGAATTTTATCAAACCAATATCCCGCATATCTACGCCGTAGGCGATGTCATCGGTGGCCCACAACTCACGCCTTTAGCAATTGCGCAAGGCCATATCGTTGCAGATAATTTATTTGTAGGCACAACCCGAACATTAAAAAGTACGTTAATTCCCACCGCCGTATTTTGCGAACCTAATATCGGAACGGTAGGTTTAACCGAAGAACAAGCCCGCGAACAATTTGATGATGTTATGATTTACAAAAGCACCTTTCGCTCTTTAAAACATACCCTCACTGCAAGTTCTGAAAAAATATTTATGAAATTAATTGTCGATAAAAAATCTGATAAAATAATCGGCTTACATATGGTAGGCAACAACGCCGGTGAAATCATTCAAGGCTTCGCCGCAGCCATGCAAGCGGGTGCTACCAAAGCTGATTTTGATAATACCTTGGCCATCCATCCAACTAGCGCAGAAGAGTTTGTGACTATGCGCTAATAATTCCCTCATAATTTTATGCTTCATTTACTTTCCTCATAACCGATAACAAGTCTATTCAGTTATTTACAAAATGAGGTATAAATGAGTTTTCATATAGAAATAAATGGTTTAATTGCTAGATTTGAAGATGTTTTATCTGATTTACAAACAACCCTGGAATTAAAACAGGCTCACATTAAAAATTCCAGCAGCTATATGGATTTATATTTTAAAAAAAGCATCGATAATGAACTAAAAAAAATAGACCATATCATTCCCCATTATGAATATACTTTATATTTATTAATGGCCATTAAACAAGGCGATGGCATCTCAAGTGGCGATAGTATTTATTTGGAAGCTATGCCTGAAATAAATAATTTTCTTAAAAAACATCAAGAAAATATTTTAATTATCGCTCCAATTAGACGCCATACGTTATAAAAACTTTAATTACCAAAATTTGGGAATACAGTTGTAAAGTTTAGCGCACCATGTATTGTCAGCATTTTCAAGTGCTGAATTAGAGTGCAATAGACGTTCACGTTCAGGTGCTGCTGTTTGTTGCCACTGACACAAGGTCCGCAACCTGTCAACACCATTACCTACCATATTTCCTGCTGCTAATGCAGCGGGGGGTAACGCTAGAGCGAGCCAATTATATGGATTCACACCTTTATCTGCTTCAAGAAATTTAACCATCACATATACTTGTAATACCCAAGCGGCGGATTCAAACAAGGGTGCACTGGAAATAATAGGCTGCCTTGTCAAGCAACTGGAGAGTAGTGCGGGTATTTGATTAATCTCTTTGTAGTAATATGCCCATAAGACCGGTGTTACTGATCCAACAAAAAGATACAACACGAGAAGTGCCACATCTAATGTATTAGCCTCTGAACTATCTGATGAGTCTGCCCGTTCAAGAGGAAATTTTATATTCAGAAAAGCCGATAAACCAGCACCTGCAATACCCCCCACAAACGCTTCTGCTAAATATATAGATGTTTTTTTTCTTTCAAGCTCAGCTCTATCAACCCATATTTTTGCAGCACGATCCATATCTATTAAACCTTCACCAATAGATTCATGCGCTTTGATTTTTTCATGAACAGCATGATATTTCTCATGGAATTCACTTTTTAAGGTAGGGTTATCATTTATAGCCTTTTGATTAAATACACAAACAAAATCACTACAAGCCCGAACATAAGCCTCAGGGCCTGCTTCTAGGGTAGTTTGATGAAAATCAGCCCGCGCTTTTCTGACAACCCAGGAATCATCATTGGAGTTTTGATACAACCACTGTGTAAATTCTTTTAATGCAGTAAACCATAGTGGTTGGCTATTGATAGTATTTGCAAACATAACTCCCCCTTAAAATATTACTACTTGTTGAGCAATACTTTTAACATAAGTGAGAAGCCTAAGGCAAGCGCTTAAATATTATCTGATTCTTAAGTAGAATGAGTCTATATGGGGATTTATAAAGCGCTACGTATTTTATTTATTGACTGGCAATTTTCAGACCCACAGCACTGAGCACTCTCATACAAGTATGCATCATAGCCAAACGTAGCAAAAGGAATTACAGAAGTCGTGAACGATCGGACAACCGAATTTCGTCACGTTATAAACACTTTAATTACCAAAGCTTGGGAAGACAATTGTAAATTTTAGAGCACAATGTGTTACCAGGGTTTGCAGGTGTTGGATCCACTAGCAATTGATAATTATGGTTAGGTACTGATGCTTGTTTCCACTGACACAAGGTCCGCAACCTATCAACACCGCTGCCCACTATATTTCCTGCCACTAATGCAGCTACGGGTAATGTAAGGGCGAGCCAATTATAGGGATCCACACCATCCGCTGCTTCATCAAAAAATTTAAGCGTCACATATATTTGGAGGACCCAAGCCACTGATTCAAACAAAGGTGTACTGGAAATAATGGGCTGCATTTTCAGGCTATTGGAGAGTTTTTCGGGTAATTGATTAATTTCTTTATAGAAAGAGCCCCATAAAACTGGCGTTATAGCTGTAACTACAAAGTAGCTCACAAAAAGCGCTGCATCTAATTCATGCGCCGGCGCGCTATCCGATGAAGCTATCGAATCAGCGGGATATTTTTCATGCAGAAAAACCGATAGACCGGCACCCACGATCACGCCCATTAAAATTTGTACTATATATATAAGCTCTGCTTTTCTTTTAAGCTCAGCTCTGTCCAGCCATATTTTTGCAGCGCGATCAATATCCATTAAACCTTCAGAAATAGGCACATGCGCCTTTATTTTTTGATGGACAGCATTGTATTTAGCAGAGAACTGGCTCTTTACTTCAGCATTGGCCTCCCTAGCCTTAGGATCAAATGCATAAATAAAATCATTACAAGCCAGAACATAAGCCTCAGGGCCTGCTTCCTCCAGGGTAGCGTCATGAAATCTAGCTCGTTCTTTACGAACCCAAGAATTCTCGGCTGAGTTTTGATATAACCAATCCATAAAATCTTTTAATTCTGCAAACCATGATGATGGACTATTTATATTAGCAAACATAACTCCTCCTCAGAATTTTCAATGATTAATTGATTTTTGTAACATAAATGAACAGCTTTAGGCAAGAACTTGATGATTATCTAATTCTTAAGCATTAACAGCAGGAAGTCTATATGATAGAAAAGATACGCAATAGGATTGTAATCCTATTTTTTGGCCAGCGCCCATCCTAAGCCATAACCCAAAAATGAACAAACAATTTGTATAATTTCATTAGGAAAAGTTGTGGGATAAAATTTGAAAATAATGAAACTGATTAAACCTGCAAATACCGATAAGACAGCTGCAAGTTTATAAACGCGTTTTAGAATACAACATAAAAATATAGAGGCGAATAAACAGGTCACGGGGAGTTCGTAGCTTTTTATTAATACTTGTAAAATATTATCCATATAATAGGCTATCACGACTGCGACTGTGCCTGCGCATAAAGTGATGACTCGAGATATTTGTACTTCAGTCTTGGGGTTTTTTGATAAGGTGCCAAAATCTTGTGCTAAGTTAGAGCTGATTGCACATAAAAGTGAGTCGGCGGTTGAAACGATGGCGGAGAGCAAGCCGCAAGCGATTAATGCTAAAACAAAGTTTGGCACTAATACGCGCATCAAGGCGATAAAAACGCTGGCATTATCGGGAATTTCTATTGCTAATTGTTTGGCTAAAATACCAAAATAGGTTGGCATAAAAGCAAACACTAAAATTAAAATGGCTGCACCTATGGCAGCGCCAGTTGCGACACGCTGGGTGCGAGCTGAAAAAAATCGTTGCGCTAAATCTTGCTCAACCACGCAAAACATCAATGGCAGTAATATCATGGGCACCAATGTTTGCCAGGTAAATTTTTCAGTAATTGCAACGGGATTGGGCGTCCAATCTAAAGTGGCTGCTGGATAAAGGGTTTGCGCCCAGAAAAATAAACCCATAAATAAAATAAAGATAAAGATCACTTGGTAAATATTCGTCAACACCACGGCTTTAAGTCCGCCCATGACCGTATATAAAATAACAAATATCCACAGCGCTAAGAAAACAGTTTCATGCGTAAGTCCCAAGCCATGCAAAAACATACGCGAGGCAACCACTTGCCCAGTTAAAATACCGCACAAAGACAAGATCATCATGACTGATGCAATTTTACGTAAAAATGTTGAGCCATATTGGGTTTCAAATAATTGCGCCGTGGTCGCCACATTAAAACCACGTAATTTATGCGCCAGCCCTAAAGCTAAGATGATAAACCCTAAAACTATTCCGACAGAATAAGCGATGCCATAGATACCAAAGTCATAAGCTTCATTGGAAGTACCTAAAATCATGCCGCCACCAATTTGAGTCGCGACTAAGGTCAAAGTGACGGCAAAAACGCCATAACCTCGATTGGCTAGAAAATAATCAACTTTATTAGAGACTGTCTTACCTATGTGTAAGCCGACCATTAAATAGGCTAGACCCACCCCGATAAAAAGTAATAAAAAGTGTGTTTGATTCATGATATTCCATTAAGATGGTGGCCAGAGCTGGAATCGAACCAGCGACACAAGGATTTTCAGTCCTCTGCTCTACCGACTGAGCTATCTGGCCATAGAGGGGTCAATTAAACCGGGAAATGGGATTGGAGTCAAGTGTGGAGTTTACTAACTTAAGCCGTAGGTTTATAACCAGCAGGCTTGTCACTGCCTTCACCAAACAAAAACTTTTCCATCTCCTGCGTTAAAAAACTACGCGCTGTACTTTCCGTCATATTCAAACGGTATTCATTAATCAACATCGTTTGCTGCTGCAACCACAATTGCCAGGCTTCTTGACTAATTTCTTGATAAATCCGCTGCCCCAATTCCCCAGGAAATGGCACATAAGCCAAGCCAGCCGCTTGTTTTTGTAATTTATGACAAAATATTTCGCGCATTGCTTATCCTCATCTAGATTATTCAAGTTGTCTACGTTAGAATACAAAAAAAACAATTTATCATAATGCAGGAAGGAACACTATGGTTTTCGCACTCGAGCGCACACAAAGCGCTCTGTATTTGTTATCGTTAGAAAAAAACAGCACCGGTTATCGCATTAATCATTATGACAAACGTTCACTGCATCACGCCTCACATCATGATGTAAGCACGCTGCAAGACATGTGCAGCGCACTGAATACACCCAAAGCATCAATAATCCTAGGCATCAATGATGCTGATGTGATCCTGCGTCATATCCATCTTGATACAGCAGTCTCGCCATCTAAAATGTATCAACGAACCCAAGCAATACTTGCAGAAGAATTACCCATAAAACAATATTCCTGGGATGCGCATCCCCTGAGCGCCTTCAAAGGCGCAGGACATTATTTACTGTGCGCAGCTTATCCTTTAGAAAAAATTCAAGTTTTACAAGAAACCTTTAATGTATGCAATCTAAGTATAAAAGCCTTAGAACCCAGCATCTGCGCACTCGCACGCGTAAGTTTTATATTATTTAATCTACCAGAAGTCTTATTTTTACTACAAGAAAATAATTTATTTACATTAATGTTATCTGTACAAGGCCAAGTATTTGCCCTGCGGCATTTTAAGCAAATAGAAATGTTAGAAGAAACTATCGCAAGCTTACCGATAAAGCCTGAAAGAATTATTGTTATGAATGATGAACAGATCCCAGAAAACCTATTTCAAGATCTGCAATTTTATCGCTATGGCCTGCAAGCAGAAGGCCCGCAATTATTCTCACCTCTGGGTTTAGCCCTAAGGCAATACACATGAGCAATACCATAAATCTATTACCCCTGCGCCAAAATCCGTGCCAAATTAAAATAAAACAAATACAAAAAATAATTTGTCTAATATTATTGATAATATCAATAATATATATTGCTTATAAAATCAATATATATCAAATAAATAAAAGTATTTATTCGTTAAATAATAAACTTGCAAGTCTTGAGCAACAAGCTAGCGAGGCAGATGCTCTGGCCGAGCAACTAAAGAAATATCAAGAAAAAATATCCCATATTAAAACCAACCAAGCAAAGAGCGCGAAGCTTATAAAATTTTTATCCGATCTGCCCAGCAGCATACCCAATGACTTATATTTGGTAAACTTAAGCTGGCAGAACAATATGGGAATTATTTATGGACAAGCCAAAACCAATAGCATAGTAGTTAAATTTTTGCATGCCCTAAAAGATCATTCTGACTTTAAAAAAATAGAATTGATTAAAAGCGACGAGCGCCATGAAAAGGATAATACACCCCCCATTTATTTTGTGATCAATTTTCATGATTAATTATTATTTATATACGATTATTAATAAAAACTATTGCATGATGTTTGTTTATTTTTTATTTTTTTTCTTAATTTATTTGTTAATCATTCATCATGAAAGTAATCACCTGGCAGAACAAAAGCTAACACACTATCGTTTGACCAGCGAATTAAACAAACAAGAATCTGATATTGCTAAAATAGCACACTATCAACATCAATTGCAGCAATTAAGCCAAGAATGGGAGCTGCTGCGCGCTAAAGGCTTGCCTCTAGAACAAGTAGATAGCGTATTTGGAACTATCGACGCTCAAGTCAAGCAATCGAACGTAAGCCTAACCCATATTCATGTTGAGCAAAGCATCACGCTTACCTTGAACAGTGAGTATCTGGCTTTATTAAAATTTCTTGATTTATTAACGAGCAGTCCATATTTTTTATTAACCGATTTGCAACTTAAAAAACAAGCACACAGCCTATTAACCATCCTGAATTTACATATTATATTAAATGATCAACATGAATAAATTTTTACTCGTATTTGTTTTATGTATGTTAAGCCTGAACGCTCATAGTGCACGCGATCCTTTTGCATTGGCCTATGATCTGCATCAAAAAAATCAAAACACGCAAATGACTTATGAAAACGGCCATATTTCGCTGCATTTAGTTAAAGCTAATATTCACGATGTTTTACAACAATTTGCAAAACTGGTGCATTTGAATATGAGTCTTAATGAAGCCGTTCAAGGCGAAGTCAGTGTCAATTTAAATCAAGTCCCCTGGCCCGATGCCTTATTGGCTATTTTGCAACCTTCAGGTTTAGATTATCAAGAAATCAATGGTGTGATTTATATTGCCCCAAGTGATCAGTTAATTGATAACCAAACGCTGCAAGCGTTAAAAACCGATTATATTCGGATTCATTATGCAAAAGCTCAAGCATTGGCAGAGTTAATTAAATCAAAAGATAATTCCCTGCTCTCTGACAGAGGGCAAGTGAGTGTAGATCTGCGCACCAATACTTTAATATTACAAGATATCCCCAAAGCCTTGCCGGCTATTTATCAACTGATTCGCGAGCTGGATATTCCCGTACAACAAGTGATGATAGAAGCACGCATTATCAATGCCAAACACAGTTTTACCCGAGATTTAGGGATTAATTTTAATATCAGCTCAACACACAGTGCAGCATTATTTAGTTATGACTTACCCAGCACCACTACAAGCTCATCGGGTTTAGCCATCGCAAAATTATCGGGTGATATTTTAATTGATTTAGAAATTTCTGCTTCAGAAAGTGAAGATAAAACTAAAGTCATCGCAAGCCCTAGATTAATTACAGCTAATCAAAGCGAAGCGGTTATCCGCCAAGGTAAACAAATTGCCGTAGAAGAATCCACATCCAGCGGCGCAACCAGTGTCAGCTTTCGCGACGCCGTATTAGAATTAAGTGTTATCCCACATATTACGCCCAATGATAAAATAATTTTGCAATTAGATGTAAAGCAAGATGTCTTAGGCCATTTCACCGAAAGCGGCCAGCCCACCATCGATACAAAATCCATCACCACCCAAGTCTTAGTCGATAACGGCGCAACCATCGTATTAGGCGGCATTTATTCACGCACCGAATCCGACAGCATTCAACGCCTCCCCTTTCTAAGCCAGCTCCCCTTACTGGGCCATTTATTTCAAGACCAACATCAATTACAAGATAGAGATGAATTATTAATTTTTGTAACGCCAACGATAGTAAAAGAGGAGATTTGATGATGAAGCACGCGCATCTGGACTATAGGCCACCCCAATGTTATAATTTTGATATAACATTTTCGGAGATTAGTATGTCTGTCAAACTTAGAAATATTGGCCACTCAAGAGGGGTCATTATCCCCAAGGCCCTTATTGAACAAGCAGGTCTTGAAGGACATGAGCTTACTTTTGTCCCCATGGACAACGGCCTGCTCATTAAGCCGGTTAAAAAAGCACGCGCAGGATGGGCAGAACAAATCGAAGCCACGTTAAAAACAGGCTCCCTTGATGTAGATCAAGAATGGTTAGATAGCACATTAACCGAGGATGAGGATGATCATGATAAATAATGCTGTATTCCGGCGTTTTGATGTATGGCTAGTCTCTCTTGACCCTACAATTGGACGAGAAATTAAAAAAACACGTCCCTGTGTCATCATCTCGCCAGAAGAAATGTCCGCTCTATCAACAGTTTTGGTAGCACCTTTAACAACTCAAGGATTCGAATTTCCAACGAGAATAAAATGTCATTTTCAAGATCAGTCAGGATTAATTCTTTTAGATCACATGCGAGCCGTTGATAAAAAACGATTATTAAAAAAATTAGGTCATATTGAACAAACTATTGCCCAAAAACTATGTGAGATATTGCAGGAAATGTTTGCCTTTATTACTTAACATCCAATAACCAAAGCGGGCAAACGCCCATTTTGCCTTGTTCGGTGATGTTAAAATGCTTAGCAGCAGCGGCTTTGATTTTTTCTTGATTATAGTTTGTGCCTTCCAGGGGATTTGCATCGCGCAGATAATCTTGGCAAATATCTAGGTCGATGCGATTATTGAAGATGATGCGCTTTGCGCAGATGCGACGTAAATGTTCAAAGATGACTTCATGATCACGATAACTCTCGGGCGCACGACTTGAACCAAAATATAAATATTGATAGGTATTAATCAAAAGCACCGTATCAAAAGGTCCGCCGAAAGTATCAATGGCATCGGCAAGCTCATGTAATTGCAAGCGCGCAAACTTGACTTGATCATTAGCTAAATGTTTTTTTAATTGCGTGCAAAATTCAATATCATAGGGATGAATATCGATGCCTAAATTGCGCGTGCTGTGATCCGTTTGACTGGCAGCAAACACAAAAAAACCTTTGTTACAACTTAAATCAAGAAAGCTGGTAAATTGGGGTGGATAATATTGACGTATTTTGCGATGACGTACCGCTAATTTACATTTGGGTTTTAATTCTCCGGCTTTACTGATAGTAAAGCGATGGTTCCCGGGATATGAATTGGCCGCATAATCCCTATGTTCCGCAGACAAACTCGTATAGCTATCTGACATTTCACTTATCCTTAAGTTGTAAGAAAAATCATTCTAGATGAATACCTACCTTTGAGCAATTCAAACATGACTGGGCCTAATAAAATATGATAAGCTCTCGGCCTTGTTACCAAGAGAATAAAAATCATGCTGACCAACTCTTTATTTACCTCTGAATCCGTGTCCGAAGGACATCCTGATAAGATTGCCGATCAAATTTCTGATGCCGTGTTAGATGCCATACTTTCTCAAGATAAATCAGCACGCGTAGCTTGCGAAGTGATGGTCAAAACGGGAATGGTTTTAGTCGGTGGCGAAATTACCACGCATGCTTGGGTAGACATTGAAGCACTAACCCGTAAAGTCATTAATGATATTGGTTATAACCATATTGGTTTAGGATTTGACGGCGACTCTTGCGCCGTATTAACCGCGATTGGCAAACAATCCCCTGACATTGCTAAAGGTGTCGATGAAACCACTGAACATCAATTAGGCGCCGGCGATCAAGGCATGATGTTTGGTTATGCCACAGATGAAACCGATGTCTTAATGCCCGCACCTATTACCTATGCGCATCGATTGATGGAACGTCAAGCGCATTTACGTAAAACACAGGTTTTACCTTGGCTGCGCCCCGATGCCAAAGCACAAGTGACTTTTAATTATCAAAATAATGAACCTACACATGTAAGCGCCATTGTTTTATCTACACAACATGATCCTGATATTGAACACGCACAATTAAAAGAAGCCGTCATCGAAGAAATCATTAAACCCATATTCCCCATCGAGTGGTTAAAAGACACAAAATATTATATTAATCCCACCGGTCGTTTCGTCATCGGCGGCCCCATGGGCGATTGCGGTTTAACAGGTAGAAAAATTATTGTTGATACTTACGGCGGCATGGCCCGCCACGGCGGCGGTTGTTTTTCAGGAAAAGATCCCACAAAAGTCGATCGATCTGCAGCCTACGCTGCACGTTATGTCGCAAAAAATATAGTCGCCGCAAAACTAGCAAAACGCTGTGAAATCCAAGTCGCTTATGCGATCGGCATCGCAGAACCCGTATCAATTACTGTAAACACCTTCGGTACCGGCGTAATGTCAGATGGTGAATTAACAAAATTAATTGTTGAACATTTCGACCTAACCCCCAAAGGCATTATTAAAACCCTCGATCTCTTACGCCCCATTTACCAAAAAACCGCCGCCTACGGCCATTTTGGTCGCGATGATCTTGATTTTACTTGGGAGCGCGTAGATAAAGCGCACATGATAAGCAGCTAAAAATGTGCTTAAACTACGAATGCGTGATTTAAAAAATTACAAAAAATGTTTTATTTTAATAAGAAATACTATGACTATCAAAGGATTATTTATATCATTATCGCTTATTTTAACTTTCTCGGCATCTGGGGGGAATTTTGATATGTGCGGGGCCCTATGACCAAATCAGAATTAGCCCAGCGTGACCTTAATGTCCTATGGCATCCTTGTACACAAATGAAAGATCACGAATTCTTGCCTTTAATTCCCATTAAAAATGGTAAAGGCGTATGGCTTTATGATTATGAAGGCCATCGTTATTTAGATGCCATTAGTTCCTGGTGGGTAAATTTATTTGGGCATGCCAATCCTAAAATTAATGATGCGATTAAGCAACAGCTGGATCAATTAGAACATGTGATTTTTGCGGGATTCTCGCATAAAGGCGCGATAGAACTTGCAGAACGTCTAACCCAAATGACAAATTTAGATCGTTGTTTTTATGCCGAGATTGGCTCTAGTGCTGTTGAAATTGCTTTAAAAATGAGTTTTCAATACTGGCAAAATTTGGGGCAAACTAAAAAAATAAAATTTGCGCATTTGGAAAATGGTTATCATGGGGAGACTTTAGGGGCGCTGGCTGTTGGTGATTTGGGCTTATATAAAGAAATATTTGCACCTTTATTACCAGAAACAATTGCTATTCCCGTGCCAGATTCAGAAGAGTCCCTTGCGCGTGCAGAAAAATTGCTTGCACAACATCAGAATGAAATTTGTGCACTGATCGTCGAACCGCTGGTTCAATGCGCAGGACATATGCGTATTTACGATCCGCATTATTTGAAATTATTACGCCAAGCCTGTGAGCGTTATAATATTCATTTTATTGCCGATGAAATAGCCGTTGGTTTTGGTCGCACCGGAAAAATGTTTGCTTGTGAACATGCGGATATCCTGCCTGATTTTATGTGTTTATCAAAAGGCTTAACGGGCGGTTATTTGCCTTTATCTTGCGTATTAACCAAAGAATCAATATACCAAGCTTTTTATGATACTTACGAATCCGGCAAGGGCTTTTTACATTCACACAGTTATACAGGTAATCCTTTAGCCATTAGCGCAGCACTAGCAACGCTTGATATTTTCGATAAAGAAAATATTTTAGAAAAAAATAAAATCTTAAGTCAACATTTAGCAAAGTGTTTAGAACCGTTACGGAGTGACCCACACATTAAAAACATTCGCCAATTAGGCCTAATTGCTGCCTTTGACCTAATCGATAACCATAACCGTCGCGGTTTAAACGTTTATCAATATGCCTTAAAAAACGAGATGCTGATTAGACCTATCGGTCATACGGTTTATTTTATGCCGCCCTATGTCATCACTTGCGATGAAATTAGCCAAATGATAAATGTTGCGCAACAAGGGGTGAAAAAAGCTGCTATAGTTTAAAAAAAATGGAGACCTCATCATGAAAAAATTAAGTATCTTAGCCTCTGTGACCGCAGCATTAGCCTTAAATTCAGGTTTGGCCCTGGCCAGTGCTGAAATGGAGCAATGTGTCGTGGTTGATAAAAATGGTAAAAACCTTGTTAAAGCCAATAAAAGTGATTGTGCGGTTAAAGGAGTGCATTCCTGCGCCGGGCAAAATAAAGCCGGTGAAGCAGGAGCTTTTATTGAAGTGCCCAAAGGTCAATGTGCAAAAATTAATGCGGGCGATTTCTCAGGTGTATCTTCTGATATAAAATCAAATATTGATGTTGCCTCTTAAGTAAACGCAAAATAATTTTACCAGGCCATTTTTGATAAAAAAATGAGCCTGGATTTTATTGACTCAAAAAATTACAAACTAAGCATCAACTCATTGGAGAGATTTTATGAACACACTTGTACAATTTTATTTTAACATAACAGAAAAACTTGAGCGCATCGGTATGCCCGTCATTATATTCTTAATGCGGCTTTTGATCGCCCAAATTTTTTTCCATTCAGGACTCACCAAAATTAGCAATTGGTCTGGCGCAGTCGCTTTATTTGCACAAGATTACCACGTACCACTACTTCCTCCAGAACTTGCAGCCTATTTAGCCGTAAGTGCAGAATTAATATGCCCCGTACTCCTCGTTCTAGGTTTTGGAACACGCTTTGCCGCATTAGCCTTATTAATCATGACCGGCGTGATTCAATACACCTATCCCGGTTACATCGAACACACCTACTGGGCCTTATTACTCACCACCATTTTATTTTATGGCGGCGGCAAGCTTTCCTTGGATCACTATATTAAAAGGAAATACCATGGATAGAAGTCTCCTATTTATTATTAATCAAATTTAGGCTACGCTTAATATAAGCAGATGCCCAGTAACCGATTTTGCATGGAACTATTTCTATGACGGAAGCTGATCAAAAAGTGTTTAAGCAACTCATGCGTGAGCGTGAGGTTTTGTTTTCTTTATTAACTTTTGTTGAAAAACAATATATTGTCTTAAAACCTGAATTATCGGTTTCCTATTTATGCCTTCATGCTGCTTCTCGTGCCTATTTAGATCAAGATTTTCAAAAAAATGAGAGTGATGATTTAGCTAAAACCTTGGCTACCTGTCAGCATTTGCGTGAAAGGGTTTCGCAACAAATTGCGGTTGCGCAAAAAAAAATGGGGGGGAATATTTCTTTGATTTCATCGAATATACAAGATGATATCGCATATGCCTGTGCTAGCACTTATTTGCCACAACTATGGCCCGCGGCTGATTTAACCACTCTTTTTGATATGCAACAGGAATTACTACACTTACAAGAATGGGGTACGTATTTACAAAATCAATCTTGGATGGTAAAAACAGATCTGCAAAAACAAAATTTATTATACACCCAAAAATCTTATTTTCGACCACCGTTAAAAGAAAAAACCTGGATGGCGCTTTATCGTTTTATAAAGGAAAAATCAACAGGTTTAGCGTTTGTTACACTAAATCACGAGTTAGATCGAATAAAAAAAATTATTCAAAGTCAAGAACAAGATTTAGTCCGACAACGCTGTTCGCCCGCGCATGGCATCGATCACATGCGCCTACTTGGCAATCATTATTATTATCAATTTTTTCCAAGCACATTGGCGCCCGCCAAAAATGAATCATTCCCGCTTTGGCCTATAAAATTGCTAGCTTCATTGGTGCTGTATCATCTCATTAAAAAAAATCCCATCCCATCCCTTGCAGGCTTATTTACTTTGAAAATGTTTACCCAAACCCTGCAAAATAATTTTACGATCCCTCTTAAGCCCAGCGTAACATTTTTGTATGCTTTTTCCAAAAAACAAAATAAAGTCCCTGCCTTTGAAATATCAGTCTCTTATCAGCAAAGTTACACTACATATCAGAAATAAATACTAGGACTATAGCGTTTCAGGGCTTGCTCTGGGCGGACCTTGGTATCGTATTTTTTTATGCACATGAAGATGGCAAACCTGCTCATGTCCATGTACAATAGGGGTATGCAGCTGCTAAATTTTGTTTAAAACCTGTTGTATTAGCATGTAATATAGGCATGACTGCAAAAGAGCTAGGCAATGCAGTAAAATGAGTACAAGACCATGAAATTTTTCTAAAAAGGAAATGGGATGAATTCTTCAAGAAATAAGCATCATGATTTTATTGCGACCAGTGTTTTTTTCACTGATGAAGCAATTGACGTACGTCTAAGTGATGGACGTGAAGTATATACTCCTTTAGAATTTTATCCTCGCTTAAAAAATGCCGCAAAACAACAGCAGGAAGATTACACTTTAATTGGCCTAGGCACGAGTATCCACTGGGGAAGTTTAGATGAAGACCTTTCCGCTGAAGGAATAGTGCTAGGACATCGTACTGTTATTTAACCATGCAAATCCCAAGAATCTACCAAAACACCCCCATCGATAAATCCGTACAATTATCGCCAGAAGCGATGCGGCATGTGGTGAGTGTGCTGCGTTTAAGAACTGATGATTCGCTTATTTTATTCAATGGCGATAATCATGAGTATTTTGGTAAATTAGAAATTAGAGATAAGCGTACTGCGTTTGTGATTATTGATAAAAAAATATTTCATAGCCGTGAATCCCCCCTTAAAATTCATTTAGCACAAGGTATTGCGCGTGGCGAGAAAATGGATTTTATTATTCAAAAATCGGTTGAACTGGGCGTGCACGAAATTACACCGCTTTTTACTTCGCGCTGTAATGTTAAATTGGATGAAGATCGACGTGAAAAACGTTTGGCACATTGGCAACAAGTAGCCATCAGTGCTGCAGAGCAATGTGGACGTAATCAGATTACAAAAATTCATGAACCTACCGAGTTTGCAATATTTACAGAAATTGCAGAGGGACAAAAATTTATTTTATCGCACCAAGCGCAACAAGGTTTTGAATCAATTCCACACGATATACGGCATTGTACTTTATTAGTCGGCCCTGAAGGTGGTTTTGAGCCCTTTGAATCACAACAAGCCCACCATCATGATTTTCAGGCCCTGGTGCTTGGACCCCGCATTTTACGTACTGAGACCGCTGCATTAGTGGCTATGAGTATCTTACAATCGCAATTGGGCGATATTTAACGTTTTAAAATGAGCGCCAAACGGGTAATATAGTCTTTTATCCTTAAAAGGATCGACCATGCCAATTAAAATTGGGGTCATTATGGACCCTATAGAAGACATCCATTTTGCTAAAGACAGTACGCTGGCTATGATGCTGGCCGCGCAAGCCCGTGGCTGGGAGATTTATTATATGCAAATGCAGGACTTATCCTGCCTGCAAGGCCAGGTCTATGCCAATGCTTCTGTTTTAAAAGTCTTTAATAATAAAGACCATTATTTTGAAAAGGCTCCTACGAAGGCCATTAATCTAGCCACTTTGAATGTTATTTTAATGCGGGTGGATCCGCCAGTGGAACAAATGTATTGGTACACGACTTTATTATTAGAATTAGTTGAACAGCAGGGCGTGCTAGTGGTCAATAAACCCAGTGGCCTGCGCGATATCAATGAGAAATTGTTTATCAATTGGTTCCCTCAATATTGTCCACCCACTTTGGTCAGCGCGCAGGCGGCCACTATTCATGATTTTATTAACACCCATCAACAAATAATTTTAAAACCTTTGCATGGCATGGGCGGCACATCGATTTTTAAAATGGATGCGGGCGATCCTAATATTCATGTCGTGATTGAGACGCTCACCGAATATGGTCAACGTTTATGTTGCGTACAACGTTTTATTCCTGAAATTGCTAAAGGCGATAAACGGATTTTAATGATCGACGGTGAACCACTTCGCTATGCACTCGCACGCATTCCAAAACCCAGCGATTTTCGTGGTAATTTAGCCGCCGGCGCCAGCAGTGAAGGGCGTGAATTAACACCACGGGATCGCGAAATCTGTGCGGCTGTTGGGCCGATATTGCGCGAAAAAGGCCAATTATTTGTTGGCCTTGATGTCATCGGGGATTACTTAACGGAAATAAATGTCACGAGTGTCACCTGTATACGTGAACTCGATAAATGGTATGATTTGCATATAGCCGATTTATTATTAGATAAAATCGAAGGAAAACTCGCATGAACTACAGTTTAACTGATCATTTTCTAATAGCGATGCCTAATCTACAAGAACCACCCTTTTTTCACAGTGTGATTTTAGTAGTAGAGCATAATGTCGGCGGCGCCATGGGTCTGATTATTAATCACCCTACGGATCTGCCTTTTGCAAAAATTTTAGAACATTTTGAATTGAAAATAGAAGATGACACCTTGCTCTATCAAAAAGTTTTGCGGGGCGGCCCACTTAAAAAAGAACATGGTTTTATTTTGCATCGCCCGAGTGGTCATTGGCGATCCACCGTTACCATTAATGAAAATCTAGGCTTAACTACATCGCGCGATATTTTAGCAGCCATGATTGCACACGAAGGTCCTGATGAAGCTTTGATTATTTTGGGTTGCGCCGGTTGGTTACCCGGACAACTCGAAGAAGAAATGCGCAATAATTTATGGCTGAGTACCCCCAGTGATCCTTATATTTTATTTGGCTGTCCACATCATGAACGCTGGCATAAAGCTGCTGAATTAATTGGCGTTGATCTTGAACGTTTAAGTTGTGAAGCAGGTCATGCCTGAAATCTTACACAGTGGTATTTTTTTAGGATTTGATTTTGGCATGCGTCATATTGGTTATGCGGTAGGACAAAAATCTACGCGCACCGCCACCGCCGGCGGGACCATTGCCGCGCGCCAAGGGCTACCTCAATGGCAACAATTAGATTTATTATTGAAAAAATGGCAGCCTGAAGCCTTAATTGTTGGTTGGCCCTTAAATATGGATGGCAGCTTACAACCACTCACAGAACACGTCAGTGAATTTGCTAAGGGGCTTAAAGAGCATTATCAATTACCTATTCATTTTATTGATGAACGCTTAACAACTAAAGAAGCCCGTGAGCGTTTATTTAGCGCCGGTGGCTATAAATCCTTAACGCCTAGCCAAGTCAATGGCATGGCCGCGCAGATAATTTTAGAGAATTGGTTACAAATTAGCGTATAATAGAGCTTTTAAGGGTAAAAACTATGTCAAATATTAAACCGCTGGTTAGCGTGGTCATGGGTTCTCATAGCGATTGGGATACCTTACAAGAAGCCACCCTCTTGCTTGAAAGCTTACAAATCCCATATGAAGCACAGGTGATTTCTGCGCATAGAACACCGGATTTATTATTTGAATTTGCACAAGATGCAAAAAGTCGCGGTATCCACGTCATTATTGCCGGTGCGGGCGGTGCTGCCCATTTACCCGGTATGATAGCGGCAAAAACTGCCTTACCCGTATTAGGTGTGCCCGTGCAAACACATGCGCTCAATGGCTTAGATTCTTTATTATCGATAGTACAAATGCCAGGCGGCGTTCCTGTCGGTACGCTGGCTATAGGTAAAGCTGGCGCAAAAAATGCCGGACTGTTAGCCGCCAGTATTTTAGCCTTACAATATCCAGAAATTGCAAAAGCACTCGATGATTTTCGCAAACAACAAACACAACGGGTATTAGAGACACAAAAATCACTGGGTTCAAACACATGAAAACAGTTGGTATACTCGGCGCTGGGCAGCTCGCACGCATGCTGGCATTGGCCGCTTATCCTCTTGGCATTAAAACACATTGTTTAAGTTTTGCAGATGAAAATCCAGCTGGCGATGTGACGCAAGTTGATCGTTGTCATGAACACGATGAGAAGTCCATAAAAAAATTTATTGAACACGTTGATATTATCACGATAGAAACTGAAAACATTCCCATTGAATTTGCTAAAAAAATGGCTGCAGAAAAACCTTTATATCCATCGGTTGAAACCCTGGCCATCGCGCAAGATCGTTTACAAGAAAAACAATTATTTCGCAGTCTTGATATTAATACTGCTGAATTTTTTCCCATAGATTCTTTAGAATCTTTAAAACAAGCTGCAAAACAGTTGGGGTTTCCTTGTATTTTAAAAACCCGTTTTTACGGCTACGACGGCAAAGGTCAGGCCGTGATTAATTGCGATCAAGATTTAGAACAAGCCTGGGAGCAATTAGGTACACAATCACTTATTTTAGAATCTTTCGTTCCCTTTGAAATGGAAGTCTCGCTCATTGCCGCTCGTAATTTAAGTGGTCAAACAGAATTTTATCCGTTGACCCGCAATGAACATCAAAACGGCATCCTGCGTATTTCACAAGCGCCTTACAAACATCCGTTAACTGAACTTGCTCAAACACAGGTATTAAATTTATTAAAACATTTAAATTATGTCGGCGTATTTACAGTAGAATTTTTTATTGCTAATAACACATTAATTGCCAACGAATGTGCGCCGCGCGTACATAATTCTGGCCACTGGACCATCGAAGGTGCAGATACGAGTCAATTCGAACAACACATCCGCGCTGTTTGTAATTTGCCTTTAGGCAGCACTAAACCCAAAGGTTTTAGCCTGATGCATAATTGCATAGGCCACATGCCCGAAATCGAAAAAATCCTAACCATCCCTGGCGCTCATTATCACACCTATAATAAAACCCCACGCCTTGGCCGAAAGGTTGGCCATATCACCCTAAACGGTGAAAATAAATTAGAAGTGCTGGACTTGGCGAAGAAATTGTAAATAACTAATGCAAAGGAAAATGCACAACTTTAAGATTGCAATGTTTCTCAATTTCATTAAAATCTCTATCCAGATGTAATAATTCCATATTATTTTTAAGTGCAATGGCAGCAATAATACAATCCATTGTTTTTCTAATCGTGATACCTTTAACTCTCAATTTTCTATAAATATTTGCTGCATGCTCATAGGTCTCGTAAGAGACTTCAAGGTACTTAAGAGATTTTAGTAGTGTGGCTATTTCATTATATGTTTTCTCTTCCTTAAGCCCTTGTAATATTTCTGTGATAATAACGCCACAAATATAAATTTCTCGCTCTCGTATCATTTGATCTAAAAAATCAACATGCGGTATTTCCTCATTAGAAAAATAAGCTATCCATACACTGGTATCAACTAAAATCATCAAAATGTCTTCCTTGTCTAGATTCTTCTAAATTACCTTCCCACACGATCTTGCCACGGTATTTTAAAAAATCTTTTTGCCGATGCAAACGTAATAATTCACGCAAAGCAAAATCAACCAACTCACGTTGGGTTTTCAGTCCCGTGGCCTTCAAGCCCGCTTTGACTAACTTTTCATCAAGAACAATATTGGTACGTTTCATATAGGCCTCCTATACACATTATATCAAAAATGATGTGTATATCAACGAGGGATTATACTCCGATACTCCACCACCACATGATTAAACTCCACCAATTCACCCTCCGTTTTGGGTATGCCCTCTTGCGTGGCGTCTTCGATAAGTGCCAAATGGTTGAATCCCACTTCGGCGTAAACGCGTTTGCCGTCGATCAATGCTTGGTGGATAGATAAAGTTTGATTGTGCAGTGCTAGGGATTTAATTTTAAATGTTGCAGCTGAAGTGCATTGTGGAAACTTCAAGGCTGTACCAATAAAGGATTTTTGGTGCAGGACCACAGCGGTCAGTACCCAGCCGTAGGTATGCTCACACGCTTGCAAATCCACTACATAAATATGTCCGATTTGCTGCTCGGGACTTAAGGAAATAATATTTCTTTTCATAAGGTGGTCGCCACGCTGCAATAAAAAGCCAATAATTTGCTAAATGTTGCAGGGGAAGGATGAACGCGACTTTTTTCCAGTCGTTTAAGGGTGGGAATCGAGATGTTACTTTTCTCGGAAATTGCCTTTTGCGTAAAGCCCAGCTCGTATAATTCAGCTAAAAGAACTTCCCAAATATTGGCGCTTGGATTATCCTGATGAATAAGCTCGCCTGAAAAAGGGGCTCGCTCAAGTACTTGATTTTTAAGTTTTACCTGCATTTTATTCTCCGTTACTGCATAAATACGTTATAATTGACTATACTAAATTAGACCATATTTTGAGTAATTGATTCAAGTCGATATTAACGCTTTGTTATGTAAGCTAAGACGCACAGGTTAATTTTATGGATAACCCAGATAAAACCAGCCAAGAAATCGCACGTGCCAAACGCGTGCAAAGTTTAAGGAAAATGACCCGTCTTTCACGGCG
The DNA here is from genome assembly GCA_963798975.1 of uncultured Gammaproteobacteria bacterium. GTDB lineage: Bacteria > Pseudomonadota > Gammaproteobacteria > JABCZS01 > JABCZS01 > JABCZS01. Next base: position 67,835 of record CAWCVU010000012.1, read on the forward strand.
GGAGTTTGCCAAGCGTTATGGCGTAGCACCCGGCACTTTGCAACATTGGGAAGATGTTCATGGTAATGGCTTAACGCAAAAAGGTGCTCAACGTTTAATTAAAGCTTTGCAAAGCAGTGGCATTTATTGCGCTAGTGAGTGGTTAATGCAGGGCAGCGGTCCTGGTCCTTCCGTTGATAAAGCGCTATATACCGATTCGGGACTATTGCCTACTTCACCCCATCCAATAGAATCAGAACAAAGCTTAATTAATCAAGAGTTAGCTTTATTCTATCAACATTATAAAGAAGCCATCGATAGTATCATTACAGATGATGGCATGTGGCCGCAATTTAAAATAGGGGATCATGTTGCCGGTGTACGCTGTTATGGACTAGCGATTGAAAGTTTAATTGGCCATGAATGCATCGTGATGACGATTGAGGGAGAATTATTAGTCAGAGAATTACGACGCAGTGAATTACCCAATCATTATACGCTCACTTGCATTAATCCACGCGCGCAAGTGGCAAAGCCGACCATATATGACATTGAATTAGTCAGTGCTGCGAAAGTGATTTGGTTACGACGTATGTTGAGCTTATAAACTCCGCAAATAATCCCCGTAAGATAAAATCTTATCCCGTTTAATATCATAAAGATTAGCATCTGTAACCACAGTATAATAATAATTTTCTCTGCCTTCTAATTTTTTAGCCACATGCATATATTATTCCCCAAGTATTGGGATCTGTCTTTTGCGCAACTCTATCAAAAAAATATAATAATTTTTCTTTATTTTTTACAGCCATTAATAAATCATTATGAATGGGCGTATCATTCATATCCATCATTTCATAATCCGCCTGCATACCTTCTTCATCTTTTACAATTAAAAAAGTAGGATTCGCCTCATCATCTAAAAATAAAAAGCTACCCATAGCATCTAATAAATAAAATTCAGTATATTTTTGTTTTTGACAAAATTCTTCAAAGAAATTTATAAAAATAGGATCATTCAAGCAAGACGGCGGGTATTCAGGATTCTTTGTTAAGCCATCAACAATGATGGTTGATAAATCAGCAAAATATTTCTTTTGTAGTTCGAAATAGCACTCGCTACGACTGTAGGCGGACCACCTTTACGTATAAATTTATTAATCAGTTTTTGATTAAACGCTTGTACTGCTAATTTATCATCCGCCTCTCCTGTCAACATCAGTTTTTTAATCGGCAAATGACTAAGTTCTTTACACACTTCCATGCCATGCATAACTGGCATTGCATAATCAATGACTAAAACAGTATTTTCTAAAAATCTTTTGGAATTATAAATTTCTCGATGAATAGCAGGAATATCTAAATCAATAATTCTGCGATCTCGTTTTCTTCCTCGGGGCGATGCACACAACGTTTCATAAATGGATCGCTTTCAACGATAGATAATTAATTAATTCCTCAGGCGCTTTAAATAATTTAAGAATATTATACTTACCTAGCTGAATTCATCGTGGTTAAAAACATAGGATCATCATCTAGGAAAATAATTTTTGTAGGGAAAAAACAACATGGAATATTCATGCAATCTCCTGTTCGATTTTAGGGAAACTTATAATAAATTCTGCATACTCACCCAGAACTGACTGACAAATAATATTACCTTTATGCACACGCATTACCGTTCTACAAAAAGCCAAACCGATACCTGTTCCATGATATCTACGCGTATAAAATCTATCAAAAATACGCGGTAAATCTTCCGGTGTAATACCCTGGCTTGTGTCTTTGAAATGAATATGATGAAAATCCTTATCATCACTATTAAACCAAATCGTAATCTCACCCTTTTGTGCAGCCTCAATATAATATAATGCATTTTTTAACAAATTAAATACCACGTGTGTTAATAATTCTTCATCTCCTTGAATCATAAAATCATGCTCGTTATTCACATGTATCAACACCCGTTGCTCACTTGGCATTGGATACCGCTCTAATGCCTCACCCACTAGAGCACTCGCCAAAAACCGTTTAACCTCACTTTGTGCCAACTTCGACTGCCGCACATTAGCCAGCAATATATTAATAGTTAAATTAGCCAAATTTGATTCTGCTTCGATATTCCCTACACACTTTTCTAAACTAGCCAATTGATCTTTCCGAATATGCTCAACCGATAAATTCGCCTCCCGCGCCTTCTTATACGCATCAACCAAATCAGGTAAATAAACCTTTATCCCCTCAACACCATTCCGAATAGCACTCAAAGGCGTCCGCAACTCATGGGCGACTGTAGATCCAAATGAGTTCAAGGCCTCGAATTTTTCATTTTGGATTTTATCTTTTTTGCGCAATATAAATATACAACAAATAAGCATAGCTATAATATTTATCACGGTTACTGTGAAGTTATCATTAAAAACAGGTGCAGGAGTTGTTAAAAAATATAATGAAACAGCTGTGGTAACGCCAACAATGCACAAAACCGTAAACATAAACCAATTAACAACAATCATTAATAAAATAAAGGCTAATAAGGTATTAAGTTGCCAAGTAACTGAAGCGTCATTTTTCAACAACATAAATGTAAAGAAAAAGGGCATTATATATAATAGAAAAGCATACCAATAAATAGGGAGGTATCGGGCTTTAAATCATCAGGCCAATAGTTTTTTAAGGCTAGCAGCAACCCTAAACATGTTGCAATCAATCGTAAAGGTAAGTTTTCATAGGACTCCCCGGGGAAACTATGCCAAACAAGGTAAAAAGTTGGAAATCCGATGAGAGCTAAAACGCCCACTGTAACAAATTGATATTCTTCATCTGCCGCCTTGCTTTTAAGGTATTGGTAGATGTTTGAATAAAATTTAGCCATGGGTGTTTTTTTACATAATACAAAGAGATCATAAAGATTA